>NZ_JALOCP010000020.1:0-153916 GCF_030511745.1 Paraburkholderia sp. SECH4
CATCTGTACACCGAACTGATGTTACGCGCGCTGGACATGGCGTTGCAGCAACGACACCATGACGGTGTGATTCTACATTCCGATCAGGGCTGTCAATACACGTCCATTGCCTTTGGGCGGCGATGCCGCGAAGCAGGCGTACAGCCGTCGATGGGCACGGCCGGCGATGCCTATGACAACGCGATGTGCGAGTCGTTCTTTGGCACACTCGAAGCCGAACTGCTCTGTCGTGAACACTTCGCGACCCACGAACAGGCACGGCGGCGTCTGTTCTCGTTTCTGGAGAGCTGGTACAACCTACGCCGCCTGCACAGCAGCATCGGCTACTGTTCGCCGCTCGAGTTCGAAAACCTGCATGCGCAAGATCAAAGCTTATCGCCGCGCGGGTTGCCCACCGCCGGGCAGCGTCGTGGTCGTGACAGGCGACCCGCCGCCCGACCGTGGACAACCCGCGATTCAACCTTATCGGGAGGTGCCACACCGCATTAGACTCAACTGCAAATCTATCCGTCGAACCGGGTCAACCTCAGAGTACCCGCTTGTGCGAGAGCGCGAATTGCGTCTTCGGCACGCGAAATCTCCTCAGCCGCATCAAGGATGGCGTCCTCATGAGCGCTGGGTAGGACCACTACACCGTCCGCATCGCCGCGCACGAGGTCACCTGGCGCGACGCGAACCGATCCAATTGAAACCACGACTCCAGTGGCCTCCACCTGCACACGATCCTTGCCAGTTCGCATCCAATGTCCGCGAGAAAACACCGGGTAGCCGAGCTTGCGACAGAGCGCGACGTCGCGACAGATTCCGTCTATGACTGTTCCGACAATCCCTCTACGATGAGCGATCTCCGTCAAGATGTCTCCCCACACTGTTACATCTTCACGGCCCCCGTTGTCGAGGACGACAACCGATCCGGGAGGAACGTCATCGATATAGTCGCCTACCGTACCAGCGGGCTTGGATGCCGGCCCGTAAAGAAGCGTGAAGGCTCGTCCCGTCAACCGGAACTCGTCAGCACGAGCCTTGATCCAGGCACATTGCCCGTGGATTCCAAGGCGATCCAATGCATCGCTCAAAGTTGCGCAGTCGAGCGAGGCTGCACGTTCAACATTTCGGTCCTGATTCATCGCTTCAGCATCTCCTCGTAGTCGGCACCCATGACATGCGTAATCGACATCCCCTCCATCAAAGCCTTGCTCATGATGCTTTCGCGAGCTGCTATCTGTTCCGCGGTATCGAGGACAGCGGCGATGTGTGAGGCTGAAACGAACACGACGGCGGTTCCATCTGCAATCACGTAATCGCCCGTTTGCACAGTCGCGTCCGCGATCTGTACTGTTCCGCCCGTCTCCAGTTCCGCAACTCGGCCACGCGCTGTGAGGGCTGTCGAGCCACGCGCATAGATCGGGAATCCCAATCCACGCGCCTCGTCAACGTCACGCACTAGCCCGTCAGAGATAACACCTGCGATCCCGCGAACTTTTGCGCCAGTCGACAGAATTCCGCCCCAGGATCCAGCGACGATTCCGGTACGCTGTTCGACTACGATGACGTCTCCCTTCTGCGCCATTTCGATGGCCCGCGCACCGAGGTGCGGAGTGGGCGTTCCTCTGCTCGAAACCTCATCGGCCTTCACCAGTTTCACGGTCATAACGCGTCCGTATACTTTCGCCAGACACGATAGCGGTGAGAGTCCTGTGACTGTGCCTTTGAGAGAGAGCTTGTCCAGGCTGTCGGAAACGGCACAGGTGTCGAGCCGGCCAAGCCGCTCCAGGATCGTTGAATCGTTCACGTTGGTCATTTCAGTACGGCTATGATTTCAAGTTGAACAAGCATGCCGCCTCGGAGCGCGGACACGACTGTATGGCGAGCGGGACGGTCATGCGCATCAGGGAAAGCGCGCAGCCATTCTTCGTTAACAGCAGCGCGATATCCCTCCTCGCTAACGAGCACCCGGACATGGCCGACATCACCCAAATCGCCTCCAGCCTCTTTCAACAGCCTTTCCATGTTTGCGAAAGCGAATCGGACCTGCGCAGAGAGACCCTCGGCCAGACTACCAGTCGATGGGTCTACTCCCATGATTCCGGAGGAGAACAGCATGTCTCCGACTCGGGTGCCAAAAGGAATCGGCACGGCATGCGAAATCCCTTCCAGATCAAAAGATTCGCGGTGTGGTCGGTCTGGGTTCATAGCCATTTTGCGAACGCCATGCCTACGCCCGTCCCCGCTTCCGAGCGATATCCAGGGATGTAGTCAACGAGCTTCATGCGCAATCCCTCGAGTGCCCCGCCCGCCGCAATCCAGTTCAGAACCTCCGAAGATCCGGACTGCAACTTACTTCTCGGGACTGAGGAGAGCGCCTCGCCATCGCCCTTGGCGAGCCCCTCCAGTATCTGGCGATCAAACTCGCTGTCGATAACGAAGTGACTGAGCCCACCAGAGGCAATCACCGCTACGCGTTCCGCGCGGGGCCACGATTCGATCGCCTTGCGGATTGCCTGTCCAAACGCGTAGCAACGCGCCGCAGTGGGTTGGTTCGGAGGAACGTAGGTGTTGATAAGCACGGGGATCATCGGGATGATCTTGTCCTCGCGCATGATGCGGCGACGCACGAACGTAAAGGCATGTCCCAGAGAGCGTTGTTCGTGCTGGCGTGAGTACTGAGCCACATCAAAGTTTTGCTCCATCAGATTTTCAATGATGTGGCGACCGAACTCCGGATGACCCGGATAGCCTTCCTGCCTCTCACCATGAAATGCCCACAACACTGACGCTCTGGAAGGAACGCTCATATCACCATGGATAAATTCCGGTCTGTCCCAGCTCTTGTCCCCCCAGAAGACCGAGAACGTCGGCATGCAGTCGTCGAGAAATAGTTCCTCCTGGTCATCACCGATCAACACGACGACGTCGGGGGCGACATCGTTGAGTGTCTGAGCGAGATCGGCGATTGCGCTCTGGACCGCGCTATGCTTTTTTTCCCAAACCTCTGGACTGAGTTCCTGGGCAATCCAGTCAGGCTTGCGCTTCAGGAGCTCTTCATAGGGTGTGCGATTCTGGTCAATCCGCGCCTGCTCGCTCCACCACTTCGGCTCCTGGCTAACTTGAGGACTGTGCGACATAGCCAGTCCCAGCACGATCTCGGCCATAAAACTCCTCATTCCTCGTTTGAAGATGCGCGCTGTGCGCATCAATGTGTACGCGTATTCGTAAAAGTCAGCTCGCGGTCCATCCGCCGTCCACCGGGAGAATCACGCCGGTTATGAAGCTCGCGCCCGGAGACGCCAGAAATAAAATCGGCGGACCTATCTCGTCTGGATGGGCGGCGCGACCGAGCGGCACCCTGTGCTGAATGAGCATGCGCCAGCGCTCGCTTACCTGGCTCTGTTGCGACATGTCTGTAGCAAATGGACCGGGTGCAACCGCATTGACGCGAATACCACGCGGCGCAAGTTCGACAGCAAGCGCTTTTGTTATCTGCACCACTGCGCCCTTGGAGGCCGCATATGCCGAGCGCTCGCTCATTCCGATCAGCCCTGCAGTGGATGCAACATTTACGATCGCACTGCCGGGTTTCATGTGCGCAACAGCGGCGCGACAAACCGACCATACGCCGTATGCGTTAGCACGCATGACCTGCTCGAAGTCGGCATCCGACGTGGCCTGCAACGTTCCACGAGCAATCGCGCCAGCAGAATTCACGAGAATATCGACGCTCCCGGCGTATCTGATCGTCGCTTCCACCACCTTGTCCGCAGTTCCCGGTTGCGACAAATCTCCGACGACGCAGGAAACCTTCGCACCAGCGCCTGCCAGAATTTCGGCCCGTTCATCAAGCGATTGTTGGTTACGTGCTACCAACACCACATGAGCTCCTGCATTGGCCAAGGCGGCAGCTGCCGCTGCGCCCAGTCCTCTCGATCCCCCGGTCACAACGGCGACCCGTCCGGATAAATCAAATGGCACGCCTGCGCCATTGCTCATACCGCTTTCTCCCGCAGAACACGTCGTAGCACCTTGCCCGAATTGGTCTTAGGCAACTCGTCGAGGACCTCGATCAGGCGCGGCACCTTGTACGACGCCAGTCGCTCCCGGCAAAACAGCGTCAACTCCTCTTGCGTAATCGTCGCCGATGGACGCAAGACGACGAACGCTTTCGGTGCTTCGCCACGGTAACTATCAGGCACTCCTATCACCGCGGCCTCGCTAATCGCTGGATGCTCCAGCAACACGTCCTCGACCTCGCGTGGCCACACCTTGAAACCGGATGCGACGATCATGTCCTTTGACCGGTCTACGACATAAAACCAGCCTTCTGCGTCGGCACGCCCGATGTCCCCCGTGCGCAACCAGCCGTCTTCAAATGCAGCCGACGATGCGTCCGGCTTCCGCCAATACCCCGCGACGACCTGCGGACCCGAGGTCATCAACTCGCCAACATCTCCGCCGAAGGGCACCGTCGCACGCGACTGCAAATCGACTATCCGGCAACGTGTTCCGGGGACTGGTACACCTATCGACAGCGAGCCAGTCAATTCATCCACCGGAGCTCGGCGTCCCAAAGGCACCAGGTGCGAGGGCGACGTCGTCTCCGTCAGACCATAGGCGTTGTGGATATACACGCCCGTCGCTGCCTCCCATCGCTCGACGATCGCCGGCGCCACGGGTGCGCCCCCGCTAAACAACTTGCGAAAATGGGATAGGCGCGAGGGGTCGAACGCGGGCTGATCAAGAAGCGCGATGTAAGCAGTAATGGCCGCCACCGTCGTCGTGCAGCGATGGCGCGCCAACAAATCGAGTACGGTGGCTGCTTCGAACCGATAGCACATGACTACGGCAGCTCCCGCGACCAACCCCGCCGCGATATGGGCGACCAACCCTGTTACGTGCGAAAAAGGCGCGGCCGCAAAGAGGACGTCATCGGAGGTAAGTTCCAGCCATTGACGATAGACCTCCGCGCTGGACGCCACATTTGCGTGAGAGATGAGTGCGGCCTTGGGCTCACCCGTGGTTCCTGACGTGTATGTCAGGAAGGCGATATCACTCCGATCAATCGACCATCCAGACGATGTGCCTGGCTCGTCGAGAAGCGTCGACAGATGGCTCCATCCATCGGGCATCTCGATGTCCTCACTGACTTTCCCGAGAAGGGCGGGCGTCTCGCCCTCACGAAGAAACTCATTGGCAACCGAGACTGCGACGGAAAGGCTGCCTCCCCAGTCCAAAATCGCACCATGAAGTGCCATGGCCTGCTCTGCCCCGACGATCGCAGCACCCGGTTCAGCGTCGTGCAGATAGTGAACCAGCTCTCGCCGTTTGAGCATGGGATTGAGCGGCACAACGATTGCACCCAGACGCCAGACCGCCAGCACTCCGATTACCGTTGCCGGGGTGTTTTGATTCAAGATTACGACCCGGTCGCCCTTCTTTACCCGGTCGGCCCACGCTGTAACCAGGGCGTCGACCTTTTGGCCAAGCTGACGGAAGCTAAGCGCGGTATCGAAATACCAGAGTGCAATCGCATCGGGGCGCGTCGCCACGTTGACCTCAAAAGCGTCAAGCGGCAATGCTGGCTCGATAGCGGCGTGCGGGCCGATACCGGGAGCGTAGAGGCGGACCCACCGGCGATCGTCGGTTGACCCTTCATCACTCGAAACTCCATCGGAGAGGCGGATCTCAGACATAGTCATGCCATTTCATATAGTTCACGAAAACGGGCGGCCATCTGCTGGAGCCGTTCGAGCTCCAGGGGTCCCGCCTGTGCGGCAGCGATTGCATCGTCGAGATGTGAACGCTCGGAGATACCCACTAGAACTGTGTCGATCATGGGTTCACTCAAGGCGAAACGCAGCGCGAGACTGGCCATTGACGCGCCTTCTGGCACGAAGGCGCGAAATGCATCCGCCTTCACGCGGTCCGCATCCACTTCGGCTCGAGACAGTGATGAATAGGACTTCGCAAAACGATGAAGCTCACCGCTTTCGCTAAGAGCACCCGCCGCGAGAACGCGAATACCGACCACGCCAACATCGCGGTTCGACGCCTTCGAGATCATCTCTCCGTAGTCCTGAGCCCGCCACGCTGCAACGGTCGCAACGACCGCGCTCGGGTTGATGAGGTTGTAGTAGGCTTGAAAAAGGTCGAAGCGGTCGGCTTCGATGACGTCAAGAATCGAGTCGGTATGACCTAGACCTGTGAAACCAATGGCACCGACGATGCCTCTGCGTTTCAATCCTTCCATGACGTCTGCTACCCCGCCGGGCCGCAATACGTCGTCTACGGAGAGAACACGACCAGCCAGATCCCGTTGACGTCCCACACGACTATGCAGGTACAGGATGTCCAGGCGTTCTCGGTTCAGCCGTTCCTGGCTGCGCTGGACGGAACGGACGATTGCACCTTCCAGGTCATCAAGGTCGCCAGGGGCGAAGTCGATCTTGGTACTGATGATCGGCGATGCGCCGAGGGTCTTGAGCGTTTTTCCCAGATTAACTTCCGAGTGGCCGCCGCCGTACGTCGGAGACGTGTCGAAGATATTAATCCCTTGCTCCAGCGCGCTGCCGATGACAGCGCACTGTTCGTGCTCGCTGCCGCGGACCATGAGCCCCGCGGTCCCGCCACAGCCGAATGAAATCTCAGAAACTTCAAACCCGGTACGTCCTAAACGGCGCTTACGCATCGACGTTGCTCCTTGACGAGGCTGCATCCTGAATGACGACATGAGCTCCACGAACTACACCACCATCCAGCAATCCTTTGAGAACAGCTTCCGCTGCCTCAAATCCGTGGACCTCCCCTGCAAATTCTCGAAGCCTCTTTCGCTCGGCCGAGACAATCTCTACCGCCTTTTTCAGAGACTGTGCCGAGGCACCACGTCCGCCTTTAAGGGTGAGTCCCTTGCGACGAATCGTATCCGGCTCCATCCCAGACGGTTTAGTTGAAGTGCATGCCAATATCACTCGCCCAAGTTGACCAGCCATTTCAACCGAAGCCGCAACGTACTCCACCGGAGCCTCTGTCACGACCACGATCACGTCGTAGGGTCCTTCGATTTTCGGTGCAGCGGGAAAGCTGCGCACGTTGGCTCCCATTGCCCAACAGGTTTTGATCGCGTCTACACCACGTGAATCGCCGTACACAACGACTTTCGACGCTCCCGCGTGTAGAGCCACCAAAGCTGTTGCCGCGCCCATCCGACTCGTGCCGAGGATCGCCACTGATTCCCCTGCCTTGATCTCTGCGCCAAGGTGGAGCCATTCAACGCCCGAAGCTACGGGAAACGCGAAGGTCGCGAGCTCGATGGGCAAATCTTCAGGTATCGGGACAAGTACTGATTGTTCGTCGAGCGTCACAGTCTCCGCATATCCTCCCCAGTTACTGGAAGATGAGTCTTGAACAATGTGTCCATATCGCGGTGATTTGCAGAATCGCTTTTGATCGCGCAAACACCAATCGCACTTCCCGCAAGGCCGTGCGTCATCGATCATGACCCTTGCACCGAGCAACTCCTGTAGCGCACGCGGGGCGGTGGGCCCAACATCCTCGACGCGCCCCACGATCTCGTGCCCGAGTACCAAAGGCGTAGTCATCACCGGACCATATCCATGGAGTGTTTCGGCATCTCCGATACAAACAGCACTCCCTTCCACCCGGAGAACCGCTCCACTCTCACCCGCTGATACCACTGGGAGATCGCGCAACTCCAGCTTGCCGTCTCCGACGTGAACGAGGCCTCGCATCAAACAGCCTTCCCCAGTGACGCCGTTGACGCGGCGCCGTAAAGCTTTTCCCACCAATCGTCGTCGCGATTGATCGTCGCCGCAGCGCTTCGTACCTGGCTGTAGTCGCTATTAAGTGCGGGGATTTCAGGTTCCTTGCCGTCTCGAATCTGACGAGCTGTTGCGAGGAGCATGCGTCGCATGTGAACAATTGCCTTGTCGGTCATCCCCAGGTGCTCGATGGTGCGATCCTGGATGGGCCCCATCGACTCCTGCACAGCAATATCTTGCATGGTCGTGCCATACAGTCCGGTGTAGGTCTTTCCCGCCTTGATGCCTTCGCGATCCTGGAACCATCGGTTGTCGGCACGTCCTGGACGGCGATAGTCGGGCAGCAGATCCTCACCCATCCGCAAGCCGAGGAAAGTTTCATGCGCCTTCACTTCGACCGGCGAGAGTGGATGCTCGTTGTCGTACCAGACAAGGTACATTGCCGTGTTTTCGCTATCTAGCGGCACTGACGCTTGCATGTACACGGGAGGGATCATGCTGTAGAACGGCAAGGCATAAGCCGTCGCCCTCACGTATGCGAGTTTCTCCGGATCGGCCACTGCCTTGCGGATTGCGCCATAGATAAAGCCGAACTCGGTCTCTCTGACGTCGATCTCGGGTGAAGTATCGGTTGAAGGCCGCGAACGTCGGCCATCGCTGTGAACTTGATCCTGATCGTAATCGCCCGACGCACTTGTCTCTGCGCTATGCAGAAAATCACTGTGTGCCGAATCAAGTGAACCCTCGAGCGACTGCACAAAGTTGACGTTATAGAGCGTTTTTCTCACAACGTAATGAGTCGACGGCAAGTCCATCCATGGAAAGCGTGGAAGTGGGGGTGGCTCTCCGGGTCCCAAGTAAGCCCACAACAGTCCGCCCGCTTCGACACACGGGTAGGTCGTGTTATTCACCCGTCCGCACATCCGGCTATCTTTCGGCTCGCCAGGCATTTCACATACATGGCCGGCCACATCAATCTTCCAGCCGTGATAAATGCAGCGCAGTCCGTCACCTTCATCACGCGCTAGCATGAGCGATACACCGCGATGGGGACACACCTCGGACATCAAACCTACCCGGCCTTCGGCATTTCGCCAAGCCACGAGTCGCTCACCCACCAGATTGACGCGAACCGGCCCTTCGCCGGGTGACGGAATCTCATCCAGCAAACATGCCGGCATCCAGAACCGCCGCAGGAAGATGCCCATGGGCTGGTCTCCCTCTACACGGCACATCAATTCATTGTCAGCCTTTGACAGCATGGGGTATCTCCATTGTTAGTCGAGCCGCCCCGCCCGATCTGCGGGACCGGTTGCGAGATCGTTCGCTCGCTAGTCTTTGAACGCGCGCGGGTAAACCTTTCGGCAGTTCCCTTCAAAAATCTTGTACTTATCCTCAGCCGTCAGCCATGGGATGGCTTCAATCGCAGGCTTTAGGTCGTCGAAGTCCCGCCCCGTATGCCTACACGCGATCGTGCCCGTCCCTGGTCGTTCCGTACCAAAAAGGCAGTTGTCTACGCCAAGCACCCGGAATTGAAATTCCAGCGCCTCGGGCGAATAGTTGCAGGTGTCGTAATAGAGTTTGCGAACCTTCTCGTCGAACGTTTCACCGCCCCGTCGCTCGGCCCATGCGCGAAAGCGCCCCATTTGATACGGAATAGCCCCCCCGCCGTGCGCGACAACAATCTTCAATGTCGGGAAGTCTTCGAACACGCGGCTCTCCAGCAAGGAGATGATCGAAATACTCTCTTCGTTGATGAATTTCAGCGTGTAGGATTCTCGCGGATTGCAGCAACTCGCTGAGTGAATGAGCGCCGGCACATCGAGCTCGACAAGTTTTTCGTACAGGGGATACCAGAAACGATCGCCAAGGCCGGGCGGCGCTGTTTCTTCACCCTCCGTGGGATCCGGATTCAACAGGCAGCCGACGAAGCCCAACTCCTTCACACATCGCTCCAGCTCGGCCAAGCAGTTTGCAGGGCTCTCCGCACGAAACTGCGGAAGGCCGGCGACTGCCCTGAAACGGTCCGGGTGCAACTGGCATTGGGCATGGATCGCATCATTGACTGCACGAGTCCACAACGCAGTTACTTTGGCCGGCTTGATCGAGTGCAGCATCATGTACGGGCGCGGAGAGAGAAACTGCACGTCAGTTCCCACGCCATCCATAATTTCGATCAGTCGATTCGAAACAGCATGCAGCGCCTCCTCCTTGATTCCGGAGAACGGCGCGGCCGGATTGGCACGGCTGGCTACCAGTTCGCTCATGTACCTATACAATTCGTCGGTCATAACAACATGGGCGTGACTGTCGATGATCATGCGATAGCTCCGAAGCTGCGATTCGTTCATTGGACCAGGAAACCATTCGGAATCTGTTACCCTTTATGGGATTTTAGTTCCATGTCGAAACAATATAACCTTGTCCGCGAGGCGTCAAGCAACTTTTGTCGGCAATCGTTGGATTCACTGTCGGGAATGCGTCTATGCGTGCCAGAGCCGAGCGCCCGAGGCGCTCGTACACCGGTGCTACCAAACTCAACTTGGTACTGACAGGGGAGAGGGGGAGGTGAAGGCGCGGACGGTGGTGTCCGTTATCAGACCAACGCGGCGAACGACGGCGGCACCGTGTTCACGATGAATTCGAACGGCTACTACAGTTCGAACAAGCTCGGCTTTCCCGGCAATGAAGATCTCGGTGATGGCTGAACGGGTACCCGATCTACGAAATGATCACCGAGTACAACACTCCGACGAATAGCACATCAGCACGAGTCGCAGCGCGTATTTCGATAACACGCGCGCGGACAAAATGAACGCGGATACGTCCGCGTCCGTGGGCGCCTGTCCTCGGTCCTGTTCAAGGATTTCCCGACATCGCGTTTCGTCATTCCGCTTGGGGGCGGTGTAGTGTCGTATTACTGACGACGTTCATGCGGCATTTCATCACCGTTGAGCCGGCTTCCGAGGCGCCGGCTTCCGAGGCACCGTCTTCCGAACGATTTGCTTGATGGCGCGGGGTTCATCTTCGCTTTTGGCAGATTTTGACCCACCGGCTTGGTCCAGTTCGGCCAACGCAGCCTTAAGAATGGCGAGAGCCCCCCAGATCTTGATTTCCCGAGCCTTTTCTGTGGAGAGAAAGCAGACGTCATGCAATACAACGACCGACTCGATACCGATAAACAGGCTGAGCGCCCCGATTAACTTCTCGTAACGCTTCGTACCAAGCTGAGTACGCAGCATACCGATTGCCGACTCAAGCACTTCCTTCCGTGCCCCTCTACGATGCGGGAGCAACTCGTCATCTGAGCCCTCATTGTTCAACGAGAGCTTCAGCATCGTGCGATAAAGGTAATTGTGGTCGGTAATCGTAATGTCACTGGCCTCAACCACCGAGCGGAGACGATCTTCGACCGTTTGCTTGCTCTCGAGCGCCGCGTCAATACTTCGTTTCTCAACCTCCGTTGACGCGTAGAGCGTGGCGTGCACCACGAGCGTCTCGACCGACGGAAAGTAGCGATACGCTGTCGTGCGACCCACTCTAGCGCTATCTGCCACCTCGGCAACGGTGAAGGTTTTCCCCTCACGTACAAATTGTGCGGCGCATTCGACTAGTGCCATATGCGTGCGCATTTTCTGATTGCTTCGCCCACCAACAAGGTTCGACATGATTCTCCAATCGGGCGTGGCCCGCCGACAAGGACGTCCTCAACGTATATCTGCTGAATGGTACACCATCCCCATGGCGAGACAGAACAACCGAGTTGAGCCTTTCTGGAGCCGAACGTCGATGTGAAGCGCGGCTGCAAATCGAAGGATACGAAAGCCCCTCAGTTGACTGTACGTGACGCCGAGGACTTGCGTGCAAAACCCAGTAGCGCACCTAACACTGCCATGATGGCTGAGACACCTATGGCGGCTTGGCCTACGTGACCAAACAATCGGAAAAATATCGCTACCAGCATCGCGCCAAGGATCTGACCCGTGGTACGCGAAATCGCAACGAGTCCAGCCGCCGCACCACTCCTGTGCATTGGAGCGGAAGACAATAGCGCACGATTGTTCGGCGATTGGAAGAAGCCGAAGCCTATACCGCAGACGCCCATGTGAATGGCAATAGCGGTCAACTCCATTCCAGGTGAAAGCCACAGAAGTGAGCTCAACCCAGCTGCCATCACGAAAAGGCCGCACCCAATCAGCACCTCGACCGGCACGCGATCCGCGAGCCTGCCAGCGAGGGGCGCGGCAAGCGCCACGCCGGCAGGCCATGGCGTCATAAGCAAACCGATTTGCACGAGATTGAAATGCAAACCGTCCTGAAGGTAGAAAGGGAGAGCAACCTGGGTCAGCGTCTGTGCGGTAAATGTGGACACGGACGTTAGCGCAGCCAAACGTACCAGGCGTATCCTGAGCAGGTCGATCGGTACAAGCGGTAGACTCTGAGACAAACAACGATTCACCAGCACTACCGCCGCAATGACGCCACCGATCAAGACCGCGCCACCCCGCAACTCGGAAGGATTTCGCGTGACCAGATCGACCCCACTCAACAGCATCGCAAAAGCGATGATGTTCAAAACAATGCTCAATACATCCAGCTGCCTATCTGCCTTCGGGCTCTCTGGCAATGTTCGCCAAGCCAAGGCCAAGGCCAGTGCGCCAACTGGAAGATTGATAGCGAATAGCCATTGCCAGGGACCCAGCGCGAGCATGACCGAGGCAATCGTAGGCCCTAATGCGCCAAACGCGGCGATGATTAAAGCGTTCGCACCGAGCGCCGCACCGAGGAGCCGCGGTGGATACATAACACGAGCGAGTGCACCATTCACACTCATAATGCCCGCGCCGCCGATTCCCTGAATCGCCCGCGCGACGACCAGTTCAGTGAGATCGTGCGACGTTACGCAACCCAGGGAGGCTAGCGTAAAAATACACAGACCGCCGATAAAGACTCGACGATAGGTAGTGATTTCCCCGAGCGCTGACATCGGCAACAGCGAGATCACGACACCCAGTTGAAACGCGCTTACGATCGCAATCGAATCAGCAGGCGAAGCCCCTAAATCACGCGCAATCGTCGGGAGCGCAACGTTAGCAATTGAGCTGTCAAGTATGCTGACAATCAAGGCTAACCAAACCCCGGCTAGCGCAAGATAGCGCCGCGGGGCGGGAAGACCTTCGTGCCGACAATCCTCCCCTGCGACACCCTCCCGTGGCGCGACCGTTCCAGCCGGATCATTTAACTCAGCCGAGTTATCTGTGTCCATTGCTCAATGTTGGCTCTCAGGAATGGCCACGACCAGACCGTCTAGCGCCTCAACAACCTGCAATTGGCAAGCAAGCCGGGAATTCGGGAGAACAACCTGTGCGAAATCCAGCATGCTGGCTTCCATGTCGCCCACCTTGTTTACCCTGTCTTTCCAGGACTCGTCAACATAGACATGGCACGTTGCGCATGCACACGCACCACCGCAATCCGCATCGATTCCAGGTATCCCGTTCTTGATGGCTGTCTGCATCACGCTGTCGCCATTTCGAGCATCCACGGTTCGATGCGTACCATCAGCCGTAATAAAAGTGATCTGGGGCATAGACTCTTCGCGATCAGATCGCGACCTCCTTCATTGAAATATTTGGATTGCGCAGACGCTCGATGTCGATTTCGGTCCTGGCACCGATGAGTTGACGACCCATCATGAATTCGGGCACCGCGTTCACGGCCTCAACCGCCTGGATCCGTTGATCGGCGCTGACGTGAAAGACCGCAAACCTGTCTTCGTCGGGGTCACCCCGAATGACTATCTCGGCAACATCCATGGGCAAACCGGCAATCTGCAACTTCACATCGAACTGATCTGACCAGAACCAAGGAGTCTCGGGTTTTGGCGCCGGCAAGTTGCAGATAGAGGCCGCCGCCTGCTTCGCCTGTTCAAGCGCGTTGGGCACGCTCTCGAGACGCACCTTTCGGTTGTACAGTGGAAGCGGTCTACGCGTGCAATCTCCAATTGCGTAGATGTTCGGATCGTCTGTGCGCGCTGAGAGATCGACGAGCACGCCGTCATCGCATCGCAATCCAGCATGACGCGCCAATTCCTCATTTGGAACCGCACCAACTCCTACGAGGACCAGATCGGCCGGCAATTGCTCACCGTCGTCCAAGCACACGCTTGCCGCTCCATCCAGCATCTGCACGGATGTAACTGACCGGCCCAAGCGAAAAGTAACGCCGCGTTGACTGTGATAGCGAAGAAAGAAGCTCGAGAGTTGCGAGCAAGCAACCCGAGCCAAAGGACGCGCCTCCCTCTCAACTACCACGACTTCGGCGCCGAGAGCACGCGCCGACGCAGCTACCTCCAAACCCACATACCCGCCACCAACAATCACCACTCGCGCGCCGGGTTTAAGTGCGAGCTTCAATTTCTCCGCATCGGCCGCAGTGCGTAGCTCAAGCACGACAGGCAGCGATGTTCCTTCGAAAGGCGCAGTACGGGCTCGGGCTCCAGTGGCCAGGATGAGATTGTCGTAATTCACTGTTTTGCCATCCGCCATACCTACTAGCCGAGCCGAGCGGTCGATGGCGTCGACACGCGTGTTGAGGTATAGCTGTATGCAGTTCTCGAGATAGAACTCTGCGGGCCTCAACCGAAGACCTTCTTCGTTTGCTTCGCCTTTGAGCCATGCCTTAGAGAGAGGTGGTCGCTGATACGGCTCCAGCGGCTCCTCCCCAATCAAGGTGATTGATCCGGCAAAGCCATTCTGGCGCAGAAACGCTGCGACCGATCCCCCAGCATGGCCTGCACCAATAATCACCGTGCCAGATGACTGCAATGAGTTGATACTTGTCTCCAACATGGCGTTCTCTCTTCAAGAGACGTTGACTGACTCACCCCATTGCAACGGCAACTCAACCAGACCGAGCGTTACACCCGTGTGGTAGGAGAGCGATGCTCCAGGCCTTACCCGCAGCTCTGGTAATCTGGGGAGCAGTTCTTCGAGCATGATGCGCAACTCCAACCGGGCAAGCGGAGCGCCAACGCACATGTGCGGTCCGGAACCAAACGCGCAATGCTGCCGCCGGTTTGAGCGATCAAAATCAACCTCAAGCGCCTGGGGGAATATCTCTTCGTCCAAGCCTGCGGCAGAGATAAGGCAAAGCACCATGTCGCCTTTACGAAGCTCTACTCCTGCGTACGTTGCGTCACGCGTGACTTCACGACCGATGCTTATGATGCTGAAACGGCGGAGCAACTCCTCGACGGCGTCAGGGATTTTGTCGGGGTTATTCAGTAGCTTCTGACGCTGATTCTCATGCTCGGCCAGATAACGCATGATGTGCGTCATCTGAGCAGCCACCGTGTCGAGTCCTCCATTGAAAAGCGTAATGAGGATCGACAGCATCTCCTCGCGACTAAGCGGTCTTCCG
Organism: Paraburkholderia sp. SECH4; assembly: GCF_030511745.1. Taxonomy (NCBI): domain Bacteria; kingdom Pseudomonadati; phylum Pseudomonadota; class Betaproteobacteria; order Burkholderiales; family Burkholderiaceae; genus Paraburkholderia; species Paraburkholderia sp. SECH4. Next base: position 15,195 of record NZ_JALOCP010000020.1, read on the forward strand.
TCGACTCGCGTCCTCAGCAACGAAGGCATGATGTGACCACCGCTTCTTTCCGGATCTACCAATTGTTCATCGAGCCAACCACTGAGATAGGCAATCGACTTCTCATGCGCGTCGTTAGATTCTTGTTGCGACACGCCATGAAAATAGCTCTGCACCCAGCCGATCATTTCGTCGCGTCGTTCAAGCGGCAGACCGCACATTCGCATGAAAATCTCAACCGGCATACGCATGGCGAAGTCGCGCACAAACTCAGCTTCGTTGCGTGTGGCCAACTCGTTCGCCAACCCGCGGGCAGTGGCGCGAATTGCTGGAGTGAGTTCGTCCAGGATCCGATGGCCGAAAAGTTCCACGACACCAATCCGATACTTACCGTGCTCAGGAGGGTCCATGTGGTGCGGAATCGACGGAACCGTACGTTCAACACGAGGTACCCGAATATTTCGGCTGGAGAAAAGTTCGCAATTGCGCAGGATGTCGATGACAGTCTCACGCTTCGCGGCACACCAATGGCCGCCGAGCTCCGGCGAGTAGAAAAAGCCCGGACCGGTTCCCAAGTCGTGTAACACGGTCCACGGATCGGCGACCATCGCTTCGCCAGTCCGATAGTTAAAGGACACAACCCGGTCCGCCGGAACATCATTCAACCTTCCATGCACTGGACAACCCATTTTCGCTCCTGTTTATCGTGCCCCAGGACCCAACCCCTTCCTCGGGACAAATTTTCATAATGGGACTGTTGTACCATTTAGAAAAAGCGCGTGTCAAGCACGGAACGAGGCTTCGTGGTGGTCATCGTCGATGTGTTCGCGCCTGGACGGCAACAGCCGCCGCTCTCTAGGCCTTTGAGGCATTGCACTCTGACGAGCTATTTATTTCTACTCGCCATGAAATCGACACCTACACACTTTTATGGTACTTTAGTCCCACAAAGGAAATTCGCACCATGAAGGAGATGTACATCCTTGATGTTGAACGCCGGACAACGGAGTCGCGTTCCGGCCACATCTGACAGCCTCATAACCAACATTCTTTTCTTGGCCATGGCAATGACCCTACAATCGAAAACTCTGTTTATCACTGGTGCAAGTCGCGGTATTGGTCTCGCAATCGCCCTCCGAGCGGCGCGAGACGGCGCCAACATCGTTGTCGCCTCCAAAACTGTCGAGTCACATCCAAACCTACCTGGGACGATTTATACCGCCGCGGAAGAAATCGAGCGCGCCGGCGGTAAGGCTCTTCCTCTTGTCGTGGACGTCCGTGATGAAGGGAGCGTTGTCCGCGCATTTGACGAGGCCGTACAGCGTTTTGGTGGTATCGATATATTGGTAAACAATGCAAGCGCCCTTTCGCTCACCGACACGCCGTCGACGGATATGAAGCGGTACGACCTGATGCAGCAGATCAACGTCCGAGGCACTTATCTCTGCACTCGAACGGCACTACCGTATTTAAGCCGCGCAGAGAATCCACATGTATTGAACCTCGCTCCTCCACTGGACCTCGATCCGAAGTGGTTCGGCCCACATGTCGCCTACAGTATTGCGAAATTCGGCATGAGCCTTTGCACGTTAGGACAGGCACGTGAATTCGAGTCACTAGGCATCGCCGTCAACTCGCTCTGGCCCGTTACCACTATCGACACAGCCGCCGTCCGCAACAAACTCGGCGATATGGCCAACTCCAGTCGGAATCCCGAGATCATGGCCGATGCCGCGTACGCAATTCTTACAAAGCAGGCAACAGAAGTGACGGGCAACTTCTTTTTGGATGAACAGGTGCTGCGCGAGGAGGGAGTGACCGACTTCTCATCTTACGCACGGCACCCACTCGCACCATTGACCGCAGACTACTTTGTTAGCGACCGGATCCTCGACAGTTTGCCGACAGAGCTAGTCCGCCTGCCGCAGTGACACCGACGATCATCGACTTCACGATGGCTCCCTTGCGAGGGTGCCATCGAGCCGGCGCTTATGCCGTCGCCACCTCGCTGATGCCTGTAGTGGTCAAGTCCATATCTCCGCTCGATGTGCAAGGCCGTGTAGCCGAGGACAATCCGACGCGGACTATCCAGGGGCCCTTCCTTCTCCCGAAGGACCACCCGCACTGCTACCTCAGATGGCACCGCTTCCTCTAAAATTCGAGGGCGTGCCACTTCTCACGACGATCGGCCGAGAACTGGTGATCTGCAGTTGCAAGGTAACCGCCGTCAACCAAAATATCGACACCCGTCATCAAACTAGCGGCTGGAGAAGTTACGAATCTAATAACCTCGGCAATCTCTGACGACGATCCGAGCCTTCCAAGTGGTAAATCGTTCCCGCGATGGTCAAGACCGGCCTGTCTTTGCGCCCCCATCGCTGTGTCGCCGAGTACACCAGGAGACACTGAAAGCAATCTCCCCTGCCGCTGGCCCCAAGCGTAAGCTCGACGCTGCACCTGCAGAATCGTTCCACGCTTGGAAGTTGCATAGGCCAGGCGATGTTTCGGCGCTGTGGGAGCCTCGGCTTCGATGACTCGTGCCAGGTCGGCCGGCCCCTGTGTGGGCTCCAACAGTAAGGAGTCGAACCGATGCCCAAGCGTTCTATGTCCTGCCACTGAGGCCACACAAACCCCCACCACTCCGGGTTTTACCAGGGGTTCGAAGGCGTCCAGTATGTTGATAGTTCCATATAGATTCACTGCATAAATGATCTCGGGGGGCGTAGGTGGCGCGACGCCAGCGGCATGAATCAGTACCGCAAATCCGCCCATGCCGTTTGCGGCCTCCGCCAGGGCACTCGCATCCGCCTGATGCGTTATGTCCGCGGGCATCGCAACAGCATTCACTCCTTCGGCTTGGAGCGTACTAACTGTCGAATTGACCGCATCCGGCCGAAGATCCGAAATTAGAATTCGGTGGTCGCGAAACCGCCGCGCGCAGCAGAGTCCAATATGACCGGCACCGCCGGTGATGACCGCAAGGGGCAATCTACTGCTATCGTCTGTCATGGTTCGATCTCGTCAAAGATTCGAGGCCGCAGTTAAGTAAGATGTATTGCGCGGCGGGATCGCAGCAATGCAGCTCAAACCCTTAGGCTTTGTCAGCGACACGTAGCGTGGTCGCCTCATCAACTGCAAACATGCGAGTGGCAATCGCGCAAATGAGATTATGATTTGGGTAATTCAAAATTCATGTAAAAGCGCATGGCAGGACGCCGCCCGTCTGGTGGAAAGACTCGCCATGCACCATCCTCGTGTTTGAAAAAGAAGATGGAAAGAGCCCTACTTGAGGAGCGAGCCTCAACTCGAACAGAGCGGCTGTGACCTACGCCGCTCCATTTGAATCGGGTTACCCGGACGGGTGCGGCTGCAAACCACTTCTCAACAACTGACCGCAAACAGATTTCTGCGCTTTTCATCGACGTCTCCTTCCAGGCTGCAGCGAACCGGCCGCCTCAGCCTGCGGCTCAACTACGCCTTTACGAAATGTGCCCGTAAACTGCACGAGTTCACCAACGAGCTAAAGAGTTTGTCTCCTATTTCAGAACCCTCGAGCAAGCCCACCTGAACATCGCCTAATCCCAAACCGCGCCGCAGTCGGTGACCATCAACGCGATGATCTGCCGGTCCATGAGAAGACGTACGAAAACCGCAGCAGGAAAAGTGCGTCCCTTCTGCCGCGTGCGCTTCGCTTAACGCCCTGATCGGTGACAGACGGCATGAGACTTCCTTTGCGTCGGAGTCCGCTAGTTGGCAGGGGTTGTCTGGTTGCCTTCTCCAATACACGGCCATGATAGGTGTCGTGTTTCGTTATGGGCTTTAAATCCCATATTAGATCAACTGGCGATGAGGTGCAAGCCTTGAGCGTGCATCAGATGGCTTCGATGATGGTGACATTCGCGATGCCGCCGCCTTCGCACATTGTCTGCAAGCCATACCGCTTTCCACGCGCTCGCAGCGCATGTACTAGCGTTGCTGTAAGCTTCGCCCCGGAGGCGCCGAGCGGATGCCCTAGCAGGCTGTTGAAAAGCGCCCCGTCATGACGACCGAAGCTATGTTCAGGAGACTTGCGCGTGCAATTTTCCGCTGAATTACCGGTTCGCCGCGCAATCTGCGCGGGGCATGCGCACGCATGCAGCCCTTGTGGCGCGCAGTCTTCATGCCGTGGCGGCTCATCGCGTCGCTCCTTGCGGCACCACACCTGGCATTCGCGCCATGCGGGTCAGATTGCTCGCGACCATCGTCAGCTTGAAGTGCTGGTCGACGCGCCGGATGCCGCGATAGACGGTTTGACGTATCCGGCCGACCGTTTTACCCCAGCCGAAATGCTCTTCGATACGTTTGCGGATGATCTGGCTGATCCGGTAGCCCGCATGCCGCGAAGTGCGACCGTCGATCGCGCTACCACCTTGGCGATCGTCGTTGCGCGCGACATGTGGCGTCACGTTGCGAGCGCGGCAATCGTTCACGAAGTCGCGGGTGTCATACGCCTTGTCGGCACCGACTGTCTTCGCATGAGCGCCTGGCACGCAATCAAGCAATCGCAACGCGCTGGCCCGCTCGGCGAAACCATCGGCGTGACTGACCACGGCGCCGACCACCAGCCCCGAGCGGTTCTCCATCAGGATGTGCCCGTGGTAGCACAGGATGGCCGGGCTCTTGCCGCTCTTCTTGAACAGCCGCGCCTCCGGATCAGTAGTCGACTCGTGCGTGGCATTGCTACGTCGCTCGCCTTTCCAGTCAGTGTCGGCGTTGCGGCCACCGCCGGCCGGCGGGCCATCGTCCGGGCCGTCCTTGCGGCGGAAGCTCTTGTGACTGGCCCACGCCTGAATCAGCGTGCCGTCCACCGAGAAATGATCTCTCGACAGCAAGCCCCGCTTGTCCGCCAGGCTCATGACTTCGGTGAAGAACGCTTCTACGACTTCATGTTCCAGCAGCCGGTCGCGGTTCTTCGAGAACACAGAGTGGTCCCACACGGCGTCTTCAATCGCCAGCCCGACGAACCAGCGGAACAGCAGGTTGTAGCGCATCTGCTCCATCAGCATGCGCTCGCTGCGCACCGAGTAGAACACCTGCAACAGCAGCGCCCGCATCAGCTTCTCAGGCGCAATCGAGGCCCGGCCGGTGTCCGCGTAGATGACGCTGAACAGCCCGTTGAGCCGTTTCAGCGCATCATTCACCAGCAACCGGATCGGTCGCAGCGGGTGATCCGCCGGGACGAAGTCTTCCAGCTTGACTGTCGTGAACAGGGGTTCCTGCATCTCATCCATTCCGCGCATCGTTTCCACTGCCAAAGATCATGAACACGATATCCATAACGCCCGTCCCTCAAACCCCGTTTACACGGGATCCAAATTCAACAGCCTGCTAGGGCAATCCCCCCTCCATTCACATTGAGGCGATCTGGATCCGCATCAACGGCCTGTAGCCAGGCGAGCGGTATCGGCGCAAACGCCTCATTGACTTCGTAGAGGTCGATTTGATCGATTGATAGGCCTGCTCGCTTCAGTGCTCTTCGCGTGGCCGGAATTGGCTCTTCGAGCATGACAATCGGGTCCCCTGCAGTAACCGTAAGATTGTGAATCCTGGCAAGGGGCGTCAGTCCATGCGCCTTCAATCCATGCTCATTGGCCACCAGAACGCCGGCGGAACCGTCGCAGATCTGACTTGCGTTTGCTGCACTTAATACGCCGCCGTCCCGCAATAGCTTTACCGATCCAATCGACTCTGCTGTCGCATCGAACCGGATACCTTCGTCGACAACGTGTGACTCCCCATTCACCTCAAGTGGCACAATCTCGGCTCGAAAGGCCCCTGCATTGGTGGCAGCTGCGGCCCGCTGATGGCTCTTCAAGGCGTACCAGTCGAGCTGTTCACGACTAAACCCGTATTTCTCAGCAATTAATTGGGCTCCAGTGAACTGGCTAAAACCATCCACTCCGTAGCGTCTTCGGATTCGTTCACTCCAGGGGCCACCTAATCCTGCATTCAATGCGAGGCTTGTCGGCGTACCCATTGGAACGCGACTCATGCTCTCGACGCCAGCCGCAATCACGACGTCTTGTGTGCCCGACATGACCGCCTGCGCTGCGAAATGGAGAGCCTGCTGGGATGAGCCGCACTGCCGGTCGATTGAAACGGCCGGAACGCTATCTGGTAGCCTGGATGCCAAGACGGCGTTACGCCCAATATGGAAGCTCTGCTCACCAACCTGGCTCACGCAGCCAAAGATGACGTCTTCTATGGCGCCGGGATCAATTCCACAACGATCGACCAGCGCATTCAGCACTTCTCCTGCCATATCAGCCGGATGCCAATCGGCGAGTTTGCCGGCGCGGCGACCACCGGCAGTCCGGACCGCCTCGACAATGTATGCGTTCATACCGTGCTTTCCCGATGACTTGGACTGGCGTTGCGCTTGGAAACAAATGCCTGGATACGGTCACGAGTTTGCGACGTTCGGCTGAGTTCAGCGATCACCCTCGCTTCGTCTTCCATCTGCGTCTCGAAACTCGACTCCAGACTTGAAAGCAGCAGATTCCGTGTTCTTCCGATTGCGGCGGTGGTCGAATTCCCGAGTTGTGCAACTATCGCCCTAACCTCATCAGCCAGAAGTTCGTCATCCACTGCGCGTGTAACCAGACCTAACTCGGCCGCATCGTCTGCACCTAGCCGCTTGTTCGTCAAGATAATTTCTTGAGCCCGGCGCAGGCCGACAAGACGAGGAAGGAGCCACGTTGAACCACCATCCGGGGAAAGACCAATGCCCGTATAGGCCGGCGTAAAGTGCGCCGAACTAGCGGACAGAGCGATGTCTCCGAGAACCGCCAAGCTGAGCCCAGCGCCAGCCGCCGGACCGTTTATAGCGGTAATCAACGGCTTCTGCATCCTTGCGAGCCGCGCTATGGCCATATGCAAGTACGCAGTCAGCTCTTTCAACAAAGAAGGCAACGCATCGCCGGCAGACACGAATCCTCCCACATCGCCTCCTGTACAAAAGAAGCGTCCTGCACCCGTGAGCACGACGCAGCCTATCGAATCATCTTCGTCGCAATCGATAGCGGCCTTCATCAACCCCTTCGCCAATGAGAGGTCGATTGCATTGCCTACGTCGGGCCGGTTCAGTGTCAACTTCGCAATGGACCCATCGCGCTCAAAGAGCACAGTAGCTGGTGAGTTCATGCGAGTGCTCCTTGCGACTGTTCCCAGGCTCGCTGTGCCACAAACGGCAGCGCGGCGACCAACTCCTTCGCATGGGGCGAAGCCGCCGAGCCACGCTTCCAACGTGCTTTGATGCCATGAAAGATCGCCGCGAGTCGAAACATATTGAAGGCGACGTAGAAGTTCAGGTTCGCGATACCGTCACGTCCCGTATGAGCACAGTAGGCAGCCACGTATTCATCTTCGCTTGGGATGTTCAGCTCACTTAGATTTGCGCCTTCAAGGCCCGCGATGATCAGCGGTGGCATACGGTACATCATCACGTTGTACGCAAAGTCGGCAAGTGGATGGCCTAACGTCGACAATTCCCAGTCCAGGACGGCCAGAACGCGGGGCTCCGTAGGATGGAATATCATGTTGTCGACGCGGAAGTCACCATGCACGATGGTAGTTTCATCGCCAGCCGGAATGTGTGCGGGTAGCCATTCCATCAACTTCTCGAAATGCGGATCCCGACCGGCCTCAACGTCACCTGTGTATTGTTTGGACCAACGCGCAATCTGCCGCTCGAAGTAGTTACCGGGGTGCCCGAAATCGGTCAAGCCCACCGACCGGTAGTCGATGCTGTGCAACTTCGCGAGCGTTTCGTTGATCGCGTAGAAGTAGCGCGGTCGTTCGTCACGGATAACATCCGGGAACGTCGCGTCCCAGAGGACTCGCCCCTGTACGAAGTCCATCACGTAAAACCACGTGCCAATCACCGCATCGTCCATGCACATGCCGTGCAGATGAGGGACAGGGAAATCTACCCTTTCAAGCGCCTGCAACACTCGCGCCTCGCGCTCCACAGCGTGCGCGCCGCGCAAAAGATCGCCCGGTGGCTTGCGCCGCACTACGTATGCCTTGTCGGGCGTGTTCACCTTGTAGGTGGGATTCGACTGTCCGCCCCTGAATTGTTCGACCGTTACTGGTCCTCGAAATCCTCGAACGTTCTCAGACATCCATTGCGTCAGGCCGGCGATGTCGAGGCGATGTTCACTTCGGACCTCCGAAGTCCCATTGAATGAAATAGCTTCTTTCATCGAGCCATCCTATCCAGAGCATTATTTTTGATCCTGTTGGCGAGCGACCATTTGTGCACTTCTGTGGGCCCGTCGTACACTCGAAATGCGCGTATCTCCCGGAAAATTTTTTCGACTATCGTGTCGCCCGTCAAGCCTGTCCCGCCCATTACCTGAACGCAACGGTCTGCGACACGGAATAGTGCTTCGGATACAGCAACCTTAGTCATGGAAGATTCACCAATACCCTTCGCGCCGCTGTCCAGCACCCCTGCGCACCAGTCGATCACCAACTCGGCCTGCTTCAGGTCAATTTGATTCTCCGCGAGCATGAAGCCTACGCCCTCGTGCTCAATGAGTAGTTGACCAAACGCACGACGCTTTACTGCGTACGCGGTTGCAATCTCTTGAGCCCGGATGCACGCGCCAAGCCAACGCATGCAGTGAGTGAGTCGAGCAGGTGCCAGCCGAATCTGGGCATACTTGAAACCTTCTCCACTCGCTCCGAGTATCTGGCTCTCCGGGACACGAAGACCATCAATCCGCACGATGGCGTGACCTCCAGGCATCGAATCGTCAAGCGTATCGAGAACACGCTCGATGCGAATCGCTGGATCCGGCAATGCAACCAGGAACATCGTCGCGCCCTGTTCGGAGCGAGCCATAACGATGCCCATGCCGGCGCCGTCAGCTCCCGTGATAAATGCTTTGCGACCGTCGATCACCCAAAAATCGCCATCCCGTCGAGCGGTAGTCAGCATCATTGACGGATCGGAGCCAGCACCGTTGTCTTCGGCCGGCTCGGTCATGAAAAAGGCGGAGCGAACCCGACCTTCGATGAGCGGCGTTAAAAATCGATCTTTTTGCGCGGGCGACGCCACTCTTCCCAAGAGGTACATGTTCCCTTCGTCGGGTGCTGCGACATTGAGCGCGAGCGGTCCAAGGGGTGATAAACCCGCCGCACGCAAAACCAAAGCGGTTTCTCCATGGGTCAGATGACTGCCATCGGGAAGTACATTGGGCGTCAGCAGCCCTTCGGCGCGCGCCATGTCCCTCATTTGCTGTACGAGGTCGTCACTGGGACCGTGCGGACCCTGGCGAGGATCACGCTCAAAAGGCACGACGTGTTCGCGGACAAAGATCTCGACGAGCTCAGCTAGCCGACGGCCTCGGTCAAGATTTGGAGTAGTAGAAAAATCGTTCATCGCGGCGCCATCCTGATCGCACCATCCAGTCGAATCGTTTCGCCGTTAAGCATTGGATTGCGCACGATACTTTCTACCAGGTGCGCATACTCCTGCGGTTTGCCTAAGCGCGCGGGAAACGGGACCTGACTTCCGAGTGAATCTTGAGCTTCTTGAGGCAAAGCAGCCAACATCGGCGTCCAGAACAATCCCGGCGCAATCGTCACAACCCGGATTGATAGTGACGCCAGGTCTCGAGCCATCGGAAGTGTCATGGCGACCACGCCGCCTTTTGACGCTGCGTATGCGACCTGTCCGATCTGCCCTTCGTAAGCAGCGACGCTCGCTGTATTGATCATCACGCCGCGCTCTTCTGCAAGCGGCTCGATCTCGCTCAGCCGTGCCGCGAATCGGGAACTCACAATGAAGTTACCGATCAGGTTCACCTCTATCGTGTCTCGGAACTGACGCAAACTGTGCGGCGCTGCATCGCGACCTACCGTTTTTGCGCCAAGCGCCACGCCGGCACAGCCAACGAATACGCGTGCAACGCCGTGAAAGCGCTCCGCCTCGTCGAGAGCGGCTATAACGCTGTCCTCTCGAGAAATATCTACCTTTACGAACCGCCCTCCGATCGCTTGGGCGTGTGCACGGCCAGATTCTTCGTTCAAGTCGAAGATCGTTACCTTGGCCCCTAGCGCGGCCAAGTGACGTGCGGTTGCCCCACCCAGACCAGAAGCTCCACCCGTGACTATCACGGCGAGTCCAGCTATCTCCATGCTCATCTCCTCATGTCACAACATCAAGGGCGACCTCAGGCGGTGTTGATCGCATCCCTCAATTCGATCCTCCCATTGTGGGTATTTATACCCGTTTCTGTACTGCAGTACCATAAAAATATTCGAACACTCAATGCGATTGCAGGCAGGACTATGTATAGGTGCGGTACGGCGAAGACCGTGTCGGGGTATGTGCGGTTGCATGAAAAGAGGACGTCCGATTCATCTCCAGGCCGTCCTTCCCTGAACTGCGCGTAATGCGTCGTCGGTTCGGGCAGGGATTCGCCCATGTTGTTTGCAGCGGCACACTCACGTCTGACGATTACTTGCTCAACGTCTCTCGGTTTTAATCGCTAAGTATTCGTTTCATTCGCTGGGAATCAGCCACTTTTTAGCGCTGCATGGTTGTCCATGCGTTTCGCCGATCGCCATCGACGGCCTCCAAGGAGCGAAGTGCGGAACGTTCTCACTTTTACCTTGACGACGTCGAAGTCGACGCTTATTGTACTCAAATCCCATTTCGGAACTAGATTTCCTTGTCGAGCTCCGAGCGCAACGTGGGATAGGAGACAGTCTCGACTAGCCGATCTCGGCGCCGCGAGATGAGAACACAAACCTGCAAACTGATCGAGGTCCATTACCTTGGCCCATCACCCTTCCTTGAACGACACACAGCAATCCGCTGAGCCACGTGCAGGCGCACGTGCGTGGTATGCCGTCGGTCTGCTGCTATGTCTATACATCCTGTCTTTCTTCGGTCGACAAATCATTTCGCTTTTGGTGGAGCCCCTCGAGAAGGACTTGGGCTTGACCGAGGTCCAGATCGGGCTCCTGATTGGCTTCTCGTTCACGCTGGTCTACGCCATTGGCGGAATAGCGTTTGGATGGTTCGTCGACACCTTTCCACGAAAGCTGATTATCTTCGTCGGCACAATTGTCTGGGCCCTGAGTTGCATCGGCTGTGGCCTCACCACGTCGTTCGGATGGCTCTTCGTCGCTCGCATGGGTGTTGGCATCGGCGAAGCAACGTTGATGCCGGCGGCATATGCGCTCCTGAGCGACACATTCCCACGGCGGCGGCTAGCCACTGCACTGGGAATTTTTTCGTTTGGCGCCACGTTTGGTATCGCAATTTCTCTCGGTCTCGGTGGCTATCTACTGGCGCTGTTTGCTCGCTCTCGTGGGATAGAAACGCCCTTGGGCCACCTTGACCCGTGGCAAGCAGCGTTTGTTATAGCGGGGTGTCCTCCACTTGTCTTCGGCCTGCTCGCGCTGACATTGCCTGAACCCACTCGGAAAAAAAGGGCCTTCGGGCATCCGCCTGCTGCGACTCCGCTACTCACCGTGCTTCGTCGGCGTCGAGGCATCATGGCCGCCCAGTTCGCGGGATTCTCTATGAATGCAATGATGGGATACACCCTGATGGCGTGGGCACCAGCATTCATGAGCCGGAGCTACGGCTGGAGACCGGGTGAGATCGGTCCAGCGCTCGCGCTTGCTCTCGGCCTAAGTGGCGCTATCGCCACTCTTGGCAGTGGATGCCTCGCGGATCGCATGTGGGCACGCGGCATAAAGGGCAGCCATTACATACTCGCCGCATCAGCTTTATCCGTCTCCTCTCCATTCGGCGTCATCGCCTTTCTCTCACCCAGTCCCTGGATTTTCCTTGCGGGAATTTTCGTGGTGTATTTCGCGGCAGCGGTCGCACTCAACATGGGCGCCACCTCACTTCAGTTGCTTACTCCGCCTGCTTTGAGGGGGCGTCTGTCCGGTCTGTATCTTTTCTGCACTAATATGTTCGGGGCCGGCCTCGGTCCGCTGATCGTCGCGATGCTGACACAGCATCTATTTCATGACCGCGCCAAAGTCGGCATTGCGATGGCTATCGTGACACCCACAGCCGCGTTGACTGGCGCAATCATTCTTGGCCTCGCATGGCGCCGGTATGCGAAGTTGATTACGGCTGCCGACGACTCAATTGATGAAGTGGAGTCGGTTGACATCGCGGCACCTAGCGTCGCGGTATTAGGGACGAAATCATAACGTCACGACACTGGCGTTCCTCGAGTTCTCGTAAGCGCGTGACCACCCGTCTTGAATTGCGCTGACCGACTTGGAAACAACGTGTCCACTTAAATAGGTGGACACGTGAATACTATCGAAGAAGAAGTGCTGCTTGGCCGGCGCCGACGCCGGCGCTATAGCGTGGAGTTCAAAGCCGAGGTGGTAGCGGCTTGCCAGGCGCCGGAGGTGTCGCTCGCCGCCATTGCGTTACACCACAAATTGAACGCGAATCTGTGAGGCCGGCCGGAAAAAGTGGAAGCCAAGATTCCGCAAAATTTAGGAATGGTGGCGTACATGAACCGAATCCCCAAAGCTGTCTACACGAAGCAATTCCGTGAAGAGGCGGTGAAGCTTGCGATGACCGAGGGTGTTGGTGTGTCGGGGCTGCCCGTCGGCTGTTGATATCAATGAAGACCGTGGCAAACTGGGTGCGCGCTGTGAAGGCCGGCAAGCTGGAGCGTGTGGGTCAGCATCAAAAGCCGTTGACGGAGATCGAAGCTGAGCTCGGGCGAGTTAAGCGGGAACTGGCCGAAGTATAGATGGGGCGCGATTTGCTAAAAAAATTCGCGACGTACTTTGCGAAGGAGTCGCGGTGAAGTACGGCATGATCGAGCAGATGCGATAGGACTATGCAGTGCCGCCGATGTGCCGGCTGCTGGGCGCTTCCATGAGCGGCCATTACGCGTGGCGCAAGCGCTCGCCATCGTTGCGCGCACGACAGGAGGCCCGACTAGAAGCCGAGGTGCTCGCTGCGCATCAGCGCACGCGTGAAAGCTTTGGGTCCGAACGCTCGCAGAAGCACCTCGGTGAGCATGGCATGCAGCTCGGCGTTCATCGTATAAAAAGGCTGCGTCAAAAGCTCGGTTTGCGTTGCAGGCAGAAACGCAAGTTCAAGGCGACGACCAATTCGAAGCACGACCTGCCAGTGGCACCGAACCTAATGAACCAGGATTTCAGCGCAACCGCACCAAATCAGGCGTGATGTGGCGATATCACGTATATCGCGACCGACGAAGGCTGGCTGTACCTCGCTGGACTGAGACGGATTTGTTCAGCGGCGAACTGGTCGGCTACGCCATGAGCGAGCGCATGACGAAGCATCTGGTGATGCAAGCGCTGTTCCGTGCGGTCGCATCGCAGCGCCCAGCGCCTGGTCTGATCCATCATACGGATCGCGGATCCCAATACTGCGCTAAGGCGTACCGGGAGCTCGTCGGCCAGTTCCGCATGCAGGCGTCAAAGAGTCGGCGAGGAAACTGCTTTGACAACGCACCGATCGAATCGTTTTGGGGCACGCTGAAAGGCGAGCTGGTCTTTCATCGACGCTTCGCCACACGCGAAGAGGCCAGGCGAGCCATCAGCGAATACATTGAGATCTGCTATAACAGGCAACGCACGCAGGCTCGTCTTGATTACCCGTCACCTGTAGCATTCACGCAGCGATACTATCTGAATCGGGTCGCTGCTTAACCCGTCGGCGTCCACGCATTCCGACCGACCTCAGTTCGAAGTATGCCGCTATCAACGGTGATAACGGTCGAGCCTCGCCTGTGCGAACTACACCAACGCCTTGCACAGAATCGCATTGACCTGGCGCAGTTCAAGGTTTCCTCGCTCCAGCCCTTTCAGGCGTTCCGCTCCGAGGCGTTGCCCTCGATCCGTAGGCACTGATTCCGTTTTTCCTGACACATCCAGTTGCGCCGCGTCTAGCCGGCGCAGCCCATCTCGGCAGTGATCGACGTGATCATCACATTGCAGTCGTGTCGAGTTTCCGGGGCAGTCGTCGTTGCCTTTTTATGCGACGTTCAAGTAGTCACTCTCGACGGTGGGAGACATGTCGAGGGCTATGCGGCCAAGCCGCGGGTATCCACCGATATGCCTTTGTGAGACTTCATTCCCATAATAGGACGTGAATACCCAAACGAACTTCTCCTCTGCGTATCCGCTTGCAATTGTCTGTACGTTTGGGTCGCTGTGCGTTGCTAGTCTTGCGGTCATGCCCGAGGATAGCTGTCAAGCGGTGCGGCCGTACAACAGTTGGGTCGATGATGCCCCTGCATCACGGTACGGATCGATGTCACAACTTTCCTAGTCCCTGTCAATTGCATCAGTGGCGGGATGTCAGTTACGACTTTAAGACAATATTCAATAATTAGTAATACATACTATGGAGATGACCGTGAGGCGATACTTACCTGGTTTGTTGATTGCTCTGCCTCTAGCTTCTACTCAGGTTCGGGCACAAAGTGACCTTACTCTATATGGAATCCTCGATACCAGCCTGGAAGTCACAAATGTTGGAAATGGCGCGACGGCAAGAATGGATTCCGGGGGAGTGAACGGGTCTAGGTATGGCTTGAAAGGTACGGAAGACATCGGGGCTGGTTACAAAATAAAATTTACCCTTGAACAGGGGATTTCATCTACTACTGGCGCCGCATCTAATCCCGCGCTCGCATTCAGCCGTCAGGCTTGGGTCGGAATGGCTGCTCCTTGGGGTGAGGTACGAGTCGGACTACAGAACTCGCCCGTGTACGTAACGGTGACTGGTGTGCTTGATGCATTCACCGTCAACACGTTGGCATCCGGCCTGGACAGTTTTTTAAGTATCTCGCCAAGACAAAATGATGCAATTACGTATCTGAGTCCGGACTTCCACGGACTATCCGGCCAGGTCATGGTAAGTTTGCGTGATTCAAGTACAAAACCGGACAACGGTATTGCCGCCTATAACCTCGCAGTTGAATACAGTCGCGGGCCGTTAAATTCTGCAATAGGTTATCAACGGGTTACCAACTTCAAAGGTAGTTCCACCCTCAACGCGCTGTTCGCCGGAGCCAACTACGCATTCGGGCCGCTTAAAGTTTTTGCTGCATATCACAATGCAAAAATCACAGGTCTAGTTGATAGGGACGTTTATTCGCTATCAGCTAGCTATCAATTCAGCGTTTCAACAATGCTTTCCTTCGGTGGCGCTCACGCCCACGACAGGTCTGGCATGGGCAATGGAGGTGACCAAGTTGGGCTGATGTACTGGTATTTCGTCTCGAAGCGTACCACCCTGTACGCAAGCGCAGCATTTTTGGACAATCACAATCACGCAACTTTCACGATTAACGGTGCTCCGGTGGGGATCCCGGTTGCGTACCCCGGTGCCAACCCTAGAGGCATACAACTAGGTATCCAGCATCGGTTCTAGAGATCGGCCGGCGCACCATGCATGCCGTCTTCAGGCAAAACTCACCTAAAAATAGGGCCCGACTACACGTTAGCGCCATTACTTGCACATTGTATTCGGTCGGGGCCAATGCGAGGGCGCGATCTGTGTGACCCGAGTTCGAGACACGACGTGGCCCGTTTTGCACTAACGATGCGGATTCCAAAACCGGGAACGATGCTGGAAACACGCGCAGCTCCCGCCCCTCCGCAATGCGAACTCCATTGGTTTGGCTCCCACGAAGCCCTGGCGCTACTTGCATGGGTAGCGATCGAGGAATCCGCTTTGGGATCACATTAGCCGGAGCATCAGTTGGCCACAGGGCCGCCGGCCAGCAAGACAGAGCCGGTCGGCACGACCAAGACCTTCCATCGGTTTCGGAGCCGAAATTGAACAATTCAAGCTGGGCACAGGACAGCAGGCGACAGCTGATGAGCACCGCCTCGCACAGGAGCGCCGCGAGTATGCTCCCGACCACGTCGTGCGCAAATGGAACCGCGAGGCCGGGATCGAGCCTCCAGCATCGGAGTCAATCGAACACACCCCGGTGAGGAAAGGATGGCGGTGCCGCGCGTTGGCGGGTGACGCAGTCTAACGAATTCCGTGCGCCTTCACTTTCGTCACAAACGGCAGCACGGCGGCGTTATAAAAATTTGCGCCGTTCGATTGTTCCTTTCGGAGTAGCGCCCGCATGTATTTGCTCATGTAGACGGCCCTCTTAAGTTCTTCGTCACGCATGTCGCCGTACTTCGCGACGACCGCCTTTACCGCTGCTTCATCAGGGTCAGACAGTGCCTGAGTGGGCTCGTTCGCAAGAAAATCAACCTGGCTAGCAAGCCCAAGCATGACCTTGCTGCCGACGGGCCGAACCATGACTCCCGGGACCAATTGCGGCAGCTTTGCCAAGTGCAGGTCTACAAAATATGGGCCGTCCTTTTGCCGAACAACATACGCATTCGTAAGACGTTCCCCGGTTGCATCAAGTGAGGCCAGCTCAGCCAGGAAACACAACTTATGAAGCGCAAAGTAACTGAGCCCTTCTGGCTTACTCTGCAATATCCGACGAGCAACGTGCCCGAGCTTTGCGGCATCAGCCCGAGGCTTGCCGCTGACCGATCTCTTACGCTGCCTCTTTCGCCTCCTCAGAGTCTCCGCGACGAACTGGTAGTCACTTAGCTGATTTGCGAAACTGCGGTGAACCATGGCTCGTTGCCCCGGGTGATACACAGGTATCAGGGATCGGCGCAACCATGCGTTGTTCGTTCTAACGTGCTCGCGGAGCGACAGCGTGTGCGCATGTAGAATGCCGCACGCCTTGAGGGCCACAGCACCAAGCGTAACCACAAGTGAAGGATCGACTATCTCGATCGTTTCCCGCAGGAAGGGTGCGCAGTTTGCGATCTCGACAGGCGTAGGCGTCGCATTGTTGCCTCGTTCATCTTTGGGGTTGCACAACACTGCGTTAGTCACGAACACGTCGTATCGACTGATTCCTACCTGTTCGATGAGGCTCTCGAAGTTGTGCCCGGATTTATCCCCGTGAAAGGGCAAATGCGACCCATCGGCCCCGAGTCGCCCGGGCGCCTCACCAACAAACATGAGCGGCGCGTCAAGAGGACCGCATCCGGGCCCGAGAACGCGCGCGCTCCCCGTCATCCGCGGGCACTTCTCGCAAGCGGTTACACGATTGACCAAGTCAAGGAACTTGGTCTCCTTATCATCGGCGGACGTCATTGCATCAGTGAACGAAGCTGTTGCTGAGAGCAGTCAAAGTAAGCATGAACTGAATGGCAGATAAGCTTTCCCGGCTGCTTGTTCGAGGCCGCGCATATGAAGCGAAGCAGCCTGCCCAGTCCGGTGAAATTGCCCAGCACTTTGTTGAAGAAGTCATGGTTCCGGTATACCACGACAAGGTCTAGGGAGTCGTCGGCGTTCCAAAGAATTTCTCCAAATTGCCAGCAAGGCCCCCCTCTCGTACGGGGCGCATCTACCGCTGGCGACGAGAGATGAAATACTAAACCGGTGGTGTTCCGCTGCGGCCATGTGCTCAGCTTGTCAATTGCGCGCTCTAGCTGGTTGACGCCGTCAGGCGGAAACCGAATGAGTCGCTCGAAGTACGTGCCCCATGCGTGGCGTCCACGTTGCCATCTACGAGCGCGGTCATGGACTTGCAGGTAGCAGGCGTAGAACTCCAATCGCGTTGCTGCTCGGTCGCAGGTCCGCTGCGGAAACAACGTGTTGGCGACGTCACAAACGTCATCAGCGCCCGCTTTTATGCGAGCGGGCGAATGTTGCTTCAACCAATCTCCCTCTGCTTGGCACGGCTGAGCCACCGTAGTGATTAGATTGCTTACTTCGCCCCGTGCATCGAGTAGGAGAGAACAACCCGCTCGCCACGCTTCGAGTGCCGTAGGACGTTCAACGACGGGAATTGTCATGCTCGTCGTCCCTTTGTGATCGAAGATATCCCTTTTGTAGTGGACGACGCACGATACGTAATGCGTTGTTTATCCAAGTCAACAGTCACATCGCCGCCGCCGTTTTTCTTCAGTTCACGGAACACTGCGTAGCCTTGGCAAATCGCTTGCTGCCACTGCTTTGCTGTACAAGAACGCACTTCCAGGCCTGTTACCATCCTGCGAATGGTCTTAAGAAGTCCGATGTCAATAGAACTCCGGTCTGTATACCAACCTCGCTCTTCTGCCTGATTGAAAACAAGAATTGAGACGGCTTCCTCAATTACAGCGGCACGCGCTCCATCTTCCACTTCGTCAATCTTGGCGTTCGATTTGCGTTTGCACTTGAGCAACGCTCTGCAGACGGGAGACCACCCAAGTACGGCCGCGTACGCGAGATGAAATACATCGTGATAGCGATAGCCATCGTCCTCGTTTGAATTGTCGGTTAGTGCATCACCGATGACGACGTCGTTGACCGACACCTTGACGTAAAGGCTTCGCTCCAGAGGTTTCTCGTAGAAGTTGACAACGAAGCGCCGAGGCAGCCTCTCATCTAACGCAAAGCCGCTATCAAAAACGTTGACACTTCCTTCCGAATACAGCAACTCAGCCTTCTCGGCATTTGCTTTGGCGATCTCCTCCAACGGGATTTCATACAGAGAAGCAAGGCTGGTCAGATACCAGAGCAAATCGCCGAATTCTTCTCGCAACTCCGTTCGAAACAGGGGATTGTCCTTTTGCAGGAGAAGCTTCTTCATCATGCTGTGAAGGTCACCGACTTCACCGACGAGCCCCATTAGTGAGACTGCGCGGGAGGGTCGTTCGTTGGTGCGCTCGACCATCGCTTGATATTCGCTAAACGTTGTCATCGTCGCGCCAGCGTCACTTGTCGAACGTTCCTCGGTTTTCTCAACGGGCGCGCTTCGCGGCATACCCCCTCCCCGAACATGAATTTACTTTTGAGCGTGCTCCAGACAATTCGTGAACGCGTGTTTCGGTGCAGCATAATCGCCTTGCCACCACCGCTTGCCACATGAACTGGGCTTTCCGAATGTTCTCGAGGTGGCATGATGCTGGCGGTAAGAATGACAGTGATCTGCCAGCGAGCAAAGTAAAATTCAGCTTTTGCCCGATTTTTATGCCAAACGCATCGAATCGGGTCAATGATTTTTGCGCAGGTCCAGCGTTGCTCCTGCAAAGCCGGCGATCAATAGAGTTTGCTACCGCTTACAAATGATCACCGGCCAGTGACGTAGCTGCAGGAGCCATTCGGAGCTCCGTCTGCGACTGACCGCTCCGGCCGAACTGCAGTCCATTCCTCACAAAGGACGCTGTCGGGCGAAAATCTGGGGGCATCGAGCGGTTGAGTTTGGACTACGCATAAGACTGCGCCCTGCCCTCGGCCCGTCTCGCCGAGGCATTGCCGCAACGCGTATGCAGTGATAACGGGTTATCGCTGCTGGCACTGGACATTTGAATCTAGCCCGGGCGTCGCGCGAGCGACAATCCCGATTTTCGTCCTGTCTCCAAAGCAACGTCTCGAATCAGGGTTAATTCGTTTCTGACCTCCGCTACTTCGGCAGGAGTTTTGGCAGGGATTTAGTGAGGCGACGGCCTTTTCGGCGGTACTCGAAGAGTTTAGCCAAGAGCGAGTAGACCTCTCGCGCGAATACCTGCTCGAGCATGCGCTAGAAAAGCGCAGCACGCCGATTGAGGAACCGCCTCGTGGTGTTTGGTCAATGTGGGCAAACACCAGTTGGTAGGCAAACTCCAGCGTATCAACGCAGCTGCGCGCCAGTCTCTGTCGATCGCTACAGCAAGTGAACGCTCCACGATCGCCGAGCAAGCGCTGTATCTCTTTGCGCCAGCGTTCGTCACGGGCGCCGGCGCGCACCCCGCCGGACAAACTCCAGGGAACGTCGCGCGCAAACTGACGCTTTCGCGCAACAATCGTCCCCAAGTCGCCGTCCCGTGATCGTTGGCGAGGTGCGCACCGGGGAAGCGCTCGTTCAAGGTCACCATTTACGCTTGAACTGGGGAGAAAGGGTAACTAAGCCGGCTGAGCCTCTGCGTGCTGCACCCGATCTGGAACTGATACCCAGTCCTGCTTGCGCTTGAGCCACACCGCATCGGTGGGCCTCAGCCAACTCGTTTCGTCAAGCGTGCCGGGCTTGATCACCACAACCGCCTCGCGACCCTTGATTTGCTGAAAGATGCGCACACCACAGTCGGGGCAGAAGAAGCCTGTGTTCTCATTCCCGCTATCTGCGATGCGGGTGTACTGCTTCAGTTCGCCGGTGAGTTTCAGACTCTCGCCCGAAACGATCATCGACATGCCAAAAGCGCTTCCAGATTGTCGCTGGCACTCCTTGCAGTGACACGTCACAGTTCGCAGCGGCGCCGCCGTGACCCTATAGCGCACCTGGCCGCACTGACAGCCTCCGGTGTATTCCATCGCTTCTCCGATTCAGTTGGAAGAAACACGCTCACTCCGAATCGCCTGAGTCAGCTATCGAAATCCAGAGTCGAGTTGCCTTTGTGTTCGTTGTCCATCGTTGTCTCGTCAGTCACTTCAACCGGCCGCTAAACCGGTAACTCGCCGAGCGTCGGATAGTCCGTGTAGCCGCGCGCGTCTCCCCCATAGAAAGTCGTCCGATCGTATGGATTCAGAGTTGCGCCCTGTCGGATGCGGCGAGGCAAGTCCGGATTGGAGATGAACATACGACCGAAAGACACCGCGTCGGCCGAGCCCTCCTCGATCGCTGCAGCCGCGGAGGCTCCATCAAAGCCCCCGTTGGCGATCAGAATCCCTGGCCACAGAGGCCGCAGCAAAGCGCTTGCGAACGGCTGACCGGGCCGCGGCACGTCACCGCGCGCAGCAATACCACTCGCACGCGGCTCCACAACGTGGAGGTAATCGACACCAAGCTTCGCCGCGCTCTCGAGCAAGCACGCGTAGACCGGCATCGGATCGTCTTCGCCGCTGTCGTTTGCCACGCCAAACGGAGAGAGTCGAATCCCGACAGGGCGACCGTTCGCTACGCTCGTCACTGCCTCGATCACTTCGATAGCGAGGCGACATCTGTTGATGACGGAGCCGCCGTACTGATCCGTGCGGTGGTTGGTGCGGCTTTGCATGAACTGCTCGAGCAGATATCCATTCCCAGCCGAAACCTCGATACCATCAAAGCCCGCAGCCAGCGCATTCTTTGCGGCTTGCACATAGCTCTGCACCAAGGCGGGAATCTCACCGAGCTCAACCGGGCGCGGTACGGGGTACGGCTCACGTGTCCACGATGCAGTCAACGCCATCCCGCTAGCTGCCACGGGAGAAGGAGCAAGCGGAATCCCACCGTCCGGCTGATGCGACGAATGGGAGATCCGCCCAACGTGCCATAGTTGCGCGAACACGTTGGCGCCCGCGGCGTGCGCGGCACTTACCACCTTTCGCCAGCCGTCAACCTGGTCTGCAGAGTGAATGCCCGGAGTCGCGGGCGAGCCTTGTCCGTCAGCACGAATCTGGGTGGCCTCCGCCACGATCAATCCGCCTTCTGATGACCTTTGCCCGTAGTAGAGCGCATTCAGCTCGGTAGGGACGTTCCCGGGAGTTGACGCCCGCATCCTCGTCAGAGGTGACATCACCACCCGATGGGCCAGCCGAACGGAGCCGATCTGCAACGGCGCGAATAAAGAAGTGTGCATAGCTAGAAGCCCTAATGCGAAGGCTTCTAATGCTAGGCGTCAAGCTGCGGCCGTGCTCGCGGTTTAGGTTGATAAGCGGCATCAGTTTCTCTGATGAGTCGCACCGCATGCTCGCGTTGGCAGCTCCACAGCGGTTGCGTGGCGGAGTACGCCATCCAGCTCATCTTTACGCATGTCTTTCGGGCGTTCATCCGCTGATCGAGCAGCCATCTTTGTCCGCTTTCCGATCGTCATCGGGCACGCGCCCGTATATCGTGAGAAGCTCACGCGCCGCGACGCCCAGCAAACCGACGTCTGTGCCGTCTGCAACGAAGGTAGCTCGGGTGGCAAGATACTCGCGCGCGCAAGCTTTGTCCGGAGCGAGCACCTCGGCCGCTTTACCGTCTCGCCGAACGAAATCGATCATGAACGGTCGCGCTTTTTCTGGCCGTACAACGCCCACTTCGTCCTTCGCGATGTCGGACGTTCATGCAGGGGAAATCGGCAGTTTGCGACGTCGTCTGCGTGAAACCTAGCGTTTGCCGACGAAGTCAGTAACGGTGAGCCAGACGGGCTGATCAGGGCGCGCGCCTTTTTCTTTCCGCGACAGCAATTATGCGTTCGCGCCCATCTGCAAACGTTTTGAGCATGCGTACCTCGCAGGCGCCTAACGGCAACCAGAAATGCGCCTCAAGTGCCTCACGTGAAATTGCACATTCAGCAGAGCCAGCCTGCTCGGACAACCGGAAGGCGATTCTGCCTCCGTCTGGCGGCACGCTTGGCACGAAATCAAGGACGTCCATGAAATACCTCCCAAATTCACCCGAGGACTTTTAGGTCGCTGTCCCTCGCTTGCAAATTTACCAGAACACGCGTGGCAGCCAACTGCGATTGCCACCAAAGACCTCGGACTAGGGTGCGCATTTGTGGAAACCAGTCTGCCGCGCTCCATAGACTTGGCGTTGAAGTTTGTGGGCGATGGTTTTTCGCTCGGCAGTTAGCTGCATTGTTATAGACGGGCGCAACACGGCACAATGGAACGCAGTCGCCCGCCAAGCCCGTGCTTTGTTGCACTGATGAGACTCTTCTATACAAAGATGGTGGCCGTCGGCTGGAAGCAATGTGCGAGAGCGAACTGCCGGCAATAGTGCGGTCAGTAACTTTCCGCGTCATTCGGGAAGTTTCTTCTGTCTTCTCAATCTGCCCTCCCTCTCCTTCCTCTCTCCTGCGGGTTGCTGAGCACGGAGAAGGTCAAGTCGATCGGTCTTGGTTGCAAAACGAGATGACTGGTCGTATTATTTTTGTGGTCTAGGGATGCAGGGAAATAATCTGCAAAGAGAGCAGTTTCCCCTCAAAAGCCGGTGCACCTTCCGTAGCCCGCCGGCCGGATCGCCACATGCTGTTGTTGTACAGTCGGCGCGCAGCGCAGTCAAAGCCGGTGCTATCACAGTGGGGTACGCCCTATCACCGAAGTTAAAGTATGTAGTTAGGCATCGAACCTGCAACAGTGTTCTGGAGCATGAGTTATGCAAAAGTTGAATATCTCGGTACTTGGCACCGGTGACATGGGAAGTGCCATCGCGACCGCCATGAGCAAGAGGACCGGTCATTCGGTTCGCGTTCGAGGCTCGAAAGCAGGCAGCGCTTCTGCGATCAAGCTGAGCGGGGAGCTCGGTGTTTCGGAGGCGACGGAACAAGATATCCTCGACAGCGATGTTGTGTTTGTAGTCGTGCCGGCTGCAGCGATTCCTCAGGCGGCTACCACGCTATCCGGATACAGGGGCATTGTGATTTCTGTATCTGTCTCAGGTGATGTTGGGCGCGACGGTCTGCCAAGTTCATCTGAGAATATCGCTAAGGCGCTGCCCGGAGCCCGGGTTGTCAATGCTTTCACGTCCGTCTGGTCCAATGTCGTTCGGGAGCCTGGCAAACTCGAAAAGACTAGCGTATTCGTGTGCTCAGACGATGAAGAAGCGAAGGCAACAATAGTTGAGCTCGTCAAAGAGGCTGGGTTTGATCCGATTAACGGTGGCAAGCTCGCCATGGCACTGTACGCTGAGGCCATGGGAATGTTCGCTGTTCGACTCGCGACCGATTCTGGTTACGGCCGGACCATCACCTTCCGCGCCTTCCAGGCAGTCTGATAACACGCCACGTGTCGTCGTGACAAAGCTCCTGCTGTGTAGTTTCACAGCAGAAGCGCCGGCAGAACTCTTTTCTGGCCAGCACGCAACCCATCGAATTTCGGCCACGTTAACTTGTTGTGATCGATCGCCACAGTCGCACACACGAAATGGCGTGGCGACAACATACCGTCCACATAGCTGCGCTGTTTCCGCCGTCCTTGTACCGATCTGACAAATATAGGCGACAGTTGATTTCGCTCAATTGAGAACAGCTTCGCTGCGCATAGCCCCAAAAAACCTTCACCTTATCCCTAACTCACGAGTCTTCGCAGCACCAGAATCATTAATGCAGCGCCCAAGGCTTGCGGCATCCCGACCTAGAGATTACTTTGGCGCCAAGCTCGCTCAAGGTGTAACGACCACCTTGCCGATCTGCTCGCGGGCTTCGATGAACCGATGAGCGTCGGCGATTTCGTCGAGTGGGAAGGTTCGCGCGATGACGGGACGCAGCGATCCATCCGCAATGCGGTCGCCGACAAAGCGCTTCTTCAGTGCGAACTGCGCGTCATCGCGCATTCGAGCAGTCAGCGCGGCGCCACGAACTGTCAGGTGGCGGGCGAAGATGTCGAACGGATCAATCACGGTTGCATCGGTCGCGAGCGCGCCGTACAACGCCGGCGGGCCGCCATTCGCGGTCGCTTTCGCGAGTTGCGCGAAGCCTTGGCCTCCGGCCGGATCGAACACGAGTTCGGCGCCGCGGCCACCGGTAAGACGCCCGACCTCCGCCGCCACATCTTGCGACTCCGACACCAGGGAGGCACCAAACCTACGCAACACCTCCGTCTTAGCGGCGCGTGAGCGCGATTGGCCGCGCACCCAGAAGGTTGGCAATCTGGATTGCCGCGAGGCCGACACTGCTAGACGCGGCGGGAATCAACACTACCTGCCCTTCCTGCAGACGTCCGCCCGCGACCAGACCAGACCACTCCACGCCGTGCCAAAAGCGGACCAGATGGCGGCCGCCTCGACAAAATCCAACCGGTCAGGAATCTTGACCAGCGAGCGCGCGGGTGCGATTGACATCTCACGCTGGGTTCACCGACGCGCTATCAAAGGAACAGTGCGATTGTTTAGCGCAGCGTACTTCAGAATTCAAAGTTGACTGCTGTCTTTCCGAGGACTTGGAGGTAACCTTAGTGCCACTGTAGGCAGGCGCCTCCCTCGTGGGTCAGGCCGTCGCGATGCGCACGAATCCCGGTTTCGCCGAACATGCTTGAGTCAACCAGTTCAACCACCTGATGGCCACCGGTTGAGCGTTGTTTGAGCAGCGGGCAGGCCCGGCGCAAAGCCATGTCGTCGCTTGGCCAGTTCAGGTACTTTCTCCGTCAGGCGCAACCGGCAGCGCGAAACAATCCTCGGGTTCGCTCTACTAGGTTCGCCCGGCAAGGCGAACTGATCGGGCCGGTCGAGCCGCGGCGAGCATGACCAACGGATTCGTCGCTGGAAACTGTAACCCGAAGCAGCTAGTTGCATCTTCTGCGATCGCTGCGCTAGACGCAATTTCTACCGCGGGTTTGCCCGCGCGATCATGTTTCGAAAAAGGAACAGGAAAATGTCCGACCTTCTTGAGCTAGCAATTCAGTCGCACGGTGGCATGGAGCGCTGGAACGCGTTCCAGCGTTTGACGGTCGACGTGTCAGTGGGTGGTGTCCTATGGGCGCTCAAGGGGCAACCGAATCTGTTTGATGACAACCGCTATGAGGCGCAAACGCACGTACAAGAGGCGACAATCTATCGTGTCGGTGCGCCAGACCGCCTTGTTCACTTCACGCCACAGCGGCTTTCTCTGGAAACGGAGTCAGGCGAACTCATTCAGGCACGCGACGATCCGCGCGCTGCCTTTCAGGGTCACGCAAACGAGACGCCCTGGGATGTCCTTCATGCTGCCTATTTCGACAGCTATGCGCTTTGGACCTATCTTAATCAGCCGTTTCTGTATACCTGGCCGGGTTTTGTGACAGAAGAACTGGAACCGTGGCATGAAAACGGTGAAACCTGGCGCAGACTCAAAGTGACGTTCCCTGACTCGGTGACAAGCCACACCCGCGAGCAGGTCACCTACTTTGGCCCTGACGGACTGATGCGTCGGCATGACTATGCGGTGGACGTGCTCGGTGGGACGTTTGGCGCACAATACATTGGTGACTATGTCGAAGCGAACGGCATCATGGTGCCAACGCGACGCCGCATTTTCCCGCTGGCAGAAGGGAATCAGGCACTGCCCGAGCCGCTACTGGTCTCCGTTGATATAACGGCTCCGCGGTTTGCCTGACTGTGCCGTGCTAACGCACGGCCACCGGCCGATCAGCGCTGCGTCTCGCAGCGTTGCTGTAGTCCTGCGCGCAAGATAACTGAATGAATATTTCGAACGTAGTTCACCCCAGTGTCTCCGCCCATGTCTTTGCCTCTGCCCGAACTGACGAGAAGTTGCGAGGAAACAGCGTGATCCTCTTCAGCGATTTGTTACTGTTCAATTTCTGGCTATGGACAGACCCAACCCTTATGTACAACGGCTAGGTATGTCGTCATCTTTCAAATCAAGGAGCGGCAGGCTTGATGAGCGTTACTGGGAAGCGCCACGGGTCGTCTGGCGCTGGACCCGGGAAGCGACCGGTCGATTTGTGCCGGCTTTCTCGATTTCTACGGTTGGCCGGGTTAGCAGCGGAAAAATGACGGCAAAGAAATCATCCAGAGGCTCCCGGTTAACAGCAATTTTCATGCGAACGACAGCGCCCTCCCAGCTGTTAATCATGAAACGTGCGGTCGTATCAACATCCAGTCCGGGCACGATGCTGCCATCGCTCTGTCCCGCTCGAATCGTAGCGGCGACGGTGTTTGCCCAGCGTGTCAAAGACTCGGCTAGAGCCTGACGCACCAGCGGCATGTTGTCGGAGCATTCTGCGGCCAAGTTCCCGATTAGACATCCTTTGGCGTAGCCAAAGCCGGCATAACGCGACGCCAGAAATTCGAAATGACTGCGCAGACGCCCAACCGGTGCAACGGAGATATCGGAAAGCAACTCTCGCCGGGAACCTGCGGTATAGATATCGAGCGCTTCGACCGCCAGCAATTCCTTGGCCTTGAAATAGTTATAGAACGAACCCTTCGGCACGCCCGCCCTATCAACTATGTCCTGAACGCTGCATGCGCTAAAGCCCAGTTCGTGGAAGCATTCCAAGGCCGCGCTAACAATTTTCTCGCGCACTTTAGACACCATACATAACCTCTCCATGTTCAGAGCATACAACTGTTGCGACCACTCGCTCCAGCGTCGCATCGACAGTCCGCATACGAACAACGCAGTCCCGCGGTGTGCGGCTTGCCGGTCGGGCGGAATATCACCTGGATTGTGGTGGCGCCTTAAAAGTTAGCGGTCGCGACGCCTGCTCGGCCCGCAGCGCTCATCATAGGCACCTCCATCCGCTCCACTCGCGAGCGTGGTTGCGGAAGCTTGACCGTTACGCCTTCAGATGAGGCAATTGCACTCTCGATGCAGTCACTCGATGAATTTCAACAATATCGCTACCTCCATGACAGCGACCAAGGGCGGCACCTACATCCATGCAGAACGCAAACGTATTCATTTAGCCCCTGGTCCTGCTCCACTAATGCCGCCTCGAAGGGTCGCTTCAGTCCTGACTCACAAGGCGGCCGCTGTCCGGCTGACTTCGACAACCGGCGAGCAGTCTGACGCAGCCACCAAACCCCGACCTCAACGAGAGGAGTTGACTTTTAAGACGACCGGTCATATTATAAACCATCCAATGAGACATTTCAGGTGGAAATCTTTGCAGCACCATCGAAGCATCATTAAAGGGAGCATCGCCTATAGCTTGCGCAGCGTTACTGTCGGCGCATAGGTCGCGAATGTAGATGGTCGATACATGAGTTGACGGGGGCAAAGGCCGATTGATGACGTGCCCCTCTCTTTGACTGTTCTCGCCAAACTATCGATGAGAGTGATACACCAACGTGTGGCGTGCAATGGACATGCATCGATTAGACGCTATTGTCTCGCTCGAAGTCGTTCGTAGAAAGCCGTCACCACAACGGCCCGCCTTTCGCGCTGTGCGGCAAGCGTTGAAGCAAATCGAACCGAGCTGCCGATTGTCCGCCTGCACGTCGTCCGACCCCACGGGCGCCCCGCCGGTTTCCTCCTCAACGGACCTCCACGCGACTGAGCGCAAGTTGAATCCAAGTGTTTCGACCAGACTATCCGCTCTGCGAAATCGCACGAAAGTCGCGAATGACGACAAAGATTGGCATAAGTGCCATTCCAAGCAGAGGCGGCTCGTGAAGCAGCAACCTGGAGATGTCCAGATTGCGTCGACCACGAGCGTCGTCGCGGCAACAAGAGTAAGAGAAGGAGAAGGAGACGGCCATGGACGTAAGGGTAATTCACTATTTCATCAGCGTTTTTGAAGAACGCAGTTTCACCAAGGCAGCCGAGCGGATGCATGTCGTGCAGTCAGCATTGAGCATGCAAATTCGAAATCTGGAAGAAGAGCTAAAAACCCCCCTCTTTCAGCGCGCACAACGTGGATTGGAACCCACAGTTGCTGGGCGCAGATTCTATGAACTTTGCGTTCCGATTGCGCGTAGTATCGCCGCTGCCAAGCAGGAGCTGGTCGAATTGGCACAGGGAACGTCAGTTGTCGGGTCAATGCGAATCGGGTTGACTTCATCAATGTGTCAAAACGTTCTGGGAAATGTGCTTGGCGACTTTCATGCGCTGTATCCGCAGGTCGAGATCATCGTGACTGAAGCGTACGCGCGTGACATCACGGACCTGGTACAGGCCGGAGAACTCGATGTTGGCCTAGGCGCCCTACCTTTGGACAGCAACAGTCTATCGTGTCGGCTCGGTTTCACGGACGAATACGTTCTGGTCTCCGGACACCCCATAAACGGCCCGTCGCTCACACCCTGCGACCTCTCTCTGATGAAAGACCTTACGCTCGTTATCCCATCCGACCGCCACCTATTGGGCACGACGATGCGCGGCCATATTGCCAGTGGGCGCATTTCGCCAAAGAGTGTAGTCACAATTAACGGTATGGTGGCCACTCTCGAGAGCGTCCGCCGTTCGGACTGGGGTGCTATGTGCCTGATGAATTCCGTCGTGGACAAGCTAGAAAATGCAGACACATACATCTATCCCATCACAAATCCACATACCGTTTTCGATCTATACCTGCTGCACGATCTTCGGAAGCCACTAACACCCGCAGCTCGCATTTTTATTGAAATGTTTGGAAACCGGCTCAAAGAAGTCAGGACACTCTGGAGTGGTGCTTCTTCACCGTTGAGTGTCAGGCGCCCCCTGTCCGAGCATAGGACCCACTAACCCAATCGTCGCCCGCAGCGTGCACCGGAGCGAAACAAAAACGCAATTGGCTCACAAACTGGGACTATTCAATGTGTCGAAACTGCTGCTCTGGGGCCGGCAGTATTACTGCCACGTCGTTTGCGAGTAAACACGGCAATTTTCAAACAGCTCGCTCAGGGCGCGTTCGCTTCGGGTCCCGTGTCGACGTCCGACCACATGCCCTCCCGCCTCAGTAATGCGCTAGACATTTGAAGGATGTGTTTGGCGGCGGGTAACTCACCCAGGACCAAGGTTCCCTGGCAAGTCACCCAACGACAATTCGTCATCCAAAATCAGCTTTATTGCGATTGCGAATCAAGGCCATCAGGTTCTGGTCACGCCAGACAACGCGCTCGTCCCATTGTTCGATCGGCAATACGGCGCGCCGGGCGGCGGCAACCTTCTCGACCAGAGCCGGGGTCCACGGGTCATGCTGCCCCCGCTCAGCCCCCATCCGCTCATATGCCGGGCCCATCTTTAGAGCGTGCGATGCTATGCCGCCCCGAGTATTCAGGTCAACCGTCTCGAACGGTCCGATAACCGACCAACGTAAGCCGAGGCCGTCCCGCACTACCGTATCAATCTCGCCAACAGTCGCTACGCCGTCCCTCACCAAACAATACGCTTCACGCAACAACGCACCCTGCAAACGATTAAAGACGAAGCCTTCCAGCTCCTTTTTGACCACAATCGGCTTGAGTCCGCAGTCCTGATACAGCGACAACGCGCGCTCGACCACGTCCAATGATGTAAATGGCGCCGGTACAAGCTCGATCACGGGAATCAGGTACGGAGGATTACCCGGATGGGCAACGAGGCACCGGTGCCGTCCGCTCAAGTTCCCAACAAACGAAGACGTGGTCAATGCAGATGACGCGCTAGCAAGAATCGCGTCGACCGGTGCGATCGCGTCGAGCTCCGCGAATAACACCTCTTTCAGTTCGACGCGCTCCGGGGCGCATTCCTGAATCAGGTTAGCACCCGCGGCTGCCTGTTCAAGCGTTGCAACGATCTCGATGCGGCCCATCAGCGCGTCTACCGGCTCGCTCAACAATCCAAAATTGTCGAGCTCCCGCAGGCGTCCTATCATTTCCTCAGGTACGCGTTCGCGCCGTTCCGTGTCCGGGTCATACATCCGGACGATCCACTTTGCTCTCGCAAAAACGATCGCGAACGCTACGCCAATGCTACCCGCTCCGATAACGGCCGCTTGAGTTGCCAATTTATTACTCATATCAGACTCCTGCCAAACCGACCGTCATTCCACCGCAGACGTACAGCACCTGACCGGTCACAAACCCACTGCGCTGGTCCAATAGATATGCGGCTGCATGTGCCACGTCGTAGGGCGTTCCCATTCGCTTGACAGGCACGTTGTCAATGATCGCCTGGGTGCGCGGACTCTCCGGAGGATTTGCCCGGTCGAACAGGTCTGTGCGAATCGGACCCGGACCAATTGCGTTGGCGGTGATGCCATGCCGTCCCAATTCAAGCGCCCACACCCTGGTCATGCCGATCAATGCGGCCTTGGTTGCGGCATAGGCCGAACGAAGTTCTTTTCCGAGCGCCGCGCGCGAAGACATATTGACAATCCGTCCGAAACCGGCCGCCATCATCCCCGGAAGGACTGCTTGCATACACTGCATCGCGCAGCGCACATTCAGCGACCAGGCAAGTTCGAGTTCTGCAAACGTCTGCTCATTCGCACTCGCGGGACATACCACACCGACGTTGTTGATGAGTCGAGTAATCGGCCCATTCCTCAACGCCTCGTCAAGCGCATGTGCGGTTGCCACCGGGTCCGTCAGATCCGCGATAAGACCATCGCCGATCCGGTCGATTATCTCAACCTCATAGCCATCGTCTCTACATCGTTCGGCGCACGCTGCGCCGATTCCGGCAGCGCCTCCCGTGATCAATACTCTTTCTTTAGTCATACTCTGCTCGGCTGATATCAGAAACGCTAGACAGTGGCAATCGGCGTGACCGGCGACCCCATCGCGCCCGGTAGGCGCAGCGGCGGCGCAGTCAGCATGAAATGAGAACGCTTGTTAGCGCGTAGCCATTCAGCCAATTCCTGCAAATGCCAGAGCTCGCCCAAAGGCAAGCCCAGTTTGAAGAGGCAATGATGATGCAACGGCAACAACGGATGGTTACCGCTTACCGGCCGGGCCGGATAGCGCTCGACCGCGTAGTTGTCAGCGGCAAGCGCGGCGATACCGGAATCAGTGATCCATTGCAAGAGACGCTCATCTCGTCCATCCAGCGCGCTGCAATGCGTGTCGAGAACGGCCACATCAGGGCTACGGTTCATTTCGAGCACCATCTCCGCGAAGCCGGTGCGCAGCAGTAACATGTCGCCTCGATCGATCTGAACCCCGTCCGCCTCGATTACAGACATGAGATCGTCGTATCCAACTGTCCGATACTCGCGGCCGTAATGAGAGACGAGATCAAGCAATACACCCCGCCCTTGCATTCCTTTTACCGCCAGATTCTCGATTCCGAGTGCGTCGGCATGGCTGTGTTCGCTGGCGCAGGCGTGCGCGTTGAATGCGTCGTCAGCGCGATAGTCCACCGGCCCGACGATATCAACGTTCGCTTTGTAGCCGTTGTAATAAACGCTTTCGGCAACACCATCGCCATCGGCGTCGAAGAGCGCGCCAACGTGCGCGAGCGAATCCCATTGCGTCGAATACTGCAGACTCAACAGAACCTGGTCGTCGCTGATCACGTCGGTTGCCTGCTCATCGATACGCGCAAAAGGAAAGTTCACGTACGCCAGATCGTCCTTCATGGTCGGCCGCAAAACTGGAGGTCGACGGCGAACATTTAGCTTGCTCTCCCCGGGGTAGTCGAGCGGCAACGAGAGACAGAAACTAAGCCCCGAACGTATCTCGGCAGCGCCTTTCAACACTTGATCCGCACTGATCAAGTTTGGGCGTCCAAGTTGATCATCCGGTCCAAAATCGCCCCAGTTCGCCCCATCCGGCCTGTTCTTCCAACGCATGTGTATGTCTCCATGAACTGTCACAGCGGTACTGACATGATCGGCATTCACACGCCGCGCGTGCTCGCGACCAAGCATCAGGCCCCCTGCCGAATACGGCACGGCGCACCTGGGGCCGGAGCCGAGGCCGATGTCGTTTTATCCCGCCAAAAACATACTACTTGGTATGTTTCCAATTTGCAAGAAGACGTTTCAGTCAGAGTTGAGCCTACACACGCAGGCAACACCGGCTACAGGTCGCGCGGTGACGCATCATCAAGACTGATGCGGTGCATCAGCCTAAATCGCTTGTTGAAAGTCTCCGGAACATTCATCTTGCGGTAAGGCTCACGCCTAAACAGCCACTCACGGTCCGCCGCGCATCAGGCCAAGCGATTCAAATAACCAAAGAGACACTCATGTTACAGATCTGGAAACTCTGTGGCGCAATTGCCACCGCAGCCACGATGACAATCGCTGGAACATCGGTCGCGATTGGTCAAGAAAAACCGATCAAGATCGCGCTGATCGCGAGCAAGACGGGGCCGTTAGAGTCCTATGCCAGAGACACCGAACGAGGGCTACGTCTCGGTTTCGAATACGCGACTCAAGGGACCATGACGGTTCTGGGCCGAAAGATTGAAATCATCGTCAAAGATGATCAGATGAAACCCGAGTTGTCGAAGTCGCTTCTAACCGAAGCCTATGCCGACGACAAAGCCGACATTGGCGTGGGCACTTCGTGGTCAGGTGGCGGGCTCTCCATGGCACCGGTCGCGGCTGAGTACAAGAAGATTCTGATACTCGAGCCTTCGATCGCGGATTCGCTGACAGGTAAGGACTGGAATCGCTACCTGTTTCGCGCGAGCCGAAATTCAACTCAGGATGCACTCGCCAGTGCAGCCGGACTCAAGAAAGGCGACAATATCGCTTTCCTCGCGACGGACGACGTCTACGGCCACGACGGTGTGAACGCATTCAAGGCCGCACTCGCAGCAAGCAAAAGCAGAGCGAAGATCGTCCAGGACGAATTCGTGCCGCTTTCGACTTCCGATTTCACTGCGCCCATGCAACGCATATTTGACGCGATGAAGCCGCTTAACGGCCGCAAATACATCGTCGTGATATGGCGCTCCCCCAACCCGATCCGCAAGCTCTCCGACCTGAATCCAGGGCGCTACGGAATTGAATTCCTATCCATTGGCGGGGCAAACCTGGATAACCTGCAGACATGGAGAGGACTTCAAGTCAGCGGCGGAATCTTCTACTACTATGCTTTCCCGAAGAACGCGATGAATGACTGGCTTGTTGCCACGCACACGAAGCGTTATGGCATGCCGCCAGATATGATGGCTGCGGGAGGGTTCATGACTGCCTCGGCCATTGTGACAGGATTGAAGAAGGCCATGTCTGCCGATTCCGAAAAGCTCATTCCGGCGATGGAAGGAATGGAATTCGACTCGCCAAAAGGGAAAGCTACCTTCCGCCGGCAGGACCACCAAGCAATGCAGTCCGAGTATCAGTTCCGCACGAAGGAAGCTTCCACCGGTAAATGGGATTTGTTGGAACTTACGCGCGAAATTCCCGCTTCGGAAATTGTTGTTCCGATCACTACGAGGCAGTGATCTCATGACTTCCAGCAGCCCACATGACGCAGTGCCAAAGCAAAGCGACGTCCCAGCGCTGTCCACGACGTCGCTGACCATCCGCTTCGGAGGTCACGTCGCCGTAAACAGCGTTACGACTCAGTTTTCACCCGGCACGCTCACGGCGATCGTCGGACCGAATGGTGCGGGAAAGACCACCTTCTTCAACCTCCTCTCTGGACAGCTGAAATCCACTTCCGGACAGATTCATTTCAAGGGCGAAGACATTACGCGGCTCAACGTAGCGAAACGTACACGCATGGGCATCGGCCGCGCCTTCCAGTTGACCAACCTGTTTCCGCAGCTCTCGGTCATCGAGAACGTCAGACTGGCCGTGCAAAGCCGGCACAGAGCGGGCTTCAACGTGACATCGATGTGGAAAAACCGTGCTGACCTGATCGAACAGGCGAACCACTACGTCGCACAGGTAGGGCTAGCGCCACGAAGCAACGAACTCGCCGCCCAATTGTCCCACGGCGGGAAACGAAGACTTGAGGTCGCCATCCTTATGGCGTTGGAACCCGAGATTTTCATGTTCGATGAACCGACTGCTGGAATGAGTGCAGACGAAGTTCCATTGATTCTCGATCAGATCAAGCGACTCAAGCAACAAGGCGACAAGACAATCCTGCTTGTGGAGCACAAACTGAACATCGTCCACTCCCTGGCTGACCGCATTATCGTCCTTCACAACGGCGAACTACTTGCAGATGGACCGCCGGCCGTTGTCATGAGGTCGCAAATCGTCCAGGAGGCATACCTCGGAGCCAAACGCCCTGTGGCAAAGCGCGGCACGCAGGAGGGGCAGTCATATGCATGAGTTCGCCGTAGCCGCCGACAACCCATTACTGGAGCTGCGTGGCGTCCATACGCACATCGGCGAGTATCACATCCTTCAGGGTGTCGATATGTGCGTCCCGAGGTCCGGACTCACAGTGCTATTAGGACGCAACGGCGCGGGAAAGAGCACTACACTCCGAACCATCATGAATCTGTGGGCCGCGAGCGCCGGAACCATACGTTTCGACGGTGAAAACATCGAAGCGGTGCAGACACCAGATATAGCTCGCCGCGGCATTGCGTTCGTGCCTGAAGATATGGGTATTTTTTCGGATCTTTCCGTTCAGGATAACCTTCGCCTTGCTTCAATTTCGGGCCGGCTAAATCAGGCGCGGCTGGACTGGATTTTCCAGCTGTTTCCTGCCTTGAAGCGATTCTGGCTACGTCCAGGAGGAACGCTCTCCGGAGGCCAAAAGCAGATGGTTGCAATCGCACGCGCGATTATTGAGCCGCGCAAGCTGCTGCTCATAGACGAACCGACCAAGGGTCTTGCACCGTCCATTGTTGACAACCTAGCGGAAGCGCTCATTGAATTGAAGACGCACGACACCACCATTCTGCTTGTCGAACAAAACTTCAACTTCGTCCGCTCCATTGGTGACCATGTTGCGGTCATGGACGACGGCCGGATCATACACTCGGGCAGCATGGCGACGTTGTCCACTGACGAGACGCTGCAAGAGACGCTACTTGGCCTTCAGGCCTGACGTTGCCCCCCACGCATTCCCTCTTGCGACCCAATCATTCCGGAGTACCGATGGCCGTCCCTGATACTTCATATGACACCTCCCCCGCACCATTGACACCCTCAAATCGTGCTGCGGATTCCACGCTGATGCTTCCAGGCCGTACTCGCGACTGGGCTCCTCATTTTTTGATCCTTGCGTTGATCGCCGTCGCGTTTCTGGTCGTCCGGAGTGTTCCAACCTGGATTACGCTGACCGTCGCCGCGCTCGCGATGGGCATGATGCTGTTCGTCATGGCAAGTGGTCTGACGCTGGTTTTCGGCTTGATGGATGTAATGAATTTCGGACACGCAGGTTTCGTTGCGGTGGGTGCATATAGCGCCACTCTCCTCGTCGGCCCTGTGAATAATTTGCTGACGCGTTCGTCCACCTTATCCGACTTCGAAAAAATTGGCATCATCCTGCTTTCTTCAATGACGATTACCGCGCTGGTCGGATGGATTTTCGAGCGCCTTTTCATCAAGCCGGTCTACGGAAACTATCTTAAACAGATTCTGATTACCATCGGTGCGCTCATTATTGTCGAACAGGCGCTCTTGGTAGTCTTTGGTGCGAATCAGATGCTGCTTCCAAGGCCGGAGACACTTCGCGGCTCGCTCGCCATCGGGAACGTTTCTATCGAGCGGTACCGGCTCGTAGCTGTCAGTCTCGGCGCTGTCGTTTTCGTGTTCTTAACGCTCCTGCTCAACTTCACTCGTATCGGGCTTTTGATCCGTGCCGGCGTTGAGAACTACGAAATGGTCGAGGCACTTGGCTATCGCACCCGTCGAATTTTTGTCGCAGTCTTTGTTGCAGGATCGGCACTCGCGGGACTCGGCGGAGCGATGTGGGGGTTCTACAATGAGCAGTTCACTTTCGCAATTGGATCGGATGTATTGGTACCAATTCTGATCATTGTCATCATCGGTGGTCCGGGGTCCATCACGGGTTGTTTTATTGGTGCCATATTGGTCGCACTGGTCAGCAACTACGTCAACTTTCTGATGCCGGATCTGGCGCTGATCTCGAATATCGCCGTCATGATGCTAGTACTGCTCTGGCGTCCACGAGGCCTACTGCCTCTCAGTAAACACTAGCCACGGGTGATCCAGAATGTTTAACCAGGTCTTATCCGGCGATTTTCCGCGCAGTCGACTTCTCAGCGTCCTGCTGGTTGTGATTTTTCTCTATCTGGGGACTGCACCTTTTCTCTTTTCGGGCGTCCGCCCAATCAACGTCGCAGCGACGACGTGCGTTTTCATTGTCCTCGTTGCGTCCTTCGATTTACTTCTCGGATATTGTGGCGTGGTGTCATTTGCTCACGCCATGTTCTATGGCATCGGCGCCTACGGGACGGCGATAGCGATATCCAGGATGGGGCCGACCTGGAGCGCGATCGCGCTAGGAACATTGGGTGCGGTTGCAGTATCTGTCGTTGTGGCGCTTCTTATCGCACTCATTTCGTTACGGGTGAAAGCGATTTTTTATAGCATGATGACTCTGGCAATA
Organism: Paraburkholderia sp. SECH4; assembly: GCF_030511745.1. Lineage (NCBI taxonomy): Bacteria > Pseudomonadati > Pseudomonadota > Betaproteobacteria > Burkholderiales > Burkholderiaceae > Paraburkholderia > Paraburkholderia sp. SECH4. The sequence continues at coordinate 52,043 of NZ_JALOCP010000020.1, forward strand.
TCAGCTGCTTTCGGGGCCTTGGTGACTCGTATGAGCGATATAACAGGAGGGGACGACGGACTCAACTTCCGTCTGCCGGAGTCATTGACCCCAAGCTTTCGATTTTTCGACCACGATATCCTCGCAACAACCATAAACGGAAAAGTAGCGGTTTACTACATCATTTTCTTCAGCACAATGATCCTCGTCTTTGCGATGCTACGCATCGTGAATTCGCGCTTCGGTCGTGTCATGGAGGCAATCCGTGAAAATGAATTTCGAGCTGAAGCAATCGGATATCACGCTCTGACTTACCGTGTCACGGTGAACTGTGTGGCCGCTGCGATCGCGACATGCGGCGGAGTTCTGATGGCTTTGTGGCTTCAATACGTTGGTCCACAGTCCATTGTCGGCTTCGACGTCGTTCTGAATATATTGCTGATGGCCGTCATTGGCGGACTCGGTACGATCTACGGCCCGATCGTGGGTGTAGCATTGTTTGTCATAGCCGAAAACTACTTGCAGAGTCTGATGACCAGCCTGGCACCATCCCTTGCCTCACATGTTCTGATGGCCAGGCTATTTGATCCAGACCGCTGGCTCTTGTGGTTCGGCATCGCATTCGTCCTCTCCGTCTATTTCTTCCCAAGTGGAATTGTCGGCAAGCTACGCGCGTCGAAGCGTGGCTTACTTTAAGAAATGTGGCAAAACCGGTAGAACGTTTTCGTTTCAAGGAAGGAGTTTTTCATGATTCATACAAGGAAGATTGGATCGGCCACGCTCACCGTGGTGCGAGAGTACTCAGGTCCCTCACATGGTCCGAATCAGTTGCTTCCCGAGGTAGACCTGGCGGTCCTTGAAGCGAACAAAAATTGGCTCGCACCCGATTTCTGGATTCCCAGAGTAAACAAGTTTGTCGTGGCGCTGCATAGCTGGCTGCTCCAGGTTGACGATAAAGTCATTCTCATCGATACGGGCGTCGGAAACGGCAAGGAGCGCCCTTCCTTCGAGCGGCTGCACCGTCTCAACACGCAGTATCTCGGATGGCTCGAGGCGGCTGGCGCTCCCGTTGAATCGGTTACACACGTCATTGCGACGCACCTGCATGCCGATCATGTCGGATGGAATACGCAATACGTCAATAACGAATGGGTACCAACATTTCCTAACGCGCGCTACTTGATGCCTCGTGAATGCCTTGAGTACATGAGTGAAGCTTACAAAGACAACCCGACTCACGGGTACAGCCTCGCTTATGCGGACAGCGTAGTGCCGTTGCTTGAGCGCGGCCTGGTGGACGTCTTCGAATCGACTGACTTACTGCTAGATTGTCTTCAGGCCGAACCGGCTCCGGGGCACATGGTGGGACAAGCCAGTCTTCATTTCGAGTCTGAAGGACAACACGCCATGTTTTGCGGCGACATGATTCACCATCCTATTCAGGTTTTGCGCCCTGATTGGAACTCATGCTTCGATAGCCACCCTGAACTGGCTCGGGATACTCGCCGGCATTTACTCGGCCTGGCGGCCGACCGCAACGCGCTATTGCTTCCCGCGCATTTCGGCAATCCGCATTGTGGCTATGTCCGACGCGCCGGTAGCGGCTTTGCGTTCGAATCGGCGCCGTGGCCAGCCTCTACGATCTGACCGGGAAAACCTGATGCGCCACGCCATCGATATCCAAAGTCTGGCAGCAACTTCTCCTTAGTTTGATCACGTGCCGTTCACCCGGCCATCCACGTAAGTAACAACACATGTCTAATACGCTTCCAGTTCGCCCCATTCGCTTCTACCGAATGGCCACGTCGGGCCACTGTCATCGAGTAGAAGCTTTAATGGGCATCCTTGGACTGCCGTTCGAGCCGATCGAAATCGACCTACGCCAAGGTGATCAGCGCCAACCCGCCTTTCTTGCGCTGAATCCCTTTGGGCAGGTCCCAGTGATCGACGACAACGGCGTAGTTCTCGCCGACTCGAATTCGATCATGATTTACCTTGTGCAACGCTACGCGCCTGGCTCATCGTTGTGGCCCGATGACTCAGCCACGGCCGCCCGCATACATCGCTGGCTTTCGGCCGCCGCAGGCCAGTTGGCTTTTGGTGCGGCTGTCTTGCGCTTCGTCACCTTGCTTAAGCTATCGAAGCCCTGCGACGAAGAAATAGCGCGCGCGACAACGTTGTGTAGTCTGATGGAGCAGGCTCTGGAATCGGGCGGGGACGGGGCGTTCCTAGTAGATGGCATACCCACCCTGGCGGATCTCTCCATGTATGCTTATACGAAGCATCTGCCCGGCAGTGGTGTCCCGCTCGACAACTACCCTGCAATTCGCGCCTGGTTACCCCGAGTCGAGGCAATTCCCGGCTTTGTTCCGCTACGGGGTGGCCTTGAGTGAGTTCGACAATCCTAACTGGTGAATGACGAAGGGGGCCGCGTCGACGGATCGACGCGGCCCTTGATCAAGGTGCAGGACGGTTTTCCCCGCGACTCTCTGCCGGTCAGGTATAGCGATACCATCACCTTGGCATTCACGAATCTGCGTCGGGTGTTCAGACATCGTTTTAGAGCAAGCCTGGCATACCTACATGCCTACACTGTCGCAACTGGGGTAACAGGCGAAGCGACCGCACCTGGCAGGTTGAGGGGGGGCGCGGTAAGAAGGAAACGGTAGCGTTTGTGGTTGCGAAGCCATTGAGCCAGTGGCGTAAGCCGCCACAGTTCACCCAAATGAATCCCGAGTTTGAACAGACAGTGCTCGTGAAGCGGCAACGCCGCACAGCAGGGATCGTCACCATTCGCAGGATAAGCTTCCACCGCATAATTATCAGCGGCGATCGCGACCACACCGCTATCGGTTATCCATTGCAGAAGTCGCTCATCGCGTCCGTCCAGCGCCGCTCCCGTGGTGTGCATCTTGCTCGGGTCGGGATCCCGGTTCATCTTGAGGATGGATTCCGAGAATCCAGTATGAAGGCATCGTAACCCACCACCGTGCGACCAAAGCCCAAATGGTGGTGCAAGTCGACCATGGCAGCACGCCCTTGAACACACTTTTGAGCCATGTTCTCGATTCCGAGTGCCTTTGCAGACGACGTGGAGAAGCTGCCGGGATCAACAAACACGCCCGCATCAGTTGGGCTGCTTGGTCCCACGATGTCCCTGCCCGCACGAAAACCGTTGTAATAGACTGACTCGGGCAGTCCATCGGCGTCTGCATCAAACCGCGAACCGACGTGAGACAGTCCATCCCATTGCGTCGAGTACTGCAAGTGAAGCACCACTAGGTCGTCGGAAAGGACATCCGTTCGGCCAGGATCGAACTCATCGAGCACGCAATTGAAATTCACGTGTCCCTTTCGCAACGTGGGGCGGATCACTGGCGGATATCGATTCGCATGAAGCGCGTTGCCCCCGGGATAGTCGAGCGGCAGACTCAGGCAAAACGTCTCTCCCACCCGAACCTCTTCATGTCCCTTCAAAACCTGCTCCGCCGTAAGGAGGTTTAGGCGCCCCAATTGATCGTCTGGTCCGAAGTCGCCCCAATTCGAACTCTCGGGACGACGTTTCCAACGTTTTTCAGCCATTCTTTGCAGCCTCCATTCCGCCTGATTTACATCGCTACTTCGTTCTCAAAAGCCACAGACAATTCATGCGGTTTTTGTACGAAAGCCTTTTGTTGCCGCGCTCCACAGACACGTCCACGTGAAATATTCCATCTGAATCTGGCACGAATCGGGAGCGGCGGCAGCACAAGAACTCCACGCGAAATCGGGTGCGCGTCGCGCGAAGATTACGCCGGGATATTCCGCTTGTTGATGAAGTCCTGTGTAAGGCCCGCAGCCATGGTCGCCATTTCCAGATGGGGCAAATGACCGCAGCGCGAGAAAATGCGAACATCGGCTCCCGTGATCGCATTGCCCCAGAGACGTGCCTGCTCGACCGACACGACTTGATCCTCTTTTCCCCACAGAATGAGTGTCGGACAAGCCAGCTTTGCCAACTCTGACTGCATCATCGGATTGTAGAAGCCTGGGCCACCAAGAAGAGAAGAAGTCGCCCAGTTCCTAGTTTCGATTTGTTGAATGTCCGGCGGATCCTGTGCCAGGATGCGCTCCACAAATCCCTGGTCAAAATACAGCCTGCGAAGGCGTTCCCCGCGGGACGGCAAAGTCCCCGGACCTGATCCATCGGGCCTCTCGCGCATACCGGCGGGAGCAATGAGTGTCAGGCTTTGAACCTCCGCCGGCGCCAGCAATGCAAGCATGCTGGCGAGCCAGCCACCCAATGAACTCCCGATCAGGTGAAAGCGTCCCAAACCGGCTGTAAAAGACTTGTAGTACTCGGCCAGGTCGGCGATCGAGACAATTGAATCCGGCCTTACAACTTCGCCGTAGCCAGGGTGTTCAGGCGCCAATACCTTAAAGCGGTGCGACAAGGATTCAAAATAAGGAAGCCAGCCAGTCAATCCGGCTGCGCCATGCAAGAAAAGGACTGTCTCCCCCTCGCCCCCTTCAAACATGCGAGACCGTACCCCAGACACCATGGTGTCACGTTGAACGTAAGCCATTCGATCACCCCAGAAAGAAACAATCGTCAAACAGGTTGCTGCTCGGAGACGTCATGGTCCGCGTTCGTGACCAGCATGAAATCGTTCGGATCGAACGCGTGCGTGATCTGCCAGAAATCGACCAGGCGCCAAGGCGACGTCATGGTCACGCGATTGCGCTTGTTTTTGTACCAGCTGGTGACCCCACGGTGTGACCAGACCATGTTCTGAAGCTTGTTATCAACGATGTCGTTGTAGTCTCTGTAGACATTCTCGCGCACCTCGATCGTCGCGACATCCTTTTCGACCATTTCCCGCACGGCCTGCAGGATGTAGGTCACCTGGCACTCCGTGTGAAAGATTGCGCTTCCGCCATGCGACAGAATGGTATTGGGGCCGGCAACGATGAAAAGATTGGGGAAGCCCGGTACCGTCATACCCTTGTATGCGCGAGGATCGTCATCACCCCAGACGTCACGAATCGACGTGCCGCCGAGCCCACGGATCTCCATCGGCCACAATAGCTTCGATGCGTGAAAGCCTGTAGCAAGGACAAGAACGTCGGCCTTGTACTCCGAACCATCCTTCGTCACCACGCCCGACTCGGTGATGTGTGAGATCGGGTCGGTAACCAGGTCCACGTTTGGACGCTTCAACATCTTGAACCAATTGTTATCACGCAGGAGACGCTTGCCGTATGGCGGGTAGTCCGGCGTGCACTTGCGAAGGAGTTCCTCATCGCCATCCAACTCATTGCGCATGTAGGCGATGATGTTTTCGCGCATCGCATGGTTCTCGCTATTGAGAGATTGCGCAGGCAGATGCCAGTTGGGATCGATGTGCAAGGTCTTGTGGAATCCGTCCGATGCGGCCCAGAACACCAGAAACCGTGCCCACTCGTTAAAGAGTGGGATGTTCTTGAGCGCCCACCTCTGCCCATCCGACGTCGGCCGGTGGTAGTTGGCATTGCCCATGGCCCAATGTGGCGTGCGCTGGAATATGGTGAGATTGTCAACGGCGCCGGCAACGGCAGGACCCACTTGCATTCCGCTCGCGCCCGTACCGATCATTGCGACACGCTTGCCGCTCAGATCGACCCGGTGATCCCAATGCGCCGTATGCACCTTTTCACCAGCGAACGTCTCCAGGCCTTGGAAACTCGGTGTTGCAGCCACATTGTGTCCTGCCGCCGTGATGAGCACATTGCATTGCAGCACCTCGGCTTCCCCATCTGACGCACGACAGGAGACATGCCAGCGCGCGCCTGCCTCGTCAAAATTCGCACCGGTAACTTCGACGCCGAAGCGGATATGCTGACGAAGATCGAATTTGTCGACCGTGTCGTCGATGTACTTCCAGATCTCATTCTGAAGGGAGAAATGGCGAGACCAGTCGGGATTCGGATTAAACGAATACGAGTAAAACTGATTCGGCGTGTCGACGCCCGCTCCCGGGTAGTGGTTCTCGAACCAGGTGCCGCCAACGCCCGTATTACGCTCCAGGATGACGAAGGGAATGCCGGCTTCCTTGAGCCGAATACCTGCGCATACGCCCGACAAGCCAGCGCCCACGATTACAACCTTGAATGCGTCACGCCGGAACGACCCCGGATCGCTTCGCCACTGGAGCGCGCGTGTATCGACATTGCCCAGACGCAGTTCTTCAACGAAGAGCGGAACGTACTCCTCCGGGACCTCGGCGCCTACACTGGCGCTCATCATGCGGCGCAAAGACTTGGGATCTGGCAGAGGCGGCAGCTGAGCGCCCTCTGCGGCAAACTCCTTGAGCGCTGTCACCAACCGCGTGCGAACCTTCTTCTTCAACGGTTCCGGAACAGACTCCAGAAAACTCCAGGCGCCCTTGATGTGGGGTGACACTTCGTCAAGAAGTGTGAAGTCTCCAGTCAGATAGACCAGCGTCATCAGCGCCGGGGCGAAATCTGCTGTTTCAAGAGCAGAGGTTAGCGCGCGCTCGTCGCGAACGGCTGCATCGAATGGACTTGTCATAGGTTACTCCGAATGGGCCTTTATCTTGAGGAGATGCAAGCATAGTCGGAGCAACTCAGTTCGTCGGCGATATCGATTGATGTAGGCAATCAGGAATCTTGATAGCACAAAAGGGGCAAAATATTGACGATGACGATAATCCACCCACATCAAAAAGCGTGATCACCCCCATCTGAATAACTCGTTTGCCTCCGCCTGAGCCGGACCGTTATCTTTCAATATCCATCAACCAGGCGGACACATCAATGATCTACGAACTGCGTCAATACACCCCGAACCCCGAAAAAGAGTCGATCATGCGCGAGCGCTTCCTGAAGACGCTACCGCTCTTCGAGAAACATGGCCTCACACTCGTCTTCGCAACGAATCCGGTAGAAGATCCGCGGCAGCTTTGGTATGTCCTGAGTTTCGAAAGCGAACCCGCGCGTGTCGCTGCATGGGCCGCGTTCCTGGCGGATCCGGAATGGCTTGAAATCAAGAAGCAAAGCGAGGTAGGTGGTCCCGTTTTGCAAGAAATCAAGAAATCCATCCTCGCCGGGGACTCCGCCGTGGCCGAAGCCTTGGCGGCTTTAAAATAATCTCGGCTTCAACGCAGCATGTGTTGATATCGCCTTTTTCTAAGCCGATGAACACTTGCTGACATTTCCATCGACGACAGCATATGAAATGCGGTTGGCGGGAAATCTGACTTCCGATACAAAATACCCACTATTGGAATCAGGTTTCCGGCCAACACGTCGTTCTGGATAGACAGTCGAATAGCCTGCTCAATGTACATAGCACTCAAGGAGAAAAAGTGGCGCGCACCGGTGAGCTCGTTAAAATTGCAGTCCTGGACGACTATCAGGGCGTCGCCTTGGAGATGGCCGACTGGTCCCGCCTTCGCGACAGAGCGGAGATCACCGTCTTCTATGACAACATCTCCGATTCTCAGGCCCTTATAGAGCGTCTTGCCCCATTCGACGTCCTCTGCGTCATGCGTGAACGCACGCCGTTGCCGCGCTCGATCATTGAGAATTTGCCGCGCCTGAGGCTCATTGCATCGACCGCGCCCCGAAATCGCTCCATCGACATGGAGGCCGCGAAGGAACGGGGCATCACAGTTGTCAACACCGGCTATGCCTCGACTCCCACTGTTGAACTGACGTGGGCCCTCATTCTGGCAAGCACCCGCCATCTCGTCGCAGAGTCCTCGTCCCTTCGTAAGGGTGAGTGGCAGACCAAAGTGGGAGAGGATCTGTACGGTAAGACGCTAGCGATCCTCGGGCTCGGAAATATCGGTACTAGCGTTGCAGCGATCGGTCGATCATTTGGCATGCAGGTAATCGCATGGAGTCAGAACCTCACGCCCGAGAAGGCGGCGGCGGCTCAAGTCAGCTACGTTTCTAAGGATGAACTCTTTCGAAGGGCCGACATCCTTTCCATACACCTGATCCTGAGCGATAGAACACGGGGGCTGGTTGGCGCAGAAGAGATCGCCTTGATGAAGCCGACCGCGCGGCTGATCAACCCATCGCGCGGCCCCATTGTTCGCGAGGCAGACCTGATCGATGCGCTAGCCACAAACCGGATAGCCGGTGCGGCGTTGGACGTGTTCGACGAAGAGCCACTGGCGAAGGCGCATCCGTACCGGTCATTGAGTAACGTGTTGGCTACGCCGCACATCGGGTATGTTTCAAACAGTCTGTACCGAACCTTCTACGGCGATACCGTCGATCATCTCGATCGCTGGTTGAGCAACCCGAAGTACACCGGCGAGGACGCCGTCGCGTAGCGTACCCACGCACCGATAACGCGAATCAGACCACTGATCTCCCACGCCTTGCGGCGCTTTGCAGCGTCCGCAGGCTTCAGCTTCTTACCCACACCATAGTCAAGAGGACGCCATGCCGGCAACGACATGTCACGGCGGCGCATTAGCGCTTGTATGCCGTTCCAATGTGAATGCATCAGATTGTCAAGGAGCTAAAGCGTGATATTAGGGGTTCCCACCGAAACCGCACCGGACGAAGCCCGTGTTGCGGTCACTGCGGAGACAGCTAGAAAGCTCGTTGATCAAGGCCACACGGTGCGTGTTCAAACTGGCGCTGGCGTTGCTGCCAGTGTCACCGACGCGGCCTACGAGGCGGCTGGCGCGGAGATCACCGATTTGGCCGGTGCTTTCAGCGCGGACATCGTGCTAAAGGTTCGCGCGCCCGTCGATAGCGAAACCGCGCTGATGCGACGTGACGCGGTAGTCATCGGCCTGCTCAATGCCTTCGACCCAGTCGGACTGCAACGTCTGGCGGCCGCCGGCCTGACCGGCTTTGCGCTCGAGGCGGCGCCGCGCACAACTCGTGCACAGAGCATGGACGTTCTCTCATCGCAGGCCAACATTGCCGGCTATAAGGCGGTCATGATCGCCGCCGAGAAGTACCAGCGCCTGTTCCCGATGCTCATGACCGCTGCCGGTACCATCAAGGCCGCACGCGTCGTCATTCTGGGCGTCGGCGTGGCAGGTCTGCAAGCCATCGCCACCGCGAAGCGCTTGGGCGCCGTCATCGAAGCGAGCGACGTGCGCCCGAGTGTCAAGGAGCAAGTCGAATCGTTAGGCGCGAAATTCATCGACGTCCCCTACGAAACGCCTGAAGAACAGGCTGCCGCGGAAGGCGTCGGCGGCTATGCCCGCCCCATGCCCCAAAGTTGGCTGGATCGTCAGAAACTCGAGGTCGCGCGACGCGTCGCGATGGCCGACGTGGTCATTTCGACCGCCCTGATCCCGGGCCGTCCCGCGCCCCGGCTGATTACGGAGGAGATGGTGATGGCAATGAAGCCCGGTTCGGTGATCGTCGATCTCGCGGCACCGCAAGGCGGCAATTGCCCGCTAACCGAGCCCGGCAAGACAGTTGTCAAACATGGCGTCACGCTCGTGGGTGAAACCAATCTGCCGGCATTGGTAGCCGCCGACGCCAGTAGCCTGTACGCACGCAACGTACTGGACTTTTTCAAACTCATTTGCCCCGACAAAGGCGACTTCAGGATCGACTTGGAAGACGACATTGTGGCGGCCTGCCTCGTAACGCATAACGGTGAAGTGAGGAAGAAATAGATCATGGACATCGTCAATCACACAGTTATTAATCTGATCATCTTCGTGCTGGCCATCTACGTAGGCTATCACGTGGTGTGGACCGTCACGCCGGCGTTGCACACGCCCCTGATGGCCGTGACCAACGCCATCTCAGCCATCGTCATCGTTGGCGCCATGCTCGCAGCAGCGCTAACCGAAACCTACCTGGGAAAGACCATGGGCGTGCTCGCCGTAACGCTGGCTGCCGTAAATATCTTCGGCGGCTTCCTGGTCACCCGGCGCATGCTCGAGATGTTCAAGAAGAAAGACAGGAAGCCTACCACTCGGACCGAAGGAAAAAAAGCATGAACGCCTGCCTGCAGTTCGAACGCACGTCCAGTCTTGATCTGTCGACTAACGAAATGCGTGCGGCGACAAGCCTGAAGGAAAACCAATTATGAGCATGAATCTCGTCACGCTTATGTATCTGATTGCCAGCGTCTGCTTCATCCAGGCTCTCAAGGGATTGAGCCATCCGACCACCTCCATTCGCGGCAATCTCTTCGGGATGAGCGGAATGGCGGTGGCCACACTCACAACTGCAGCACTGATCGTCCAGATTGCGGGCGGTCACATCGTTGGTGTGGCGTGGGTTCTGCTTGGACTCCTCGTCGGCGGCACCGCGGGCGCCATCATGGCGCGCCGCGTTGAAATGGCCAAAATGCCCGAACTGGTAGCGTTCATGCACAGCATGATCGGACTGGCCGCGGTGTTCATCGCGGTGGCGGCCGTCGCCGAGCCGTGGGCCTTCCACATCGTCGGCCACGGCGAAGCTATTCCAGGCGGCAACCGCGTTGAACTCGCGCTGGGTGCCTTCATCGGAGCAGTTACATTTAGCGGATCGGTCATCGCGTTCGGCAAGCTTTCGGGCCGCTACAAATTTCGACTGTTCCAGGGTGCACCCGTGCAGTTCGCCGGCCAGCACCCACTGAATCTGATACTTGGAATCATCGCCGCTGTCTTCTGCTTCGCGTTCTGGCACACCCAAAGCTGGATGGACGTCATGTTGGTGATCATGCTGGGCTTCGCGCTCGGCGTATTGCTCATCATCCCGATCGGCGGCGCCGACATGCCTGTCGTCGTGTCGATGCTCAATAGCTATTCAGGCTGGGCCGCCGCGGGCATCGGCTTCAGTCTGAACAATGCCATGTTGATCATTGCGGGTTCCCTGGTGGGGAGCTCCGGCGCGATCCTCAGCTACATCATGTGTAAAGCGATGAACCGCTCGTTCTTCAACGTCATCCTCGGCGGGTTTGGCGGAGAGGTCGGCACACAGGCCCTTGGCGCACAACAGCAGCGTAACGTCAAAAGCGGCAGTGCGGACGACGCTGCCTTCGTACTAAGCAACGCTGAAACTGTGGTTATTGTGCCCGGCTATGGGCTGGCTGTCGCCCGCGCACAGCACGCCGTCAAAGAACTGGCAACGAAACTCACTGAAAAGGGGATAACTGTGAAGTACGCGATTCACCCGGTGGCTGGGCGTATGCCAGGACACATGAACGTGCTGCTGGCCGAAGCCGAAGTACCTTATGACCAGGTATTCGAAATGGAGGACATCAACGGCGATTTCGGCCAAGCTGATGTCGCGATCATCCTCGGGGCCAACGACGTGGTGAATCCGGCTGCGCACAACAAGGGCAGCCCGATTTACGGCATGCCGATTCTCGAGGCGTACAAAGCCAAAACCGTGATCGTCAACAAGCGCTCAATGGCCGCAGGCTACGCTGGGCTGGACAACGACCTGTTCTACATGGACAAAACCATGATGGTCTTTGGGGACGCCAAAAAGGTGGTCGAGGAGATGGGAAAGGCGATTGAATAACCGGGGCGGGACAGACGTGTTTGGCTAAGATATTGAGACCTGTCAACCTGTACTCACTTCGGAGCAGTGGAGTCAAAAAAAACTCAACACCCGGGCATGGCCACCCGAGTGTTGAGGTCAAACCGCAATCACTGCTTCAAGCAGCCGGTCTATAGTCGGTGTACCCCACAGAGCCCCCGCCGTAGTGACTTGCCGGGTTCGATTGATCGATTTTCAGCCCCTTCTGGAAGCGAGTAGTCAAGTCTGGATTTGCAATAAACGCTCGTCCGAAAGCAACCAGATCGGCAAGATCCTCCGCGAGGACCCTGTTTGCCCGCTCAAAATCGAACCCAACGTTCGCAATCAGATTTCCCTTGTATATTTTCCGGTAGTGCCGGTAGATTGCATCGCCCTGCAAATGAGCCACTGGCGTGGTGGAGAGGTCGCTCATTGCGCTCATGAGCAGCAAGTGGTTCAGCTTGTAGTCGTTGAGGCGGTTGATAACGTAATCGGAGGTAGGCAGCGTCTGGTCAGTCGAGACGAATTTCCCTAACTCCCCTGTTATCGGACCTGTCTTTACCCCGATACGGCCGGTATTCATCACAGCGGACAGTGCATCGAGTACTTCGAAGAGAAATCTCGCCCTGTTTTCAACTGACCCGCCGTATTCATCTTCCCGGTGATTGGTCAGCGGGTTAAGAAATTGATTGAACAGGTAAACGTACCCTGCCTGAATCTGTACTCCATCGAACCCTGCATCGATTGCGTGTTGCGCCGCCCTCTGGAAATCCTTGACTGTCGTCTTGATCTGCTCGGTGCTCATTGCGCGAGGTTCTACCGTATCCTTGCGGCCCGATGCCGTGGGGCTTTGAAGACGAGGGTTGACGGCAGACGGAGCAAGCGGAGGCTGGCCGCCAAAGAAATCCGGATGCGAAGTCGCGCCTGTGTGCCAAAGCTGAACGAAGATTTTCGCTCCTTTTCGATGAACCGCATCCGTGACGAGGCGCCATCCGCGAACCTGCTCTTCGGTATAGATACCTGGAACATCCGCCCAACCTACCGCCTGCGGACTGACCCAGGTTCCCTCAGTGATAATTGCGCCAGCAGAGCCCTCACCCGCGCGCTGGGCATAGTACTCGGCATGCAACTCTGTCGGTACCAAGCCCGTGTTCTCGGCCCGAGCTCGTGTAAGCGGCGCCATGACCACGCGATTCAGAAGCTGCTGGTCATTCAACAGATAGGGGTGAAATAATTGGCACTCTTGAATCGTCTCCATGGGAATCTCCGAATTAAGCATTAAGTCTTTCGCCGTCGCGTTCTTCATTGCTTGGCTTCCAGGATGTGATGCACGACTTAGGCGACAATAGCGTGTCGTCCAAATCGCACGGCTAGTGAATTGAGTCGCTTGCGACTCACGCATAGAATCGATGTGAATGCCAGGCGCCGGCGTGTAGTCGCTCGCAACAATCACAACGTCAACCGGTCACGGCGCTGCACCTTGAGCGAAATTCACATACTCCGCTCGTTGAGCCAAGGCGCCACAGCTCGCCCTTTCCTTTAATTGATTTCGTGGTCGCGCATAAAATCACGCGCTGTTTCTACAGACTTGCCATCGCCCTGTTCAGAACACAACAGAAATGTGGCCGTTGCAGGACAACGCAGCTACCAATATAGAAGGTCATGGCAGGCCGAGGTGCGATATCGCCTGATGCGCCAAATCAGCGTTTCTGATCTGATCGCGGCTGTGCGTGAAGCGTGAGGTTCTACTTGAAGTTGGCTATCGCGAACCACCCAGTGATTGCGGGATAGTAGATCGTCTGGCTACCGTGATATCACGATTGCTTCAGTTGGCTTGCCGATGGTGCGTCGGGTGAACGATGTCGATGTGACAGTTGGTAAGCACTGTTCTTCCGCATCCTGCCGGCCAGAGAACAGCGGGTACTCTGCGAACAGCCCGCTCAGCCAGTCGACGAGCACGCGAAGGGTCGGGGACAGATGCCGATTGTGGGGATAGACCGCCGAGATAGGCATCGGCGACGGCTTCCATTGCGACAGCACTTCGACCAGTTCGCCTGAATGCAAATGCGGCAGCGCCATAAAGCGCGGCGCCTGCAAAAGGCCCACGCCATTCAGACCGCACGTAACATATGCTTCCGCATCGTTGACCGCAACATTACCGCGCATCTTCACCCCGACGGTCTGGCTATCCACCACAAAGGTCATGTCCATCATGCGCCCCGTTCGACCGAGGAAATAATTCACCGCAACGTGGTCGTTCAGGTCCTTGAGCGTTTGAGGCGTGCCTTTGAGCCGCAAATATGCCGGACTCGCCACCGTTACACGTTCAAAGATGCCAATGCGGCGTGCTACCAAACTTGAGTCCTGCAGCGTGCCGATGCGAATCACACAATCGACGCCGCCCTGAATCAGATCGGCCCGCTTGTCTCCGAAGCCGACCATTAACTCGATGTCCGGGTAGCGTGCATGGAATTCAAAAAGTCTGGGCATCACAATCAGCTTTCCCAGCGCCACAGGTATGTCGACCCGCAGTTTGCCGCGCGGAGAAGCGAAGGAGTTTAACAACGAACTTTCTGTCTCCTCTACGTCCGCGAGGATGCTCACGCACCGCTCGTAGTAAGCGGCCCCATCTGACGTCAACCTCACCTGCCGCGTTGTACGCTGCAAGAGACGCACTTTGAGGTACGTCTCGAGGTTTTGGATGATTGTGCTAACCGATGCACGCGGTAAATCCAGCGCCTCCGCTGCGCGCGAAAAACTGCTGGTTTCCACCACCCTCGTGAAAACCTTCATTGCCTGCAGGCGGTCCATCTATATCCTCCTCTAATCCATCGAATATTGCTTCGTGGATCCGGATAGTTGGCGCTGGATGCATTCCCTCTGCTCAGCGAGCTGATGATAAAAGTCGCTTCGGGCCTGTGCTTTCGCTGATGTCACGCCGCAGCTCGTCCGTTCGCAATATCGCCGAACAGTTGTTTCGCGTAGCTCCGGTAATCGACCTCCAGGGTGTAGCGGGCAGAACCGACATAGCGACGGCTGATCTCAGCCTGATGCGCGCGAATTTCCTTTTTCATCTCGTGCTCGCCGGGCAAAACTGTGTCCCCGGCCAGTACGGACGCGAGCCAACGCGCCTGAATTTCCACCAACGGGATGGTCGGTCCGATTGGCTGGACGAGCCCCAACATATAGAGACCGGGACGGGACGGTGCCACCATGCGTCGGTAGAGTTCGACCTGCCCATCGGCCACTTCGAAAACGGTGCGGTCCAGGAACGGAAAGCTGGCTCGATACCCAGTTGCGTGGATGATTACGTCGACAGGTTCTCTGCTGCCATCTTCAAAGATGACATGTGTTCCGTCCAATACCTTGATATTGGGCTTCACGCGAATCCAGCCATGGCCGCAAAAAGGCAGCAATTCCTGGCTGAGCGTGGCATGCTCCCGCCAGACCGCATGTTTGGGACGAGGAACGCCGAATCGGGCCTGATCCCCCGTCACCATAAAGGCGAGCCAACGAACCAACGTGCGCGAGACGCGTGTCGGTAGACGCAAGCGTCGTGAGAAAAGCGTAGACCAACGGTCGGTCGGAATGCCCATGATGTACTTCGGCATGATCCACGCGCTGCGCCGTGTCGACAACAACGTGCTTGCGGCGCTTTTGCACAAGTCGACTGCGACATCAACCGCCGAATTTCCGATGCCAACGACAAGCACGTTCTTGCCTTTGAATGGATCGGCTGTCCGATAATGGTGTGAATGGGTCTGTTCGCCCTCGAAGTCGCCTTTGAAGTCGCCCCAGCGCGGATCCCAGAGGTGACCATTGGCGACGATCACCGCACGATAACGCTTGGATTCCCCGCTCTCCAGCGTTACCCGCCAGTTCCCGTCAGATTCCTGTTCGACTTTATCCACGCGAGAATTGAACCGGATATGAGGCCGTACGCCGAAGTGCTCTGCGTAGTCTTCCAGATAGTCAAGAACCTCAAAGTGGGAGAGGAAATCCGGATAATGATCCGGAATGGGATAGTCGGAGTAGCCGAGGTTATTGCGGCTCGTGTCAATATGCAAACTGCGGTACGCGGACGAAAGCCCGTTGTCGTTCTCATATCGCCACATGCCACCGATATTCGAGCCGATCTCGAAGCATTCGAATGCGACGCCCCTCTCCTTTAGCGATTTTGCGGCCGTAACGCCCGAAGACCCGGCACCAATGATGCAGACGGGCAGTTGATCGAGAGGGATCGAGGAATTAGACGGATTTTTCATGACAGATTTCATGGCCTTACCTAATGAATAGACAAAATTACTCACTGTGCGGGACAAGATCCTCCGGAGCGGATCATCGACTCCCACACTTTCTCAGATAATACGTAGTATTACTTATCTTCGTTAAAGCATATAACCTTGATCGAGCTTCGCTTGCTCCGCCCACGATTCCCTTAAGCCAGACGCGCGAGATAGCTTTCCACGATAGACTCGAAATTAGCATCGGCGCACAGACCGAGTCGGATTGCATTCGCCGACGTGAATTCCTTGGGCCAACTATCAACGATGCGCTGAAGTTCGCTATCCACATCGAAACGAATGCGGCCTACTGCGGCGCCACTGCGCCGTCGCTCAACCGCCGCGACCATATCGGCCACGCTTACCGTAAGCGCGGGCAGATTCATCACGCGTCCATGCGGCAGAACGTCTGCAGGGAGGTTATGCAGCGCGATTAACGCAGCAGCCACGGCCTGCGCCGAAGCAACAGGAAACCGCGTGCCCGGAGCAAGCGGCGACACGACGTCCCTCCCCATCAATGGCTCCCGGACGATCGCCGCAATCCGATCGGAAACGGCCGGTGTGGGTGCGCCATCGCGGATCAGAACAATGGGCAAACGCAGACCTCGGCCGTCAATTCTGCCCTTACGGCTGTAGTCGGCGACCATCAGTTCGGCAATTGCCTTATGCACACCGTAGGTCGTATCCGGCTCAGACCGAAGCGAGTCGTCAACGGATGCAGGCAGGTCCCCACCGAACACCGCGATCGAACTGGCGAACACGAATTTAGTTGACGTGGTCGAGCTTTCGACCAGACGCCGCAGCGACTCGACGTTGATCAGGTAGGCAGACGCCATATCGCGCTCGGCGTCCAGAGTAAGACTAGCGGCGAGGTGAAAGATGCTGTCACTGTCGAGCGACGCCAGATGGTCGACGAAACCAGCATCGGCCAGATCGCCTGTAAGTACGCGCACCCGTATCGGTGAATCTGGTGAAACTGGCGCGGGCGTTGACACTCGATCGACGAGGATAAGTTCTGTTATGGCGCTGTCGCCTCGGCTGGGAAAGGTCAAATGTCCCGTGGTCAGCAGCGCCTTGGTTAGGGCCCTGCCGAGAAATCCCGCCGCGCCCGTAAGCAGTACCCGCATGATTCAACCTCACCAGTCCAGTAAAGATCGCGAAATCTGTTCACCACTTCTTCGACTAGCCGGGCTTGGCACCAGTGCTCAATCCCTCATCACCGTATCATTGCCGCTGCCACGACATCGGATTCGTCAGCCGATGGAAAACATACTACTCGGTATGTTTATTTCCTGCAAGAACTACTTGCGTCGTCGCCAATCCCTCTGGTCAAGCGGCGCTCAATCTGCCCGGTCCGATGAAGTGCAATCCTCATTGCATGTAAAGAGAGCAAAACTTGGTCGCCTTCATTCCCAGAGGCGCTCAATTGTTTTTCGTCGCAGGAAAAGCTTACCTATCCCGATTTACCCCTATACCACTGGCGATTGCTCACCCGTCGTAGTCGTTTGTATTTCGCGGGACGGGCGTGGTCCGACTAGCCTCAAGCCCTGACTCTGCTTGGGTGACAGGATGGCGCCGCCAGTCTGGAGAGGAGTTATCGATCGCCCTGCTGACCACCTGTATCAGTATTCCTAATGCGGTCCATCACTGTATGTCGCTGCAGGATGGCCTCGACCGGCCTTAGATTCACACCTGAGCGTGACGTCACGGGCCGCTCCCCAATCGGGACTTACGATGAATGAGTCAACGAATCTTGAAGTCAGGAACTGGGTGATCGGTGAATCCGCACCTCAGTCCCTGTCGGTGCAGGTGGATATTGCGCCTGCCAGGAGGGGGGCGATAACGTCCAGCATCGAAGATATCGAAAAGTACTAAACAAAAATTACTGGAGACAACGGTGAAAAAGAAGTACCTCATCGAGGCAATTATTTTCTTCAGCTACCTGACATTTGCTATGTCGTGGGTCGGTGCGTCCACCTTCATGCAGGACATCATGAAACAGGTGGGAATCCACAGTCTGACGCAGGCAAGTAGTCTCAGTACCGCGGTCACGATTGCAAAGATTGTCGGAACAGCGATTGCGGCGGCGATTGTCGGAAAGATCGGATTACGCCGCGCTGTGCTCTTAGCGGGATTGCTAGTCTGCTTCGGGATCTGCACGCCCCTTGTGACGAACTTCAGTTTGCTGATTGCATCTCGTTTTCTGATGGGCCTTGGTGGAGCACTCATGATCGTTTACTTCAACCCCATCGTGGTCAGTTGGTTCGCCCCCTCGGAACGCCCCGCGGTGAACGGCCTGAACAACATCACTTTCAATCTGGGTGCCGTCCTGACCATGTTCCTGCTTCAGCCCGCGGTTTCCGTGCTGGGAAGTTGGGGGCATGTACTGACTGCCATATCTTTTGCCAGCGTACTTCTGACACTCCTGTGGCTGATATTCGGTCAAGCAGGTCCCGTCAAAGCTGACGATGTAGCTGTGAAAGATGAGCACTATCCGTTCAGCAAGGGCCTGCGTGATCCGTTCACGTGGAAGCTGGCAACGATCTATTCGGGAATGCTCTCGTTTTACATCGTCATGTTCACGTTTTACCCTGCCGCAGGCATCAACGAGACGCATACCGTCTTGTTGTCTGGACTCGGCGGAGGCATAGCAGGCATGGTCGTAGCCAGTCGGGTGCGTGACAGAATGCGACTACTCCGGATAAGTGGCGCATTCCAGGCACTCTTCGCCTGCCTCCTGAGCTTCTCGAAGAACCCGACAATCGTATTCCTTAGTGCGATTATGCTGGGCATCTTTTTGATTCTGCCGTTGGCCACGGTATTCACACTCGGACAGGATCAACCCGGAATGACTTGGGCTCGCGTCTCCGTCCGTTTCAGCATCTTCTGGTCGGTTAGCTATGTCATCGCAACAGCGGCAACGACGATATTCGCATGGCTCGTCGACATTTACCGCGGAGACTTTCATGCAGCGTTTGCGTTCATCTGCTGTGTCGAAGGTTTGTTCTTCCTCGGGTCACTGATGCTAAAAGATGGACGTCCTCAGGGTCATTTGCGGCTCGAAAGGGTCGCTTGAGTTAGCGCGCGGAAAAGAGACTTAAACGAAGATTCAAAACCAAATTATTAGCGAAATTCGCGGCATTCCTGCTGGCCGAAATACAACAATATTCACGCAATCAAGCTTGCAACTGTGCGCACAGGCCGGCGAGTGGCTTGGTCCGCCTGACCTCCCGGCCGGCTGGCGTTCACGACAAGTGTCTGGCGGAGGATTGCCTACATCAGATTGGTAACCTGAAACGGTACGAAAATTTGGGTAGCGCTGACAAAGCGATCTTTACCCTGAATGAATTATTCCGTCTGCAGAATAGAAATTTCGGAATAAAACTTAGCATCCCGTATTTATATTGCTTGCAAAAGCATATTGAAAAAATTAGGAGATTTTCGTGAAATTTCGGAATCTGATATCCGCTGGGTTCGGTTTAGGGTTTTCTCTCGCAGCAGCTACAGCATATGCACAGAGCAGCGTTTCGCTGTACGGCATCGTCGACACCGGCGTGGAATACGTCACGCACGCCAATGCCAACGGCAATAGCGTGCTTCGCATGCCAGGTATCACTGGCGAATTGCCGTCGCGGTGGGGCTTTCGTGGCAATGAAGATCTGGGTGGCGGACTGTCAGCCCAGTTCGTGCTGGAAAGCGGCATCAACATGCCGAACGGAAGTTTAGGGCAAGGCGGTCGGCTGTTCGGTCGCCAGGCATGGGTCGGAATCAACTCGCCGTATGGCTTGCTGTCCTTCGGGCGTCAATACACCATGTTGCTTTGGGCGATGGCGGACAGTGACATCCTTGGACCGGATATCTACGGGATGGCGGCCCTTGATCCTTACCTCGCATCCGATCGAAGCGACAATACGGTTTCCTATCGCGGAAAGTTCCATGGGCTCACCCTCGGCGCCACCTATTCGTTCGGTCGTGACTCGACGGGCACAGGCAATACGCCTGGGCAGGGCACCTGTGCGGGATCCGTACCCGGACAGCCGACTCAGTGTCGACAATGGTCTGGCATGGTGAAATACGACACCTCGTGGTTCGGCGTTGCAGGAGCATACGACGAACAGCGCGGCGGCACCAATGCCTCGGCAATTTTTTATGACGGGAATGCGGCTTTTCCGCTCACCAGCAGTGCCGACAAGGACACTCATACGTGGTTAGGCACGTACGCCGTGCTGGGTTCCGTTAAGGTCTCCGCCGGGTTTGTAGGGCGTAGCGTGACGACCGTGGCGGCAGGGCCCGATGTGCGTTCCAATATCTATTCTGTCGGCGCGTCGTGGCAGGCAACACCTGCGTTCATGCTCGACGGCGAGGCGTTCCGGATCATCAATCACGTTCAGGACGCGCGCGCCACCATGGTCACGTTGCGTGGCACCTATCACCTCTCCAAGCGCACGGCCGTCTATTTGCAGTCGGCCTATCTCAGCAACAGTGCGCACGCCGCCTATGCGGTTTCCGGCGCGGGCGGCACTACGCCGCCTCGCGGAGAAGGACAGTTGGGTGTGATGGCTGGCCTTCAACAGCTGTTCTGATTCGCAAGGCTCAGTTCTGTTGCAAATTGGCTACCGCGCTCGAAGCCATAACAGCCGAGCGCGGAACACTTATCAAGATCAGCCAGGTAAAGTTTCCGAACAACACTGTGAAACAGAGTCACCGCGCGATCAAGCGGCGCACCCGGGTCCACGCCCGGGTGTAAGTAGGTTTCTTTGCGTCTGTATTCTGTCTGTCGGCATCAAGGATCGAAGGAGCGATCCGTACACGCACCGCCGGTTGCCGGTTAATCAGACGAGTGCGGCGTTGATTATTCGGATCTGGGTAAAGTCTTCCAATCCCTCGACGCCTTGCTGACGACCAATGCCAGACTGCTTGGCACCTCCAAACGGCACATCGAAAGGCAGCGCCAGATGCTGGTTGACCCAGACTGTGCCGGTCTCAATGCGCGAAGCGATCTCAATACCTCGCTGCGGGTTTGAGGTCCACACCGTTCCGCCGAGGCCATAATCGCTATCGTTAACGCGTGCAATCACTTCATCGATATCGTCGTAGGCAAGCACTGGCAGAATCGGTCCGAACTGCTCTTCCCGCACAAGGCGCGCGTTGTCCGGCAAATCGCGCACGATTGTCGGTGCAATGAAATAGCCATCGCCTGCGATCGGTTCGCCGCCAGCGACGATCGTTCCGTTGGTCCGCGCATCTTCGATAAAGGCAAGCACTTTTTCGTACTGAGCTCGATTCTGGATCGGGCCAATCGTCGTATCGTCTTCGAGACCGTCCCCGACCTTGGACTCGCCTGCCAGGCGGGCAAGCGCGTTACACAGCGCATCAACCATCGCGCGCGGGGCATAGACTCGTTTGGTAGCAAAGCAAACCTGACCTGCGTTGACTGTTGCCGATCGGTACACCTTTGGCGCGACCTTGTCGAGATCCGCGTCGTCGAGAATGATTGCAGCGTCGTTGCCACCGAGTTCGAGGGTAAAGCGCTTTAATGTATCCGCGAGGCTGTGCAACACCTTCTTCCCGGTCGGCGTCGAGCCAGTGAAGCTCACGTGAGCAACGTCTGGATGACTGGTTAGGAATGGTCCCAAGTCATTCTGGTCTACGATAGTCTGGAACACACCAGCCGGCAATGCCGTTGATGCAACCTCTCCCAGCATGAGTGTAGTGAGCGGTGTGGTAGGTGCAGGCTTCGCGATTACTGCGTTGCCAGTGATCAACGCCGGCCCCAACTTCTGCATCAGCAGAATGAGCGGGAAATTCCACGGGTTGATCGCCACTATCACACCCTGCGGATACCGCTGCTCAATGATGCGTTCCTTCCGGGTCTCGCGCAGCACGCGGAACTCCAGTTTAAGAGACGCGAAGTAGCGCAGCGCAGCGACAGCCCCGCCAACTTCGAACTTCGCCTCTTCAAGTGGCTTGCCCTGCTCCTGCGTCAAAACGCGCGAAAATTCGTCAAAGCGCTCCTCGATCCCATCAGCGAACTGATCAAGATATGCTCGACGTTGTGGGAAGCTGAGTTTCGACCAGACTTGGAAAGCACGTTTCGCAGCAGCAACTGCTTGCTCAGCCTGGGGCATATCCGCGCGGGGCGCGGTGGCAAATACCCTACCCGTGGCGGGATTGATGACGTCGAGCGTCTCTGCGCCCGCGACAAGTTCGCCATCGACAAGAAGACGATAGGTCATTTTTAGCTGCTCCAGTCCGTAAACCTGTGCGTCGCTCGATAGCTGGCATCAGATTTCGATTACTGATCTTATGACCTAGACGTTTGCTTAGCTACGATGTTGGCTGATGGAACGGATCAGGAATATTGATCTCATGTCGAGAATCACTGGTTTGCCTCTCATCATTCAAGTCGAGTCGACAAACTGCCGGGAGTGCCGGCACTTGCAAAGCCAAGCTTTGAGCGCCGCAACCGATGTCTCGTCAAAGCCGGCTGGGCTGTGCAGCCGCGTTGTTTTCTTTGCGGTGAAGTGCTTATGCAGAACGCAAAGCAACTGTCGATGGGGCGATGCCTCTCGTCGGAGGCGAATTCTCCTCGCCTCGACCAAGAGCGGTTGAATGACCGATCCTGCTGCCCTGTGAATTCACGACGCGGGAGACTTTGAAAGGAAGTGCAAACGGGGCGACATGTCGCCCCAATCTGCCAGTCAATTAACGGACGACAGAAACCGGCGGCGAGTAGGTACTCTCGGTCATATCACCCCGTCGACCCGACTCCGAAGAGCCAGTAGCGCCTTCCCCATAGCCGGCGTGGTCGGCTTGCACTGTGCCGTTTTGCGCAGCAACACGCGCTTCAGCCGCCTGGATATTTTCCGGGTGGTGAATCCAGTCACCGGGGTTGTAACCTGCCTTCTCAACCTGAATTAGTTCGGCACGAACCTGCGCGCGGCTAACAGGTTCACTAGACTGCGCAAACGAAACGATTGGAGCAGCGAGCACGGCGACGAATGCCGCAACTTTGATAAGCGATTTTATGATGACTACCTGCAAAGATTGTCTGGTTCGATGGTGTTTGCTGCGAACACTTTTGTTCGCAGCCCATACGTAAAGTGTAGAGAACCGGATATCTAGGGTAAATACTTAACTTCCGAATTCACTGTTTGTACAAACAAGACAATCGCGGCGCCAAGTGGCCAAATGGTTAGATCTTTTCTAATTTCGGGCCGATTGTGCGGTGATGATGCGTCACGTGGTCGCCATTGAAACGCAGAAACAGGAGGCATCAGGATGCACACGCCCTCGGCATAGCAGGCACGTCAGCGCACGGATTTCCCGCGCTAGGAGGTTAGCCGGCGGCCGACTTATTTTGCGCGAGACGGCCGTCGCTCAGGCTTATCCTGCTGCAAAGCTGCCCTCGTCCGGACACCGTCAATCAGTGTGCGGACCATCTGCTTCGCGAGATTGGCGCGTGTGCGCGCCGAGGAATCGACGTTGGGTCGATACCATATGAGCGACCATTGAACGCCGCCGAGCATCGTCTTGACCGCAATGGAAATGTCGACGTCCGCCAGCGAACCATCTTTCTTCGCAATCGCCGCCTGATTCTTGAACAAGGCTTCAAAGTGGTCCCGGCTCGCGATCAGTTCGTCAAGTGTCGAGCGCTGCCCGGGCGTGGTTGCGCCGAACCGGTGCATTTGCACACCCTGCGCGACGACGCTTTCAAACGTATGATTCTCGAGAACTGCCAGCGCGTGCGCGTAAAGCATGGCCGCAAGAACGGTCGCGCCGTCACCTTCGGTTTCGCGAGCGGGCTCGACCGCGGCGAACAGCCTTGCCATCCCTTCACGGTGTACATCGAAGAACAAGTCGATCTTCGACGCGTAATGGTGATAGACCCGCCCCTTGGTTGCACCGAGTCGGCGCGCTACGTCGTCGATACTGGTGGCATGGTAGCCCTGCTCCATAAAGCACTCGGCCGCGACCGAAAGAATTTCCTGCTTGCTTGGAGTCATACGCAAAGTCATGGTTAGGGAAGTAACTCGTCAAGCCGATGTATACCGGCTGCGCCAAATACGCAAAAACAGAATGCTACCCTACTATTCGCCCGGCGCGAACAACGACTGAGCTACGTGAATTTGTTGGCGCAACCTGAATTGTGAATTCACCGCAGTGTGTTTTCTACTGCAATTCGTTCCGATACTGTATCGACACAAATCACTGAATTGAGGCTGAAATGCATTTTGATTTTGCAAAACTGGACCGACAACAACGATACAAGCTGCTCGGCGCGACTGTCGTACCACGCCCTATCGCGTGGGTGTCGACACTCAACGCTGACGGCACCTTGAACGCCGCGCCGTTTTCATTCTTCAACGTCTTTGGCGAAGCGCCAGCCGTTGTGGGATTTTCCATTCTTCACCGTTCGGTAAGCGACCTAAAGGACACGGGGCAGAATATCCGGATGCAGCAGGAATTCGTCGTGAATCTGGTGAGTAACGAAAATCTCGAACAGATGAACATTTCTGCCATCGAGTTCCCCCCCGAGATCGACGAATTCACTAAGGCGGGACTGATCCCCGCTCCATCCGAGCACATCAAGACACCGCGTATCGCGCAGAGCCGCGTCGCGTTCGAGTGCAGGCTCATGCAGATCATTCCGCTCGGCGATATGCGTTCTCAAGTCCTCGGCGAAGTACTGGCCATGCACGTTGATGATGAAGCTGTGCTTGACGCCGAGCGTGCCTGGATCGATACGGACAAGCTTCATCTAGTGGGGCGTATGCACGCGAGCGCATACGTTCGCACCTCCGACATCGTCGATTTGCCGCGCATCCCGGTCGAAGACTGGACTTTGATAGACGGCCCTGGCTACAAACCTTGACTGATGGCCGCCAGGGCCCGCATTAGTTCGAACAACGCTGCGGAGGTCAGTCGCGACTTCAGCTCACAGAACTTCAAACACGCTGTACGTGGGTCCGTTTGCGAACCGATGGCCGGTGCCAATAGCCATGATGCGGTTCAGCCACTCGTATCGACCGGGCGGCGCTTCGAAGATGGGGTTGATCCGGAAGTAGTAGCTTGATGGATCAACAACCTCACCTTTCTCGAGTCGCTGTATCACTTCGGCTGGCCCATGGCGAACGCCGCGGTACGACATGGTGATCGTCGCATCGTCGTCAGTCTGCAGAAGAAGGCGTACGTCAAGCGTAGTACTGCCGTCGCTACGTACGGCCTGCCAATCGCTGCCCCCATCCAGCACTTTTCCGGACAATCGGTCGCCTTCGAACGACCCCGATGGGACGATACCCACACGACGAAAAGGTCCCGGGGTAGCGCCGACAACAACGATCGGCTTGACGTCGAGTCGCATGACAAACAATGGGCGGGTCTGCACACTTTTAAGTGGTGCGGGAAGGCTATCAAAGAGTGTAGTGGACAAGTTTCACCTCGTGAATGATGCCGCGGGCTTCCCCACGTCGTTGATATTAACGCATGCCCTATTGAAGCGTCTTTCGAACACATCAAGAATCAGCGCCTTGTTCATGGACAGAACAGTCTGGTGATGAATAACTAGCCTTAGGAGGCCGTTTTTCCGCCGTTGATCCTGATGATTTCGCCGGTGATAAAGCTCGCCTTGTCAGACGCGACGAACACGATCGCGTCGGCGATCTCTTCGGGCGTTCCCGCGCGCTTGAGCGGAACGTTCGTGAGAAAAGCGGCTTTTCGCTCCGCGGTGCCGGTTAGCCGTTCGAGCATCGCGGTCTCGACCGGACCCGGAGCGATGGCGTTGACGCGCACGCCTGAAGCGGCACCCTCGATCGCCGCCGACTTTGTCAGACCTTCCACCGCGTGCTTGCTTGCCACGTAAAGAGAGGCGTTTGCCGCGCCGCGTGAACCCATCGTCGATGAAATATTGACGATGCTGCCACTGCCCTGCGCCAGCATGACGCGCATCTCGTGCTTCATGCTGAGCAACGTGCCGAGCACATTAGTATCAAAGACGGCTGCATAGCCCTCAGGCGTGCGCTCCGTTACTGGTCCGTTCTGACCTTCGGTGCCCGCGGAGTTGACAGCGACGTCGAGCCGGCCAAAGCGCGTAACCGTCTTGTCGACGAGGTCGCGTACCTCGTCTTCGAACCGGACATCGGACTGGATGAACTCGGCTTCTGCACCGAGCGTGCGAAGCTCTTCAGCCAGCTGCTGGCCTTGGTCCGCGCGACGTCCGGAGACGACGACATGGGCGCCTCCACGGGCAAAAGCCAGCGCGGTGGCGCGGCCAATTCCAGTCAACGCACCAGTGATCAGAACAACGGGATGGGTAGACATTGTGTTTCCTCAGTGAAGTTTGCGAAAACGGACGACGGAGCCGCTCAAAGACTGAAACCGGCGTCAGCGCCTGAGCCGGCTGCCCCGCTTAACCAGGCCTGCTGAACGAAAGCGGGACACGCTGGCCCGTGCGATTCGATTCCGCGATCTGGTCCATCAGTTCATGCATCCGGATCGCATCCGCGAAAGTGGGCGCAAGCGTTGAACCAGTTTTGACATCGCGTGCATGGGCGGCGTACAGGTTCGCCAATTCCAGCACACTCGCGCCAAGTTCGCTTGGCGGCAGCCAGTCATATTCCGCAGGAATCGTCAGTTGAGTAAGCGGCTGCCGGTCGCCCTGCGCGATTTCGAAGCGGTTGAAGGCGTCGCCGAAGCTGGTGGTGTTCCAGATTTTCAGGTCGCCCTTACTGCCTGTCACGTCGAGCTGCATACCGAAGTTATTGCGCTTCCCCGCCTCGATATGGACCGTCAGCACGGCGCCATTGGCGAAAGTCCCTGCCAGCACGACCTGGTCGGCACTCGTATGCGGAAATGTTTCTCCGGTTTCAACCAGCGTGACTTCCTTAAACTGGTTGACAGTCAGCGCGGACAAGCTCTGAGGATAGCCAACCATCGTCGTGAACAAGGCATCCAGGAAGTGGCCGCCGTAGATCGACAGCAGGCTGGAGAAATTCTTTTCGGGGATCGTGAAATACAGCGAAGCGGGCCGTTCGCGCTGGAAGTACTCGACACTCACATGCAGGCGCACCGAACGGACTTCGCCGATTTCGCCCTGGTCCAGTAGATCGCGCACATAGCGGTAGCCTGGATTGAGGCGCCGTTGCAGGCCCACGATGGTGCGCACGCCTGCTTTGTCGGCCAACGCGAGCAACTCCTTCGACAACGCTGTACTCGGCGTCAGCGGCCATTCGCAGTAGACGTCCTTGCCGGCCTCGATGGCCGCGCGGATGCCCTCTTCGTGCTGGAACGCGGGCGTCAACACGAGCACGAGATCGACTTCCGGATGCGATACCAGTTCCTGCAACGAGGCTGCGGCGTATTTGAATCCATGACGCGCGACCAGCGCTGCCGCCTTTTCCGCGCTGCGGCTATACACGGCCGTCAGTTCATATTCCGGCAGCAGTTGCAGCGAAGGCAGGTGCCCATATTCCGACCAGTTGCCCAGCCCGACGACGCCGACCCTGATTTTACCGGAGCCTGTAGCTCGACTGACGATACTGTTCACAAGAACTCTCCAGTTTGACGCTGGGCAGACCATCTGTGCAGCGACAGGGCGATAGTAGAGTTCAGGAGATTGGAGATAAACAGGCTGAGGTTCCGATCATTTCGGACACTTCAGTCCTGTGTCGAGACTTTTATCCGATTCTTTGCCGCCCCTGTCAGGTCAAATCCGCAGATTCTGGCTGACGTAGTCGATAAAGACGCGCAGCTTCGGCGAAGCGTAACGGCTTGCCGGCCACAAGATCCAGAAGGTGACGGTCTGGTCGATGAAATCGTCGAGCACGATCTGTAACGCACCGCTCGCCAGCGCGTCGCGCACGAGGAAGGTCGGCACGAAGGCAAGCCCCTTGTTCTGAAGCGCCAGAAAGCCCAGCACTTCAATGGTGTTGGCGACGAAGGTTTGCGGCAACTCCGGCTCCGCTTCCGACGCAGCGAGCTGAAACGGCCAAGGTTCCAGTTTGCCGCTCGCGGGGAATTTATGCAGCAGACAGGCGTGCTTAGCGAGTTCGGACGGATGCTTGGGTACGCCGTACTTCTCAAGATAGCCGGGCGAAGCGACCAGCACCTGACCGCAGGAACCGAGGCGCCGCGACACCAGCCTCGAGTCGTGCTGCTCGCCCGTGCGTATGACCGCATCGAAGCCTTCTTCGATGATGTCCACCATGCGATCGGACAGATCGACGTCGAGTTCGATGTCCGGGTATTGCAGCATGAAGCCGTCCAGCGCCGGCATGATCAGCTCGGACAGTTGCGGCGTGCTGATCCGCAATCTGCCGCGCGGACTGCCAGCGGCATCGGACAGTTCGGCTTCCGCCGCTTCGAGCTCGCCGAGGACGCGCCTGCACCGTTCTAGGAACAATGCCCCCTCGGCCGTCAACGTGATGCTGCGCGTGCTGCGGTGAAAGAGCCGCACGCCGAGGCGCTCCTCAGTGCGCGCAACACTTTTGCCGACCGCCGAAGACGATACGCCGAGCAGCCGTCCCGTCTCGGTAAAGCTGCGGGTTTCCGCCACCTGCACGAACACCGAAATACCGCTGAGGCTATCCATTGCCGCATCCCGAGGCCTGAGGCCGATTTGTGCCAGCGGGCGATGCACGCGAGCGTTCGAAACCCAACTGCGACTCGTTCTGCAGCAGCGAACGAGCCGATTGCGGACTACATTGTCCGATATATTCGGAACCTTAGCCCATTTTTCTTATCCCCGTTCGTCCATACACTGCTCCTCAAGGTCGAAAGCCCGCTGATGATCAAGCGTCACCAGCCACCCAATCTCGAGGCAGTCATGTCCAAACTTCATTCCGCAGTCAAAGTCGGTCCTTACCAATTTGCCCATCGCGTCGTGCTGGCACCGCTCACCCGCATGCGTGCCGAACAAGGCGCCCGGCCCGGCCCGTTGATGGCCGAGTACTATGCGCAGCGCGCGTCAGAAGGCGGTTTCCTGATCGGTGAAGCCACCATCGCCGCACCCAATGGCAACGGCTACCTCGGTGCGCCCGGCCTCTACGATGACAGCCAGATCGTCGGTTGGAAACAGGTGACGGACGCCGTGCACGCCAAAGGCGGGCGCATCTTCCTGCAGCTGTATCACGCCGGGCGCCAGTCCAACAGCCAGTTGCAACCAGGTGGCGGGCAGCCGGTGGCGCCCTCCGCCGTGCCGCATGGCGGCGTTGCCTACACTGAAGCGGGCTGGATTCCGAACACGCCGAGCCGCGCGCTGACCATCCCCGAAATCGCCGAACTGGTGGAGCGCTTCCGCACGGCCGCGATTCGCGGCAAACAGGCCGGCTTCGACGGCGTCGAACTGCACGCCGCCAATGGCTATCTGTTCGATCAATTCCTGCAGGACGGCAGCAACAAGCGCACCGACATTTACGGCGGTTCATTCGAAAACCGTGCCCGCTTCCTGATGGAAGCGACGCAAGCCGTCATCTCGGTGTGGGGCAGCGACCGCGTCGCCGTGCGCCTTGGCCCGAGCGGCAGTTTTGGCGATATGTCTGACAGCAACCCGAAGGCACTCTTCACTTACGTAGCACAGGAACTGGCGAAACTGAACCTGGCCTATCTGCACCTGATCGAGCCGCGTGTGCTGGGCAACGTCGACGACGACAGCAAGGATCCGAACCCGGTCGCCGCGCAACTGATCCGCAAGCACTACAAGGGCGTCATCATCGCCGCCGGCGGGTTCAAGGCCGCTACCGCCGAAGCCGTCCTGCAGGCTGGCGACGCCGACCTGGTCGCATTTGGCCGCGACTTCATCGCCAACCCGGATCTGCCCGAGCGCCTGCGCCTTCAGTTGCCGCTGAACCCGTACGACCGCCCCACCTTCTTTGGCGGCACCGACGTCGGCTATACCGACTATCCGTTTTATAGCGACGAAACGGTAGCAGCGTAAACGGAGCACGCGATGACCGCCACGGCCCAGCCTACGTCCCTCTCGCCGCTTTTCTGGCTCGCGTTAGGGACATTCGCGGTCGGCACAGAGAGCTTCATGATTGCAGGTCTGTTGCGCGACATTGCCACAGACCTGCATATCAGCATTGTCGCGGCAGGCCAGCTCGTCACGGTGTTTGCCTTGGCCTACGCGCTCAGCTCGCCGATCCTGACGGCACTGACCGGCACGCTCCATCGGCGCACGCTTATGATCCTGTCGCTGTCTGCCTTCACGGTGGCGAATATCCTCGCCTGGGCTGCCCAGAACTATTGGGAACTGATGGCGGCGCGCGTCCTGCTCGCCGCAGCCGCCGGTCTGTATGTGCCCGGCGCCAACGCGCTGGCTGGCGCCATTGCCGGTCCGGAACAGCGTGGCAAGGCGCTCGCCATCGTCAACGGCGGCATCACGATCGCGGTTGCCTTTGGCGTGCCGCTGGGCGCATTGATCGGGGATCGGCTCGGCTGGCGCATGACCTTCGCGGGCGTCGCCGCCCTGTCGGCCGCGGCCACGGCAGGTCTGCTGCTCGGCCTGCCGCGCAGCATCGGCGCAGGATTGCCGGTTGCCACGCTGCGCGAGCGTAGCCAGGTCGCGCGCCAGCCGGTCATTCTGATGACCTTGCTCGTCACCACGCTTTGGGCGACGGGCGCCTATACGATCTACACGTACCTGGCACTGTTCGTTGCGAAGACCACGCCGTTGCACGGGGCACAAATCGGTTACGTGCTGTTCACCTGGGGCGTTGCGGCAGCTATCGGCGTGTTCATCGGCGGCAAGGCAGTGGATCGCCTCGGTCCGAGCCGCGTGATCATCCCGTGCCTGAGCGTGTCGATCCTCGCGTTCTCGCTCATGTCGGCTAGCGCGCACTGGCTACCTAAGAAATTGGCGTTGGTCCCCATCCTGATCGGTGTCGTGGCCTGGGGCATTGCTCACTGGTCCTTCTACCCTGCTCAGCAAGCAGGACTGATCAATCTCACCGGGTTGCGCGGCACACCAATTGCCCTGTCACTGAACGCTTCGTTCATGTATCTCGGCTTTTCGCTCGGCGCCACACTCGGTTCCCTGACCTTGAGTTTCACCTCGGTGAACAACCTGGGTTGGACCGCCGCTCTCTGCGAGGTCGCGGCGCTGATCCTGACAGCCAGCGTCGGCAAGCAGTTGGTTCGGGTGCAAAACGGTGCGGTCACTGCCGCATAAGGTACCGCTACCGCGCGGCAGACGTTTGCCTCAGATCACGGGGCGCTTATCGGTCACTTATCGGCCACATCGTCAAGTCAGGGGAAAGTGCTTCGGATGTCTTAGATGTCCACGACGAAAATGCTGGCGCCGGGACAGCCTGCTTCAAACCGGCACTATCCCTGTCCCGGCGGGTAGTGCACCCTCAATCGGTCTAACACAAGCAGTAAAGGCGAACATGAATATCCAAAATCCTACTTTCAAAATTGGCGACGACACGGAAATCAGGCGGCTCGGCTTTGGCGCAATGCGAATCACTGGCCCGGGTATCTGGGGCGCACCCACCGATCGCGCCGAAGCCATTCGCGTGCTGCGCCGCTTGCCCGAACTCGAAGTGAATTTCATCGACACGGCGGACTCGTATGGGCCGAACGTTTCGGAGGAGTTGATCCGCGAGGCGTTGCATCCGTATAGCGCCGAGATGCTCGTGGCGACCAAGGCGGGATTCGCGCGCACAGGTCCCAACCAGTGGACCCCGCACGGCCGGCCTGAGTACCTGATTCAGCAAGCGCACGGCAGCCTGCAGCGCCTCGGTATCGAACAGATCGGCCTATGGCAGTTGCATCGCATCGACCCCGCAGTGCCGCGCGATGAGCAGTTTGGCGCAGTGCGCCACCTGATCGACAGCGGCGTGATCCGGCACGCCGGCCTGAGTGAAGTCTCGGTTGCCGACATCAAGGCTGCGTCGAAATATTTCAAGGTGGCGACCGTGCAAAACCGCTTCAACCTCGGTGACCGCGGTAGTGAAGACGTGCTCGATTACTGCACGGCCCACGGCATTGGCTTTATCCCGTGGTTTCCGCTGGCTGCGGGCGAGCTGACCCGCCCCGGATCGCTACTCGACACAATCGCGCGCAACCATCACGCGAGCGTCGGGCAGATCGCCCTCGCGTGGCTATTGCAGCGCAGTCCGGTGATACTGCCGATACCGGGCACCTCCCGGGTCACGCATCTGGAAGAGAACGTGGCGGCCGGCGCGATTACTTTGTCTGACCGTGAATTTTGCGAACTGGACCGCGCGACCGCTCAACGACGGCAAGGCTAGTCCACTACTCCGTCAATTTCGCTCGAGACTAATCACGAATGTACGTGCATTCCCAAGTCTTCAAGTGTCTATAGCGTGCCGTACTGGGCAAAGTATGCGGGACTCGCAACCGTCACTCCGTGATACGTTGCCACCCGCCTCACCGCCATGCTGGATTCACGGAGAGCGCCGATCCGGATCAAAGTCGGTCGAAATATACCTGCTCTGCGGTGAGGTCATCCCATACGGGTATCCGCAATCTATCCGATTTCCTCTATAAGCGATGGAATCGCCGCGTCCCGACGGTACCTGTACGCGACAGTGAGGGCGTCAGCAATCACCATTCGCATTTCCAATG
The DNA here is from genome assembly GCF_030511745.1 of Paraburkholderia sp. SECH4. Classification (NCBI taxonomy): domain Bacteria; kingdom Pseudomonadati; phylum Pseudomonadota; class Betaproteobacteria; order Burkholderiales; family Burkholderiaceae; genus Paraburkholderia; species Paraburkholderia sp. SECH4. The sequence goes on from NZ_JALOCP010000020.1 coordinate 84,370, forward strand.
CACGGTCCACGATGCTGCACTCGGAACACTGCGTGGATCGTTCGGCGAGCAAGCGGAAATCGGTTGGAGGTGCGCGTGCCACTCAAAACGCCGGCAGGCGCACGCGCGATACCTGCTCGAAGCGGGCGGCGGCTCGTCTTATCGGGACGTCGACCGACGCTCTTTTACGGCTCGCTGACCGGCTTCGCCGCACAGGTCAAGCAAACGCTGTGTGGCAGGCGCATTGCCCGTAACGCGAAACGCAATGGCCACGTCCGACGTCACATTGCATTGAGTCAGCTATATCGGGGGCGACCCGCTCGCACCACTTTCGCATGGAACCGTGGTGGAGCTACGGCAAACCCAGGCAGTGATCCAAGACAACCAGAGCCGTCAGCGTTGGTCGGTACTATACGAGGCAGTTGTCCCTGACACTGCGCGCGGTCCGACTCACGCGCCTCCGTCGCCGCCACCGCGAGCTCAGCGAGAGGAATTCTTCGTTGGAGACACCGTTGGCTTCACCGACAAACATCTGAGCGAGCGAGTCGGCATCATCGTCCGGCTCAACGCGAAAACTGCGTCTATCGCCGTCAATGATTCGGAAGGCCATTGGCGGGTCTCATACGCTCTGCTGCGGAAGATTGTTGACATCTAACCGCGCGCGCCGTCAACACGGGCTCCGCTGACCGATACAGACCACTGCCACGGTAAACGGGCGGTCAGGAACTACATTGTTTCCTGGGCAATAACAAAACCGACGATCTTCGCAAAGCAGTCGCGCGATCCCGAGTATGTCGTCGCGCGCGAATTGCCTGTCGGCAAGCGCGGCAATGCGCTGGCTTGAGTGCGGATGATCCGCGACCCAACGTCGAATTGAAAGCCGCGCCTGCTCTACTCCACGACGTTCAGGCCGGGCGATCGAACGTGCCGGGACTGGACGGCGTCGCCTTCCAGTCCACGGTTCGCTCCTTAGATGCGCGTACGAGCGCGTCCTTTACGCCTTGCGCGTCGAAGTCTCCCGTGTAGACCGGCGTGTTCGGCTGTTGACGCCATGACTCGGCGATGGTGCCAGTGTCCACCGCGTCGAAGCCCATGTCGTCGACAAGCTTGAACACGATCTGCTTCTCTTTCGGGTCGTCGCCCGCGACGGGCAATGCAATGCGCCCAGGCGCACCCGCCGGCTTGCCCATGCCTTCGAGATGCGCGGCGTAGATGTTGTTGAACACCTTGACGACGGGATGGTCGATCTGTTCCTCGACCCAACGGCTTTCGGTGGTGCCTGCCTCAATTCCTTCGATTTTCCCATCGCGATGGCGCGGATAGTAGTTGCACGTATCGATCACGACGGCCGAAGGCTTCGCCTTGTCGAGGAATCCCTTCGGCAGTTGCGGGACGTTGACGAGAGGTATCGTGACGACGATCACGTCCGCGTCCTCGATCATGTCCTGCACGTTGCTTACCGTCGCGCCCGTTTCCTGCGCGACGGCTTGCAGCGATGCGCCGCCGCGCGCATTGGTGATACGTACCGCGTGCCCTTTTTCAACGAAGCGGCCCGCGAGCACCTTGCCGATATTGCCTGCACCGATAATGCTGATATTCATCTAACCCTCCGGATCAAGATGCGCGCAGCGGGCCCGGACCTGCTGCGCGCGAGATTTGTGATGCGACTACTTTATGTGCGACCACTGCCACGGTAAACGGGCGGTCAGGAACTACATTGTTTCCTGGGCAATAACAATTGCATCAGCTGAGCTCTTGCTCAGCGAGCAATTCTTCCAACCATCTCATGAAGACATCGACTTTCGGCGTTCTGTGCCGTCGGTCTGTGATTACCACCGAGATGGGCTTCGGCGGAACCTTTACTTGGGGCAGGATCTCCGTAACCCCACCCGAGTGAATGTACGGCTGCAGTGCCGGGCGTAATCCCTGAATCAGACCAAGGCCTACGAGTCCGCAAGTCAGAAACGTATCAGCATTGTCGACGACGTCCCCACGCAACCTTTTGGTAACCAAACCAACATCCAACCTTTCACCTTGCGGACCAAACATCCGTACATTTCAACTAATCGAGATGATACTGCGGGCGACGTTGTATGGCACCGATACCGGCGAGCGGCAGATGCTGTTCGAGCATCTCGAACTGCTGGGCGAAAATGATCTGCTCGTGCTTGACCGCGGCTATCCCGCCTCGTGGCTGATGGCTGCACTTCAGGCGCGCGGAATCCGGTTCTACATGCGCATCGACGGCACCGATAAGTCCAACCGTGAACGCGTGCGTATCCAACTCGCACCATAAAGGCATCAGATGTGCAAGTGCTCGCTTATGTACTCAATGAAAACGCGCAGCTTGGGCGAAGCATAGCGGCTAGCCGGCCATAGTATCCAGAAGACAACTTCGCGATCCACATAGTCATCCAGCACTGTTATTAGCTGACCGCATTGCAACGCATCATGCACCAGGAAGGCTGGCAGGCACGCAATGCCCCTGCCCAGAATGGCGGCGTGAGCAAGTGGCTCGATGGTGTTCGACGTCATGGTCTCGCGAAGGACCAACTCGGACTCGGATGCATCAAACCGGAGGTGCCAGCGGTCTAGCTTTCCCGTGGAAGTCCATTTGTGCAGCAAGCAGAAGTGGCCCTCAAGCTCGCGCGGTCCGGTAGGTACGCCATGACGCTTGAAATAGGTGGGCGATGCAACCAGCACATACGAACAAGAACCCAAACGGCGCGCCGTCAGGCGCGAGTCGTTTAGTTCGCCGGTCCTGATAACGGCATCGAAGCCATCCTCAATGACATCAACCATGCGGTCGGACATTTCGATGTCCAGTTCAATTTCCGGATAGCGTTCCATGAAGCCATCGAAGACCGGCATCATCAAACCGGCCAATTGGGGCGTGCCCACGCGCAAGCGCCCACGCGGATTGCCAGCCAGACCCGACAGCTCGGCCTCGGCAGCATCAACCTCGCTCAGGATGCGGCGGCAGTGTTCCAGGAAAACGGTTCCCTCTGCGGTCAGCGTGATGCTCCGAGTGCTGCGGTTGAACAATCGCACGCGTAACCGTTCTTCCATCCTGGCGATGGCCTTGCCAACCGCAGAGGATGAAACACCCAGCTGTCGCCCCGCTGCGGTAAAGCTGCGCGTCTCAGCAACTTGCACAAACATCGAAATTCCACTCATGCTGTCCATAAGCACTTCCTGTCCGAAATGGCGGCTGCTTTAGCGCATCCAGTGTATTGCGATCCAACATTGCGGACATTTTTTCCGATGTGTTCGGCATCGCAGGGTATTTTTCTAAGTAGGCCGAAGCCCTACATTGCACAAGACGAATCACTTTGAGGAACCGACATCATGTCGAAACTGCATACCAGCGTCCAAGTAGGCCCACACAAAATCGCCCATCGCGTAGTCCTTGCACCGCTCACCCGCATGCGCGCCGAACCAGGCGCCATTCCAGGCAAGCTGATGGCTGAATACTATGCCCAACGTACTTCCGAAGGCGGCTTCCTGATTGGCGAAGCCACCATTACCGCGCCCAACGGCAATGGCTACTTGGGTGCTCCCGGACTCTACGACGATAGCCAGATTGCAGGCTGGAAACTCGTGACCGATGCAGTTCATGCCAAAGGTGGGAAGATCTTCCTGCAGCTCTATCACGCAGGTCGTCAGTCCAACAGTGAACTGCAGCCAGGGGGCGGTCAGCCGGTGGCGCCTTCCGTCGTCGAGCATGGTGGAGTCGCTTTTGGAAAAGCGGGCTGGATGGAAAACACTCCCCCCAAAGAACTGACCATCGCTGAAATCAAGGAGTTGGTGGAAAGTTTCCGCTTAGCGGCTAAGCGTGGCATTTTAGCTGGTTTTGATGGTGTTGAACTGCATGGTGCTAACGGCTATCTGCTGGATCAGTTCCTGCAAGATAGTAGCAACAAGCGCACTGACAACTACGGTGGCTCAATTGAAAACCGTAGCCGCTTCCTGTTGGAAATCGTGAATGCTGTGATTTCGGTCTGGGGCAGCGATCGCGTAGCAGTGCGCCTCGGTCCGAGTGGCAGGTTTGGCGACATGGGCGACAGTGATCCGGAAGTGCTGTTCACCCACGTCGCGCGCGAACTGGATAAGCTGGATCTCGCGTACCTACACCTGATCGAGCCGCGCATCCTGGGGGTGATCGAGGACGAAAAATGGAGTCAAACGCCTGCGGCGGCGCGCCTGCTCCGAAAGTACTTCAGCGGCACTATCATCGTCGCTGGTGGCTTCGACGGGCAATCTGCTAATGACATTCTGGAAGCCGGTGACGCTGACCTCGTCGCATTCGGCCGCCACTTCATCGCCAATCCCGATCTGCCGGAGCGCCTGCGCAAAGGCTGGCCGCTCAATCCATATGACCGCGAGTCCTTCTTCGGCGGCACGGAAGTTGGTTACACGGACTATCCGTTCTACGCAGATGCTGCCTGAACGCATTACCGTTGCCTCACCTAGCAGGCTGCGGAAATACCTCCCCACCAAATCACCCGAACGGTCCGTTCAAACGTTGTTACTGTTGAGCAGACCACTTTGAGCGAAGCATGCGCGGCACCACCTTCACCGAGAACCTATTCACCTTGCGCAAGCTGAAGGACTTTGTTCCGGCCGATCATCCACTGCGCGCGATGCTGCTGCAAGTGCTCTACAGCGTTCGCTCGGAGCGGCAGTTGATGGAGCAGGTCCAATATAACCCGCTGTTTCATTGGTTCATCGGGCCAACAGCTTGATCGAGAAAGAGATGGCTGTGATGGAAGCGCCCCTGCTTCCGGCTCGGCTCGTGCAATTAGCTGCGGCATACCACCAAATTACAGGCTTACCATGTCACGTATTATTCAATTTGCCACCACCGGCGGCCCTGAAGTGCTTTCCTACAAGGACGTGAACGTCGCGGAGCCGGCAGCCGGCGAAGTACGCATCTGCGTCAAGGCCATCGGCTTGAACCGCGCCGAATCCATGTGGCGCGCCGGCGCATATATCGAGGAAGTCAAGCTGCCGGCCCGACTTGGTTACGAGGCGGCCGGTATCGTCGATGCGGTGGGTCCTGGCGTCACGCAGTTTGCAGTTGGCGACGCCGTCAACACAGTGCCAGCATTTTCGCAGAACCAGTACGGCATGTACGGTGAACTGGTCCTCGCGCCGGTGTCGGCCGTCGTGCCACATCCGCCATCGCTGACGTTCGAGCAGGCGTCGTCGATCTGGATGATGTTCATCACCGTCTACGGTGCCTTCATCGAGGCAGCCAAGCTGGGTGCGGGCGACGTGGTGTTGATTCCGGCGGCATCGAGTAGCGTGGGCATAGCCGCAATTCAGCTGGCAAATATGGTCGGGGCTACACCGATCGCGCTGACCCGCACCGGCGCCAAGCGCGAACAACTCCTCGACGCCGGTGCCGCCTTCGTCATCGCCACCGAAGAACAAGACATGGTGGCCGAGGTGCTGCGCATCACTGACGGTGTTGGCGCGCGCGTAGTGTTCGATCCCGTCGGCGGCCCTAGCCTCGGCAAGCTGATCGAGGCTATGACGACGAACGGTATTCTGCTCGTATACGGCGCGCTGAGCGAGGAGCCATCGCAGCTGTCCTACTTGGATCTGCTGATTAAGCTGCCGACTATTGTCGGTTACACGATCTGGAACACCAGTAGCGACCCAGTCCGTCAAAAGGCTGCAGTTGACTTCATCCTCGCTGGTCTCGCATCCGGCGCGTTGAAGCCGATGATTGACAAGACATTCACGTTCAATGAAATGGTCGAGGCGCACCGCTACCTTGAATCGAACGGTCAGTTCGGCAAGATCGTCGTGACTGTATAAGCGCGTCGAAATCCAGCGGCAGGCGGGCAACTCCGCTAGCCGCTGTGACACAAACCCACTATTGATAGAAGGTCCCCATGTAACCATTACCGACGCGCGCTCGCTGCGCCAGTTCCGCCCCTGTGGCGCTTGTCGTCACCCTACCGGCGGTGGACGTGGAACTGGAGATAGCAAGGCGACCGATCGAAGTGGAGCACATAATAGTGTCGTCCTCCAAGACAGCGCGGGCGTTCCCACGGAATGTGCACGCCACGCCTACATGACACAACCGGCATCACGATGCACACGCCCGCACTACTGCCGGCTAGCGGATTCCTCAAACGATGCCTTTCTGACGGATATCGTGGATGACTACCGCCGGGTCCGTCGACCTCCCCTATGGAACACATCCTCAGTACATTGGCGGGAAAGCGGCTGCGTCTGATTTACAGCGTGTTCAGGTTTCTCCGAACAACCTTTCAATAACCCTATCACTAGCATCCGCGCGGCGCACGCATACGACAAGTTCCCGCTTCGCCCACGTCTCATCGAGCTTCAATACGCGCGTACCCGGCAAGCGGTACAGGTCCGCGTTGCTCGCGGGTAATATGCCGACTCCCATGCCGACCTGCACCATCCTGCTCAGCGCGTCGTACGACGATACCTGGACCTTCGCCCGCAGCGTTTTTCCTGCCTTGCTCGCCTCCGTCATCATCTGGAAGCGCAGATGCGTGCCTGCGCGGAGCACCACATGTTCATAGTCGAGCGTTTCCGAGAACGTGACATGCCGGCGCTTCGCCAACGAATGAGCGGACGGGACGAGAACCTTTAGCTCATCGGTGCGGAACGGATGAACTTCGATGTCGGCGCTACGCGGCAGGCGCGTAAAGACGCCGATCTCCGCAACGTTTTCTGCCACGCTCTCGGTGATGGCAAGGCTATCGCGTTCCAACAGCGAGATATTGACGTCCGGATAGCGCTCGCTAAACGATTTGACGATGGGTGGCATGAAGGTCGAAATCGCCGAGATATTGACGAGCACGCGCACGGATCCTCGCAGACCGTCCGAGTATGCTTTCATCTGCAGAGCGATATTGCGTAAGTCGTCTAGCACGTCGCGCGCGAGTATCGACAGGTTGACGCCGGCCGCCGTCGGCGCAATACCCTTGTTTGTCCGCGTGAGTAGCGGCGTGCCGAAGACCTCTTCGAGTTCTCTGAGGCGCTTGCTGACAGCGGGCGCGGCAATATGCTCGAGCTCGGCCGCACCGGCGATCGTCCTTCATCCACTACGCGTACGAAAAGCTTGAGAGAAACAGGATCGAGCTTCAATGCGCGCTCCCAGCCACTTTGCGCACAAGGCTTTGCAGCGTGTTATGCATGGGCGGGCCGTTGCGGCTCATCGAGCCATTCCACTATGTTGCGCACCGTATCGCCGTAGAACGTCTGGTACATCTCACGCGTCACATAGCCGATATGCGGCGTAGCGAGCACGTTGTCCAGCGAGCGCAGCGGGTGCGTCAGTTCGAGCGGCTCGGAATCGTACACATCGATGGCGGCGCCTGCGATCCGCCCGCTCTCCAGTGCGGTGAGCAACGCCACCATATCGACAATCGGACCGCGGGACGTATTGACGATGCGGCTCGTGGGCTTCATTCTGGCAAGCTCCGCAGCGCCGACAAGACCTCGGGTCCGTTTGCTCAGGCGGGTGTGGATCGACAGAAAGTCAGAAGTGGAGAACAGCGTATCTTTGTCGACCAGTTCAACGCCTTTCGATTCCGCACGCTCTGCCGTCAGGTTCTGGCTCCAGGCAATCACATTCATCCTGAACGCGCGGCCTATCACACCGACCGCCGAACCAATATGCCCAAGCCCGAGAAGGCCCAGGGTTTTGCCAGCCAGTTGCGTTCCGAGCCTGAGCTGCCAACCGCCTTCACGCACGGATTGATTCTCAGCAGGGATATTGCGGGCCATGGCCAGAATCATCGCCCAGGTGAATTCGATGGTCGGCGTGGACGAGTATCCCGTGTGGACGACTTTGATGCCGTGCTCAGCCGCCGCATCCGTGTCGATTGACGCGTTGCCCGTGCCCGTCGAGGTAATCAGCTTGAGACTGGGCAGGCACTCAATAATCTGACGTGTGAGTGGCGTGCGTTCACGCATCACACACAACACTTCGAATGGTTTTAGACGTTCGATAACCTGCGTGGTTTCCGTCACGTGGTCGTTGAACACCGTGATTTCCGCGCGGTCTTTCAGCGGAGACCAGTCAGCCACGTCGAGCGCGACATTCTGATAGTCGTCGAGAACGGCGACTCTGATATGGGATGAGCTAGACATGTGTTACCTCTTCCAAGGATAAAGCGGCTGCCGTAAGCGCCAGCCACCGCGCAACAATGAATGGCAGGACTGCGCTAGTTCGACGCAATGTGCGATTTAACGCTGGTGTCAGGCATCGGTGGCGCTGCTGGCTCGATCGCGCAAGTCAACTCAATCTAGTCGCGCGAATGCAGGTCACGGGACAACTTCGTGATGGCCTCCGCCCCCGTTTCGTAAGACAGCATGAACCCAAGCCGTCGCCCCAAGCCGATCATCGCGTTGTTTTCGCTCAACGTCGTACCGTACAACCGCCTCACACCTGATTGCTTAGCAAGATCAATCAAGCTGGAGAGTAGACATATGCCAAGGCCTTTTCCATGCCAAGCATCGCTGATGACGATCGCCAACTCGGCCTCGCTCTTACCCAAATCCACCACGTATCGCGCAACTCCAATCTGCTGTTCCCGTCCGTCGACTGAGATAGTCGCGATGAGAGCACCCTCACGTTGCCGGTCGATGTGGGTCCAACGATATATCTCGTCGTCAGACGGCCACCTTCCGGACATCAACCGCATGTACCTCGTCGACCGCGACAAGCCGTCGGCGAAATTGCGTTCGAGTTCAAAATCGCCTGGCTCAATCGGACGCAACAGCACCCAGGTGCCGTCAATCATCTGCCACCGGCGTCGCTCGATTCTGGCCGAGGTATCCACGCCTGTCCCGCGGTGCGGATAATGTTCTGTATCGGTCATGTTCGTCGCCCTGTCTTTGCCAAACAAATCGCCAGAAAATCTTGGCATCGATCGGATACGCGCACGCGTCCCGGTGCACACGTACCTACTTTCATGATCGACCACGAGGTCCATTCGAAAGAGGATGGCCGACGAGTCTTCGGATAACTGACAGTGATACATCAAACGTGCACTGTTGTCGCCTGAATGACATTGAAATCGAATAACCGACATTCATGGGAGATCTTCTTGATCCTAGTGTAGGTTTAGTGACATCAATCAAGGTCGTGTCATCCATAATCTTGGCGGTAACAATCATGAATCGATTGGCGGGGTCGCGACCGGACGGTTCACTCCCATAACTGAATCCCTTGATGCTCACAAGCATCGGGACTAGATTCAATCTGGGCGTGCGGTGAACGATAAGCCTGAGATCAGCTCGCAACCCGAACCAGCAGCTTGCCGAAATTTCGACCGCTCAACATGCCGATGAAGGCGGTCGGCGTGTTCTCCAATCCGTCGACAATGTCTTCCTTGTACCTGATCTCACCGCTCTTGACGCGGGCGCCGATTTCGCGAAGGAAGTCCGGGTATAACTCTGCGAAATCGTAGTTAATGAATCCGCGGATGGTGAGGCTTTTGCTCAGGACGTCGCGCATGGTGCCGGGCAGTCGATCTGGTCCCGGAAATTCAGATACACCGAATTGGCTAATGAGACCACATACTGGCACCCTTGCAAACCTGTTGAGCAAGGGTGCCACTGCGCGCCAAATGGCGTCGCCGACATTTTCGAAATAGACATCGACGCCGTTCGGACATGTCTCGGCAAGACGTTCTGCGAAGTCGGGCGCCTGATGGTCAACGCATGAATCGAAGCCGAGCTCGTTTCGTACGAAAGCGCATTTCTCCGGCCCACCTGCGATGCCGACGGCGCGGGCGCCCGCCATGCGAGCCAGTTGCCCGACCGTAGCCCCGACTGGACCGCTGGCAGCCGCTACAACCACCGTTTCGCCTGGCTTGGGCTGGCCGATGACACGCATGCCGGAATAGGCAGTGAAGCCTGGCATGCCAAGTACTCCGAGACGTGTTGTCAAGGGCGCGTCAGCGGAATCGATCTTTCGAACGCCTTCGCCATCGGAAATGGCATGTGTCTGCCAGCCAGAGTGAGCGAGAACGATATCTCCGACGGCGTACCCGGCATGATGGGATTCGATTACCTCGGCGATGCACTCACCTGTCATGACATCGCCGATAGCAACAGACGGGGCATATGATTTCGCGATGTCCATCCGTCCCCGCATGTAGGGATCGAGAGACAGGTAGAGTGTCCTGAGCAGCAGTTCCTGGGCACCTGGCTTCGGAACAGGTAACTGCTCAAGGCGGAAATCGCCCTCGGTTGGTTTTCCCTTCGGACGGGACGCTAAGACAATTCTTTGGGCGTTTTCGTTGGTCATCTTGACTCTCCGATCTATGCTACGTTGCGGTTTTTGCTGGCACGTCAATGTGCGTGGTCCACCCACATGGCCAACGCGACGTCTGCCTGTGGCATTCCCGCCAATGATGTCAATCAGGACATTCAGGCCGTAGCACCACCGTCTACGCTGATGTTTTGCCCGTGAATGTAGTGACCAGCCGCGGAAACCAGCAACAGGGCCAGTCCAGCGACGTCGTCCGGCTCGGCGATGCGACCCATGGGGATACCCAAGGCAATCTTTCTTTCACGCTCGGGATCCTCCCAAAGCACCCTTGAGAAATCGGTTCGCACCGCGCCAGGATTAATAGAATTAACATTGATGTTCGACGGCCCGAGTGCGAGCGCAAGATTACGCACCAGTTGGTCAACGGCCGCCTTTGACATTGCATACAAACCCAGCATTGTCGACCCGCGCTTTGCTGCCCGACTCGACATGAAGACGATCGATCCATCCTTGCGTAAAATCATCTGCGGAGCGAGTGCCTTCACAAGTGCAAAGCTACCGCGTACGTTGCCAGCCATGACGGTGTCAAACTGCGCAACCGTATGATCAAGTATCGATCCATCCGGCGAAGTACCTGCCGCGTTCAACACGAGCGAATCGACCCGTCCAAATGCTGCTAGCGCCTGCGACGCAAAGCGATCGACGCTCTCTGGTTCCGTAATGTCGCAAGAAATTGCCTTGATTGCGATGCCGTCTTCTTTCTGCAGTCGAATGGCAACCGCATCGGCTACTTCCTGACTACGTCCGGAAATCACGACCTTCGCCCCAGCCGCACCTAGTGCGCGGGCGATCGCCAGACCCATTCCCTTGGTTGCACCTGTCACCACGGCAACGCGACCACTAAGATCAAAAAGCTTGCTCACGATTGTTGCTCCATTCGTCACTCTTTAGGACGCGAACCGTAGAAAAATTGCCTATCCATTTCGCCTGCTATACAGGTAGAAGCACAGCGACCCACCCAATATGTGCGTATGCACTTACATGCATGATCTTACGAATCTGCCCTCGCTGTCAACCGATAGACGGGCGGCCTTTACCCGAATATGAGACGCATCAGCGCAATCACGAGCGCTCCAGATGCGCTAAAGCGAAACGGCGTATCGATGTCCGAAAATGGCAGAACGCACTTCCCCCGGTAGTATCAACGAGCGCTTCCCTTCATGCCGCCCCATATGGCTGTAAACTGGTTTCCTCCCCGCAGGTATCGACGACGCGGAAGGGCGTCGAACCAGCGGAATTTTTGCGGGCTTTGGGTGCCTTATGTAGTTGCGATTCCTGCGTGGAGTGGTTCGATGGCATGACCTCGCATGGCGCGGTCTGCTGCCGGGGACCATCGACCAAAAGTGGGGAGCGTTGGAACAATTCGGATATCCAGTCAACAAAGGCACGCATGGTGCGCGATAGATGCCGGTTTTGTGGATACACGACGGACACTGCGATTGACTTCGGTTTGTACGCCGGAAGAAGTTCCCTCAATTCTCCGGAGCGCAGGTACGGCAGGCTCATGAAGCGCGGGATCTGAATGATTCCGAGCCCCTTTAAGGCGCACGCCAGATAGGCTTCTATGTCGTTGACTGCGACGCTAGAACGCAGACTTACGTCAACGGTTTTTCCGATGACTTGAAACTGCAAATCGGACGCACGGACTACCCAGGGACAGGGATATCGTACGCCGAAATGCGTCTGCAGTTCGTCGAATGACCGCGGAACCCCGCACTGCTCCAGATAGCGCGGCGCGGCTACGGTAACGAGCTGCAGCGTGCCGATGCGCTTGGCCACGAGGTTTGAGTCCGTCAGCGCGCCGAGCTTGATACCGCAGTCGACCGCCTCCTGAATAATATTAACGGGTTTATCGCCGAAGCCGATAGTGAGATGGATGTCAGGGTAGCGTCTTCGGAAGTCGTCTAGCGCCGGGATGATCAATATCTTCCCGACAGCACCCGGAGTATCGATGCGAAGTCGACCTCGGGGAGTGTTCCCTGCCATTGACACGCTGTCCTCCAATTCCTTCATATCCGCCAGTATCTTTACGGAACGTTCATAAAACTCCGCACCTTCTGGCGTCAAGCCGAGCCTTCGGGTCGAGCGGTGCAACAGGCGAACATTCAGATGGGATTCCAGATTTTTGACAATGACGGTGACGGACGCCCGCGCGAGATCAAGGGTGTCGGCCGCACGGGCAAAACTTCCGGCCTCAACCACCCTTGTGAACACTAGCATCGCTTGTAGCCTATCCATCTGTAATCCTTATCATGCATTGAGTATTTGCATCGTCTAAAACCGAACTTATCTGTCTTTCCAGACTCTTGAAAAAGGCGAACGGAGGGCAATCTTCGCCAGTCAGGTGCCCTTGCTCCAGCAAGGTACTTGGTAGCTAAACATCGACTACCACGCGTTCGATATGCGCCGCGAGAATCATGGCGTCCGCATTAACGGGCGTCGCCCGACCTGGGAAGGGCTTATAGATTGCATCGCCCCTACGAATTTCGTCTCCGCTCATTGCGCAGAAGCCGTTGCGCAAGGCAATCGCATGGCGCCAGATCTGGTCACCGTAGTGGCCGCAACTCACCGAGCACCAATTGACCGTCACCGTTCTGGAGCTTGGTCGACCGGTCACGCACACTTTGAGTCCAAGCGGTAGGCCGCCATCGCGACGAAGTTGAGCAGGACAGCTATGAGGCAGTTGCACTTCAACCGCAGCGTCCTCACCGTGATTCAGACAGCGAAGCAAGACGAGTGTTTGAGTCCACGGATCGCGTTGCAATTTGATCTCCAATACAAACCCACCGACGCACAATGGTGCTAAGCGTTCGGATCTTCAATCAGTAGTCGCTACGCTGACTGGGTTGAATGCGGCCCGCTCCACCCCGACAAAGTACTTGTCAATATTGCGATTCAGTTCCATCACGCCAGCCTCGATAGACGGGCAGTCTTTCTTTGCTCATACCTTAATCAGATGAGTTAGGCATGTAAGAAATCACAGAGTGAAGGGTGAAAATAGGGGCTGAATATTAGACTCCGTGACAAAGTCACTACTCAAGACTGCCGAAGGCAAGATGGAAAGCTCACTGTGTTCACCGTGATGATAAGGCTACCCAGAAGGTCCTCCACTACCCAAATCGAGGTATCCTGCTGAAGTACGCAGAGGGCTAAGAACTCTCGCTGCGCGTGAATGCTGTTGCGCTGGTCCGCCCCGCTCCTGCGTTGCGCCGGTAGCTGCGCTGGCCGGCAAAAAAATTATCACCATCGAAGCACTTGGCAATACCGCGGCCGGCAAGCTCATCCAGAACGCCAGGCGCGAACTTGAGGTCGTGCAGTGCGGCTACTGCCAGTGTGGCCAGATCATGTCCGCCGCGGCTCTGCTGGCCCAGAATCCTCACCCCAGCGACGCTGACATCGATACCGCCATGACTGGCAACATCTGCCGCTGCGGCACCCACGTACGCATCCGCGCGGCGATCACACTGGCCGCGCGGAATGCACACGGCGATGCCCTCGCCTCCAAGGCCGAGTAGGTGTGGCCGGGAGCTTTGAGAAACTCGTCGAACGCGCCCTACCCGCCGACGTGTGCCTGCGAACGTTCCTCAAGGCTGGCGGCGCTGCCGACTGTGGTCTGCTGATTTGCATCGGACTGTCCGGCCTGATAAGCGTAGCCGAAGCGGCAAAGGAGTCTGCCGAGTTCGCGCCGAACGCCTGGATCCGCATCGGCACCGACGGGCACCTCGCTTGTCGTAAGCCAGGTCGTAAGCCAGGTCGAAATGGGCCAGGGTACTTATGTTTCAGCGAGCCCGGCACCTCGGCATTGGCGCCTGTGGTACTCCATGCCATCCACGCCGCTACAGGCAAAAGACCGCGAAACCTACCTATAGACATGTCTCAGCCTGTTTCCATCTGAGATTGACCGTTTACTATCCCGTCACACATATATTTCCGCCAACTACCAGGGATCGCCCGCGAGTGCTGGAACACGAATCAACAGAGTGTGCAATGAACAGACGCGAATGTCTGGTCGGCCGTCTCCGCCAATACTTCAGGCCGGGTGGCAAACTGCGGGTTATGGAGCAACGATCCGCATTCGATGGCAGCCGGCGAATGCGGCCGCGATGATTCAAACGATCCATATCAAGCCGTGCACGAAGACGTTATGAGCCAGCGTATCACTCGCTCAAGAAATGCAATGCATGCTGGACAAAGCGCGAGGGATACTGAAAGATCGCGCCTTGGCCTGCGTCCGGGTACAGGATCAACTGCGCGTTGGCAAGATGCCTAAACATGTCTATAGCGTTGACATTCGGGAGCATTGTGTCATGGCTTCCGCCGACCAGTAATACCGGCTGTTGAATGGCCTTGAGCACACTGTTGGTTGGGTCCTTGGAAGCGCACCAGCCAATGAGCGCTTTCGCCTGCTGACGCATTATTTCTTCGCCGCTGTCCGGGTCGCGTCCGGCAGTTCGCACACTTGTGCGCTTTAGAAAATCCAATCCGGCTGCACGACTGGCCTCGGAACTAGTGAAAAACAACGGCAACCGCAGGTCCGGAGCATCCTTTTGAGCGATTGCGTCCTGAAGCGCTTCCATCAGGTGCTCCTCGCCACCCTGCGGGGCGGTACCTGCGAGAATAACTTTTCCGATTCCGCCCGGATACTCAGACGCAAGGACTTGGGCGACCATGCCACCTAACGAAAATCCGAGCAGATCGACACTGGGCGCGCACAGTGTTGAGATGAACGCTGCTGCATCCTCTGCCATTTGATCGATGTTGTCCGGCGTCTTACCGCTGGTCCCTCCGACCCCAGTGTTGTTGAATACGATCACGGGCCTACGCCGTGACAGTTCGTTGACGACCGCCGGATCCCAAGAGTCCATGGTACCTGAGAAATGTTGCAGGCAGACCAGTGGCCTCCCGCGGCGCGGGCCAAGCCAACGGAAGCTGAAACGAATTCCTGTTTTCCTAACGAACTCCGTAGCTGCGATCTCAATTGACATAGGCTCCTCGCAGATGATTCGCCACTTTTATGCGCCTGAAACCCAAGCGCCCGGCGATTCATGCGGCTGGCCAACCGGCGCAACGCCGTGCCAAAGCGCCGCCCGACAGGGAACGGATCCCAGCCTTCGCCTTCGCCGCTGGAATCCGTAGTCTCGATGGATAGCCTATCCAACGCCAGGATAGCCGACCATATCGAAATGTTGTTAGAAGCTCCTACGGCCCTTCGGGTATCGAAGCGATTCGCGAAAGCAAGCGCCGCAGGCTGCCCCTCCACGTCTGCCACAGTAACTCGTCGCCGAACTACGTGACGAATTAATAGATGGGCTGACGCACCTTGCGTCGAAATATGGCGTGCCGGAGTTCCTTCTGGAAGCAAGGCCCGCTCTGTCACGGATGGCTCAGACCGGAATGAGCCCCTGCTTGATCGCCATCACTACCGCATGGGTTCTGTCTCGCGCACCCATCTTTTCGAGGATATGCTTTATATGAACCTTCACAGTTTCTTCGGAAATATTCATTTGAGCTGCGACGGTCTTGGTCGCGCTGAACTCAGCTACAAGCCTCAGCACCTCGATCTCGCGGTCAGAGAGTTCATACTTGGCGAGTGTGCGTCCCAGCAGCTGCACAATGGCGCGCGGAAGCCGTATTTGGCCTGCATGCACGATCCGTATGGTGTCCGCAAGCTCCTCTGGCATCGCGTCCTTCGTCAGAAATCCCTTCGCGCCTGCCCTGATGGCAGCACGGGCTTGCGCCTCGCTGTTGTAGGTCGTGAGTGCAACGACCTCAATGACAGGCATCTCCTGCCGAATCTCACGGATCAGGGTGAGTCCGCTTAGGGTCCGCAATTGAAGGTCGACCAACACGACGTCAGGAGCCTGACGTCGGCAGTATTCGGCAATTTGCAAGGCGTCGCCGACATCGTCGGCCCACTCCATATCCTGCAAAGTACCGATAAAAAAAGCGATGCCTTGCCGCATCAGCGGAGTTTCGAGAGCACAGGCTACGCGGATTCTCGATTGACGGTGTTCGTTCATATCCGTTCATCCTGGAACGAGCCAGTACCTGATCTAGCAGGAGCGCGCAGTTCGCCTCCCTAGCATCACTGCGCCTGAGACCAATACTCCGCGACGGCGGCGCAGTCATGCTTATCGAGGAGAGTCTTGCCCACCTTCAGTACGATCACCTTGTTCGCTTACACCGAGTTCCCTCCCGTTCCCGGCTTCTCTCTAGTGCTTCAATCACCGCCGGCATCTGAGACGGCACGCCGTCGTTCTTCGCCGAAATTGACCTAATGCTAGGAGATCAAATGCCCTTGGTCGTGGACGATTCAATTGTCTTTTGGACAAACGTCCTGAGCGATATGAAAGAGCCAGGTCCTATCGGCACCTTTGCAGGCGGCGCCATTCGCGAGGACTGCAACCCTGGATGCGAGTAAAAACACGGGATAGGTGGCTCTGGTCGCAGAATCCGCACAAGATTGCGACCTCCACAATAGCGATGTCTGTATCCCGCAGCATTGCTTTGGCGTTTTCTATCCTTCGGCGGAGAAGCCACTGATGGGGCGCCATATGCATGGTCTGGCGAAACGCCTTCGTGAAATAGCTCGAGGACAGGTTGCATTCGCGGGCCAGATCGCCGATCGACGGATTGTTCGTCAGGTTCGTCTCGATGTAATCGATAACGTCACGGATCTGTCTGGGTGACAGGGGGGCAGTGTACCGACTACGGCTTGCAGGGACACCGCCATAAACGCTGATCACGTGTTCGTGAAACGCGAGTGCGATGTAGTCGATGAAGGCCGCACTGACCTTATCGGGATTGTCCAAAGCTGGCACGAGCATCTGAGCCAGGTGAAACATGATGCGATCTTGCTGGCCAAACATCCGCTGTCGCAGGCCACCGACTCGCCGCAAGCCGCGGTCGTATGCCAGGTCATCGATGGTTTTCTGGGAAATGTAACAGCGCACATTGTCGAATTCGGTTTCAAGACCCACGGTCGGCCTGGCACTTAAATCGAACAGGAATGCCCGACCCGGCTCCTGCCTCTCCGGCAACGCGACCACCTTATTGGCGTAACGAAAATCCGAGAACGCAGCCGAGATCAACGGTACCTGAAAGGTGAATGCTTCTTCCGGTAGCGGACTGATGGAGCGCCCGCGCTGAGCGCGCTCACTGCGCATTCTGGAAAACACAATGGGGCTGGTGCCCGGCAATCTCGCTTCGAGCGTCGGCGCTTTGACCAGATGGAATCGCCGGACCAAGGCGCTTTCGAAAGATAAAGAAGCCATGACAGAGGTACCCGTTCTCGAACGTTTGCCACTCCAATCAATGATACGACCGGTCGTCTCATTTATTCAAGTAAAATCGGGAGCCTTCCGTGCTGAGGAAGTTACGATGCAAACGTTGGGAACCCTACAGCGGCACATCCGCCAGCGTGCCGTCCTAGGTTAGGCTCAGACAATGATGCTCGAAAACACAACCTTGACGAAATACTTCAATGCCTTCGGGCTCTTCTCGACACGCGTCCGCAAGATCGCCCCCTCGTAAGAGTCGATCAGGAACGCAGCCAAATCGTCGGCCTTCAGGTCCGTGCGGATGGTACCCTGCTCCTGTCCTTCCGCTATGGCTGCCGAAATTTGTTCGCCCCAGACGTTCAGCACACTTAGGAGCATCTCGCGAATCAGCGGTGTCTCGTCCGACACCTCGGCCATGAATTTCCCGACCAGGCAGCCATCATTGCACCGAGAGAAATACTCGTTGAGCGCCGCGAAGTGCCTCTTGAGGCGGGTAAGTGCGGGAACCTCAGGATTATTGAGGATGCTTCGATCAGTGCTGCCCTTCCCGTATTCTGTGACGATCTCTGCTGCCAGAGCCTCCTTGCTCTTGAAATGATTGTAAAAGGAACCCTTGGGGACCACCGCCGCCTCAGTGATGTCCTGAACGCTGCAGCCGTTGAATCCGCGTTCGGTGAACAGTTTCATGCCGGCTTCGAGAACGGCATTTCGAGAGTTAGGGCGAGCCAAGTGGATCCTTGCAACTGATTGTCTTGTGGGGGTTGGGCCGATCGCGCGGACCGGCTCCAATTGAGGAGTGAAGCCGCCCCGACACTCGTCTGATTTTACTACCTTTTGAAGACTGTGGCTTGGCAGCTCAAGGCTTCCGATCGCAGTCAATACCGAGTTTCGCTCTTCCTCCTCGGCTTTGAATACGGCGCAATCATTAATCCCGGGTGCCGGCGGGGCGATGTGCCACGTTGAGAATCGTGGCTCCGCCCGCGCTCGAACGAAAGCCGGAGCATGCATGCTGTCTACGACGCCCTCGGCTGCCGACATCGTCCAGTCGTGCGTAGGCACAGCGCGGCAAAATCGACCGCAATCTGGCGACCTCCATGTTGCTCATGGCCACCCAATCGTCGGCTGTGTCGACAAGCTTGCGCTGGCAGCGAATCACGTCGTCAGTGAAACGGCATGTCGGCGACCATTCTCGGGGTTGTCGTGGCCAGAAGGATGGCCTCTCATAAGCTCAACCGAGCTTGCGGGAATGTCGAGGGCCCTGAGGACGTCGACGAGCAATAGATCGAGACTCTGCGCCCCGCCGCCGACCGCAAGGGCAAAGTGATGCCAGCAGGCAACGTCAGTTCTGGTAGCAGATCAAGGCGCGCATCCAAAATCCCGAAGGAGCAGGTATCGTGAGTAACAGTCGGCTTACTAGCGGTTACAGTAGCCGCAATAGTGCATCAGCGTCTCATTGTATGACTTGTGTGGCGCCTCCATTTTGACTTGCTTCTCGCCGTGGGGCGTGGCGTGTCAGGCATTCGAAGCACCGCGTCGCGAGCATGCTGCAGGGCAACAAAGCGAGATTAAAGGAACGAACGCAAATGAAACACGCGTTGGGGAGAAGCTCGCGCGGGGTTGCCTTTAACTCACGGGGACATTTGACCGTTTGTGCAGCCAAACCCATCTGCACAACTGGTTGGCATTCACTCCAGCCTTCAGGGCCACGCCAGACAACGATGCGCCCTGTTGCAGGCAGCCCTCGATCAGCCGTCGCTTGTCCGCCGGGTCGAAGCTGCGCTTGCGGTCGACACCAACGCGTGTCACCCGCCAAGGGCAAAAAGCTCAGATCATCCTGGGTCAGGGATTGCGTCAGCAAGTTGTCGTTGCGGACACAATCGTGGACCTTCTCAAGCACGGTAGCTAGGTGTGCGGAATCTCGCGCTTACGACTGACTACATGCTTGCTCACCCCGCTGATCTTTCCCGACGACATTGATACGCTCAAAGCGATGGTCGCCAATCTGCGCGAGCAATTCTCGTCGCGTGCCACGCCGTCAGAAGGCCCGATATGTGAGCCCACCTAATCTGACTGGCGACCAATATCGATCTACCGCACTCAATTCACCTGGCGAGAAAGACCTTCCCAATATGGTTGGCGCAATAGATATTTCTGCAACTTGCCAGTCGCATTTCGCGGAAGCTCATCGCGGAACTCAACACGTTTAGGGCACTTGTAGGCAGCCAGATGCAGGCGACAATGTGCAATGAGTTCTGCGTCAGTCGCAGCTTGATCGGTGTCAAGGACAACAAGCGCAGTGACCAGTTCGCCCCACTTTTCGTCCGGAATGCCGATGACCGCGACATCGCGAACTGCGGGGTGCGACGTCATCACATTCTCGACCTCGACTGAAGCGACATTCTCGCCACCCGAGACGATGACATCTTTGATCCGATCGGTAATCGTGAGGTAGTTGTCTGAAATGAAACCACCATCACCGGTCCGAAACCAGTCACCATCACTTGCCCTAGCCGTCGCTTTCGGATCGTTCCAATATGATTCGAGAATTCGGCTCGAGCGCGCAAACACTTCTCCGTCGGGCTCCATCCTTAGTTGCACGCCCAAAGCCGGTGTACCGGCACGCCCAAGCAGCCGGGCTTGTTCGAGAGAATCCAGATCGTCCCATTCTGCGCGCATACGATTCAGCGTAAGAACTGGACCGGTCTCGGTCAAACCATACATCTGGATGAACTCCCAACCAAGTTCATCTCGCACTCGTTGAATGGTTCGGGTTGGCGGCGGCGCACCCCCACAAATGATTCGGAGGCGACCGCATCCGGGAATCGGGCCTTTCCACGTCTTTGCGCCATCGAAGACCGCGTTCACCACGGCAGGCGCGGCACATAGGTAGGTCACGCCGTGCGCCTCGATTCGCCTAAGGAGTTCCACTCCGTCCATTTTCCGCAAAACAATTTGCTTGACCCCCATCGCAGTAGCCGCGTAGAGGTGCCCCCACCCGCTTGCATGGAATGCCTGAACTGCGTGCAGGTAAACATCCCGATCGGAGACAGATGTCTGCCAACCAAATACAGTCGCGTTCAACCACAGATGCCGGTGTGACATTTGCACACCTTTCGGTAACCCTGTCGATCCCGATGTGTAGTTGATGACGGCTGTCGATGCCTCATCTTCGATCCACGGCACCGGATCCGCTGTACTGCCCCAGATCTGATCATCGTCATCCCCAAATACAAATGTTCTCTGGCACGGGACGGAATCCTTAAGGTGGCGAAACTCAGGGTCGAGCAAAAGGACCTCTGCACCCGAGTGGGCCACGATGTGCCGGACCTCGGCGGGAGCAAGGCGAAAATTCACCGGCACCAGCACGCGCCCCCACCCTGAAACTCCATAGTAAGTGCATATGAGTCGCGCCGAATTCTGGGAGACAATAGCTACACGAGAACCTACGGGAACCCCCAACTCGTCCAAGGTTGCGGCCTGTGCACGAGCTTTACGGCCGAGTTCTGAGTACGTCACTTCGCCCCATGACTTGGCGGGCTGAACCTCTTCGTCAACTATCGCAATGCGGTCGGGGTACGCAGCGAGCGCGTGGTCCAGAAAGTCATTGATTACCAGTGGTTTATACATAGACACTCCGAAATTTTTCCACAGACGGAACCTCAATAGGCTCCCTCTCGTATTTGCTTCAACACCAAAATCCAGAATAATCAATACATTTCGCTATCCGAAGCGTATTTACGCGACACATGATGAAAAGCGTTTTCGATACAACCACTTCCCATTGCTGACCAGTTTGACAAAATTTGTCCAAAACTCTGTATCAACCGATACGGTACGACCCGAGGGTTTTCCCGCCCAGTTGAATTGCTGTAAACACACCGCGCTCCATCACCCTATGCCGGGGATCTGGGAAATTTTTTTGATTTATCTGTCCGTTTCGTATCGGCTGATACAGCAGACAGTGGGAGCGAGAAATACAGTGGATTGCACGAACCGCTCAATGCCCAGGTCGTGCATTGCATCAAGGTTCTCACCTGAAGACAAGGAGACTTTAATGACCGATACAGCCGTCAATCCACCCAGTGTCGAGACACTGAGCGTCGATTCCTCCAGTCGGGTTTCTGGCACACGAACCGCTTTGGGCGATGAGGTGACGGTGTACTTGCACCCGCAGGGCATTCCGCTATTCGTCACGCCCGTATCCAATCGCCTCAAATCGGATTTTTCAGCTTTTCACGCATGGCTGGTTGACCATGAGGAGGCCATTGACAAATTGCTGCTCGAGTTCGGCGCCGTCCGGTTCCGCGGATTTCCCGTCAAGGGGCCGGAGCAGTTTCGCGATCTGATGTCGCACTACCCGAGCGCCACGATGGGATACAAAGGTGGTGGAAGTGCGCGTGCGGAAGTTCTTGGTAGGGTAATGGAATCGACACGCACACTCAGTGACCGCTTCATTGCGCTACATCAGGAGATGTCCTATCAGCGCCAATGGCCGCTGAAGATCGCGTTCTACTCGAATGTAGCGGCGGATTCTGGCGGAGCCACCACGATCGCGGATATCCGCCACTTCGAACCGAAGATTCCGCAGCGGATCCGCGACGAGGTACGCAAGCGCGGCGTGCTATATCGCCGTAATTTCCGTGACGTGCGTGTCCCGGTCGAAGGCGTGAGCCGGCAGTATCTGAACATGCACCGGCCATGGCAGGAAGCCTTTTTCACCGAAGACAAGGCCGAGGTCGAATCGGCATGCGAAGCAGCAGGCATGCAATGGCAATGGCTGGAGGATGACAGCCTGCAGACCGACACCCACAAGCCGGGATTCGTCACTCATCCGGTGCTTGGCACAAGCCACTGGTTTAACCAGATCAGCAACCTGACCTCGCTGCCGCCGGACTCACGGCTTTGGTACAACACGCTGGCGCCCGAGGACCTTCAGCAAGGCAAACGCTCCTCCACCGAAGTCATGTTTGGTGATGGCGGAAAAATTCCAACCGCGGATGTCGTGCTCCTGCGTCAGATCGAAGGCGAAGTTGTCGTTAACGAGCCCTGGCAACCCGGGGAGTTCATGTTGCTGGACAACATCCTTTGCAACCATGGCCGCACGCCCTATGAAGGCGAGCGTGACACGCTGGTTCAACTCTTCGGGACGGCGAGCAATGAATAATGCACACCTAATCGATGATACATCGACTCTAGACTGGCCCGGTGTGGCTCCAATGAATCAGGACCAGGCGGTTGCCAGCGAGGTCAGTGACCCAGCCGCGCAGGAGTGGCGGGTGCGGGTCGATCTCGCCGCCTGCTACAGACTGGTCGATCTGTTCGGCTGGAGCGACCTAATCGCGACGCATATTTCAGCGCGGGTGCCAGGACACGAGGATCTATTCTTAATCAACCCCTTTGGCATGACCTTCGATGAGATTACCGCTACCGGTCTGATCAAAATCGATCTCGAGGGCAACGTGGTAGACGAGTCGCCCTATAGCGTTAACAAAGCAGGGTTCACCATCCATAGTGCCATCCATCAGGTGCGTGATGACGCTGGCTGCGTTATTCATCTGCATACCCTTGACGGCATGGCTGTGTCCGCCCTCTCGGAGGGTTTGCTACCGCTGAACCAAACAGCCATGTTTGCAACCAGCGACCTCGCACAGCACGACTATGAAGGGCCTGCCCTCCATCTGGAGGAGCGCGAGCGGCTGCAGCACGACCTGGCCGACAAGCATATGATGCTGCTGCGCAATCACGGCACTCTGAGCCTAGGCGCAACCGTCAGTGAGGCTTTTGTACGCATGTACATGCTGGAACGTGCGTGCTCGGCGCAGGTTCGAACCCTGAGCATGGGCCGATCGTTGCAAGAAGTCACGACCGACGCACGAACCAAAATGGAGGGGATGGGGGCGAGCCCAACAACGATGAGCCGCTACGGGCAACTGGCGTGGCCAGCAATGCTGCGTATGCTAGACCGAAAAATGCCGGGCTACGACACATAGGCCGCTGCTAGCGCTCTGCCGGCGTAAGCGGTGGGAGCGTCGCGTTAATCGCATTCACCGCTGAGAACTGCCGCAACGGCAGCAGGCGGTAGATTGATTGGACTGCAAATACTTTGCAGCTTAGGAAAATCTCTTTGGAGACAGGACGTGAGTAAGCAAGCAGCCTTTTCACATATGGAACAGAGCACCGCCGAAGACTGGGCAATCATTCTCGGCGAACTCAAGCCTTACGCAGCGAGACTGGCAGACCGCGTGCTCGACCATCTCAAGGCATTGGAGGACGATTGGGGCGGCTTGCCGGTTAGCCGCCTCACGCATTGCCTGCAGACCGCGACACTGGCGCACCGAGACGGCCGCGACGAAGAGTATGTAGTCTGTGCGCTTCTGCACGACATCGGTGACACGCTCGGCAGCTACAACCATCCCGATATCGCCGCCGCCATGCTCAAACCATTCGTCAGTCCGGAAAATGTCTGGATGGTCCAGCATCATGGTTTCTTCCAAGGCTACTACTTCTTCCATAAGATAGGTCTGGACCCGAACATGCGGGACCAATTTCTGAACCAGCCGGAACTGTTTGCACGTACTGCCGAGTTTTGCGACAAGTTCGATGCCCCAGCATTCAACAAGGATTACGACACGCTCCCTCTTTCGTTCTTCGAACCTATGCTTCGGCGGATATTCTCGAAGCCGCGCCATTCCATGTATGACAAAATGTTACGCCCCGCCGAATAAGCCGAGCGCGTTGTGCTGTGACTAAAGCGCGACGCGCAACGCAGTCGATAGAGTTCGTCGGAACATCGCCGATGCGAGCCCGGGATACTTAGGCCCCGGAATTGTAGGTGGGAGCGCCCGGGAAACCAGGAAACGGTTAACTGGAGTCGGTGCAAGCAGACGCCGGGGATTAAGCCAGTCGCCCATTTGGGAGGCTGTTCGACGGATTGCACGTTGCGCAAAAAACCGCGCCGATGAACGACTTCTGCCTTGTAGATACCGTTAGTTGTTTCAGCTGACAGGTCATCGTATGAGTCGTTCATGCCCCTCCGACGGTTCTATCAGGAACAGTCATCACCACCCACGCAGGCCCAGACAGCCACAGTAGATCTGAGAGCGTCACCTCGAAATTCGAACGGGAAGCCAAATGCGCACTTGCGAAGATCACGTGCCACCAAGCAAATCAGGTAGACGCACCGAGTAATAACGGGGGCAAACCCCGTCAATGTCTTCGTGGCAACGAGCATCGCTCGAGTTCCGACTACTGCCATCTGTGTGCGCTGGCGACGGCTCTCACTGGCGTCCCCGCCCACTCAAGAAAGCGCCCAAATGACCGACGCGCGCAGCCGCCTGCTGAAGCCACGGCGGCGTCTCAATCCATTGGTCGGCTCGTGCCTTGCCTACCCCTCCTCTGCAGTAACTTGCGAGCTTCGTACCGGTGCACGTGTTCTCCCAACGATTGTTGCCACAACAGAAAGTAAGCCGACCACAGATACAGCAGCGACGAACGCGATACTGGCTATCACACCGATGGATTCGTAGGTTGGCATGAGCGCCATTCCGGCCGTGGTCATTGTCATCACGACAAGCGATAGCTGAAACGCGGCACGACGGCCAAACCTGTCTCCGAAGTGACTCAGCACCAACCCACCGAGCGGCCTGGCAACATATCCCACCGCGAACGCGGCGAACGTTGCAATCATCGACATGGCGCCGCTGCCCGTCGGGAAAAAGGACTTCGCGACATACGGTGCGAAAATTCCGTACACGATGGCTAGTCCGACCATTCGCGCAATGCGAGCTCGACAGCCTGTTCTTTATGCTGCACCCGCGAGCGCGGCTACGCGCGTCCGCTTCGTGCAAATTGTCCAGGAGGATGAATGGAGATCAAGAATAACGAGAAGCTGGGGAGTTCCTCAATTGCCCCCGTTGTGGGTCCAGCCGTTCGCTTCGTCGCAGTCCTGCTCAAGGCATGCCGTGCGTGCTTCGATGGCTTGAATCACGGACACCATGTCAAGCCGGCCGTTACCTAGGTCGAGGCTCTCCCCGTAAAGTTTTTGGCTCAGATCCAGCAAAGGCGAAGCAACGCCAGCGGCACGCGCCGCATCCGCGATCAACTGGCAACTGGCAAAAGCGTCTGCGGTAGCCGCCTGCGCGGAGAAATCGCGCTCAATGAGTTTGGGGATCTTCACATGTGTGACGTCGCAAGCCATCGGACCCGAGTCGATCGCGACCTTAAAAGTGTTGAGATCCAAGCCGTTTCGCTCCGCAAAATGCGTCGCTTCGGACAAACCGACGAGCATCGTGTTCACGTAAAGATTTACTGCCAATTTCATAAGCAGTGCGTTGCCGACCGGGCCGCACATCACAGTTTCGCGGCACATTGGCGCGAGTATTGGGCGTATCCTTGCGACGGTTTCAGGATCGCCACCAAGCAAGGACACCAATTGGCCCGCCTCGGCCGGTTTCCGTGAACCGGACACCGGAGCTTCGACATAGCAACCGCCGGCGATTTCAATGTTGGCGGCGAGGTCTCGCGAGTAGTCTGGAGCAACCGAACTCATACTTACTATGGTGTGTCCTGCGACACGCGACTCAAACGCCGGCGTTCCACACCCTAACACTGCATCGATTGCCGAGCTATTTGCCACCATAACTATGACAGTTTCCGTCTGCCGGAATAGTTCGTCAGCACTATCCGCCACTCGGGCACCGACAGCGCGCAGTGGTTCGGTGCGTTCGGCTGAACGATTCCAGACGACGAGCCTCGTTCCGGCTTTCGCCAAACTCATAGCCATGGGTTGGCCCATCCCGCCAAGCCCGACAAAACCAATTTCATCTTGCACCTGAGACCAGGTGCCTTCCGTTGTGGATGCCATTTTCGATAATCCCGAAGCTCAGCCGAACAGATCGACCAGTCTGTAGCAAGCGGCGAGATCGACCCGCGCCCGCCACTCCTGCGCGGCTGGGTGACTGACCTCGCTGGCGACCGCCTGGTCTTGATTGAGGCGACTGGATATGGGCGTGACGAATAGCGGAGTGCCCTGCGGGCGCAAGTGCACCGCCACCTCATCGCCCAAAGCGGCCCGTGTGCCAGAAACCCGACTGGAGGAATCGACGCTCAGTGTCTCGACACTGGGTGGATTGACGGCTGTATCGGTCATTAAAGTCTCCTTGTCTTCAGGTGAGGACCTGGACGCAATGCACGACCTGGGCATTGAGTGGTTCTTGCAATCCACTGTATTTCTCGCTCCCACTGTCCGCTGTATCAGCCGATACGAAACCGGCGGTCGAATCAAAAAATTTATTGGATCTCACGCATTCGACGATTCAATAGGCACCGACTCATCCTTGCAGAGGTAGGTGTAATTGCTGATGCTCGCCTTCTATCGATTGGGCATTCTTAGGTAGCCGACAACAACGTTCAGGGTTGGCCCGCTTCTAGCCTTCGAGAGAAGTAGGGTCGGATAACGAGTGACCACCTCAGTGTTGTGGAGTGGCATGTAGCGTTTTCCAAAGCTATGCGAAGCGTTCGCCGTGGCAAGGAACGAAGGAGAGTCTGAATGAAGAATCCTCGAAGCGACGGGTTGTCAATCGAGACTGTGGCTGCACATGTTCCCGCGGCCTCGACGGAATCTCAACGAGACCAAAATGGAGTCTCGCATTCACGGCCGTCATCGCGCGACCCAGAAACTTCCCCGTTTTTGCTCCCGGAAGTAAGGGAAATCTCACGCAGCATCCTCAAGCTCGGAATAGAACGAATTTTCAAGCGAGGGGCACCTTTGTATCGCCAAGGCGAACCTGCCACGTCTCTTTACTACCCTCTGACAGGGCGTATCCGGGTCTTCATGAGTGGAATCGACGGCTCGGATCGCGACGTCGCATTTGCGGAACCTCATTCAATAATTGGCGAATACGGCATCTTCGATGACGAACCACGTTACACATCCGCCGTCGCCATCGAAGATTCGCGAGTCCTTGTGATTGACTATGCCGCAATCATGTCCGCCGGCCGGGCCGACCCGGAAATTTTCATCGAGATCGGTCGCCAACTGGCGCAGAAAGAGCGCCTCACGTGTATGCACATCATGTACGGCGGTCTGTCAGCGCGTGTGCGCATAGCAACGTTGTTCATCCAATTATTCAATGCACATGGAACACTAGAGACCGGCAACACAGCCCGTCTTTCAAAAAGTCACCGTGTCGAAGACTTTGCACACCTTGTAGGGGTGACCCGCGTGACAATGAGTCGCGAACTTGCGCGATTTGTGGAGGAAGGCATCCTTATGAAAGATGGTCGTGAAATCCTTATCTCTGACATCGCTGCATTGCGCGCTGTCGCAAACACCTCTGGACTGGTAAATCAACACGCAGATAGCGGAATTCGCCCCCGCCGCACCCATAGCTGACTACTCTATTTCCAGGAACGGACCGTGAACCAGAATTGAGGCAGCCCTGAAGCGGAAAAATCCACCGCTTACCAACAGCGGCTGGATCCGCCCGCGACGTGAATTGGCGTGCGAATTTGGCAGTCACCACCCACTGCGATGCCGAGTGAGGACGCGACCCGTAACTGTACTTGCGCCAGCCGCGATTTCGCTCCAAGCATCCCCGAAGGACAAGAACCAATGTGAGTTCGGGTATTCCAGGCGGAAATGCTTGACGAACGACTCGCCCCTCGCATCGTCGGTTGGCCTGTCGGGGCATGAGCAACCGGTCTTAATACACTATTCCTGTACCCTCACTTGCCGACCACCGCCAAGACCAATTCGCCGTCGTTGTCAGCCTTGAAGAAGCATCGTGGCCTCAACCCGCGGCTGTTTTCTAACTAGAAATCACCTATACCCTTTTGGGGGCTGTCGTCCCAGCCTTCCCGACGCAACATTACATGGATACAGCGGTAGCCGTAATTCGCGCGTGTTTGCGTGACCTCCCTTCTGCAGATAACGATCGCGTCCGCGTCGCTCAGTTGACTTATAGCTGCACACCGAGCGCGAAAGCTCCGGCAACCTGCTGGTGTGACACATGCGCACGCGAAAGCTTGGCGTCACGTGCAGTCACGAGTCCACGCAATCGGGAAAGCTTCAAAGTTTCTGCGAGAACGTAGCATGGCATTGTCAAACGGGTGACAAGTCTCGCCACAGCCGCCTGGGTTTTTCAGGCGACACAGTTCCATGTGTTCGCCCATCCATACCCTCGTGGGCCCAGTTATAGAACATCGCGTCGCCAATAGTTAGCTTGCAGACTCCTGGGGACCAGGTGCCCAACGCTACCTGCTTCACCGCGAACGCAATGAGCTCCTCGGTGTACTCGTTCTTCTTCACGCCATGCCCCCCTACTCGCCACGCTTGCGCCATGCCGGATTTCTCTACTTCTGGATGGTCAAGTCTTCAGGTCAACCTCAGCGTCGGCATAAGTGCCGTTATCGCGACGTTGAATCAAAGCGGCCGCATGGTCGTCCTGCAAGCGCCGTCGAGTCGGGATAATTTTTTTAATCGGCGATCAATTTCGTATCCCTTGATACAGCGGACGGCGGAACTGAGCAATAGAGTGACGTTACACAAACCATGAGGAACATTGAAGCCATGAAAGCGATCCAAATTACCAAACTGGACGGCCCGTCTACTATTGAACTTGTCGACATCGAGCATCCAAAGCCGGCGCACGATCAAATTCTAATCAGTGTTCGCGCCGCAGGCGTTGGATTCCCAGAACTTCTCCGGTCGCGCGGTCTTTATCACGAAAAACCTCCCCTGCCGTACACGCCCGGTTCGGAAGTCGCAGGAGTCGTAATTTCCGCTCCCAAGGATTCCGGATTTGTCGCAGGCGACAGGGTTGCCGCGATTGCGACGTTCCAAGGTCCGGATAACACAGCGTTGCCGATGATTGGTGGATTCGCTGAACAAGCAGTCGCCGCTGTCGACATGACATTTGCGCTTCCAGATGGCGTTTCGTTTGAGCAGGGAGCCTCTCTGCCGCTCAACTACCTTACTGCCTACTTCGCCCTCATCGAGCGCGGTCACTTTGTGTCGGGAGAGTCGGTTCTTGTCCACGGTGCGGCGGGTGGCGTTGGAACAGCGGCAATTCAAATTGCGAAGGCCTTCGGTGCGAGCAGGATCATCGCCGTAACTTCGACGCCCGAGAAAGGCGCCATCGCTGTTGCAGCGGGTGCTGATGAGTTTGTCCTGGCAGATGGATTTGGCAAAGCAATGAAGGCCTTCGGTGGCGTAGACATTGTGGTTGATCCTGTCGGCGGGGAGCGTTTCACCGACTCTTTGCGGTCGCTCAAGGAAAATGGCCGAATCCTGATTCTCGGTTTCACGGCGGGCACGATCCCTTCCGTCCAGGTCAATCGCCTGATGCTAAACAACATATCCGTGATCGGTGTTGGTTGGAACGTCTACAAGCGCCCCGGGCATTTGCAAGCCCAGTGGACGGCAATCAAGCCACACGTTCAAAGTGGAGTGCTTAGCCCAGTTGTCGGAAAGGCCTTTAGATTCCAAGATGCGTCAGAAGCCCTGCTGGCACTCGAACAGAGAATCGCAACCGGTAAGGTCGTGCTCGTCCCCTAAGTCAGTTGCAAACCAGCAGGTTTTTCCCGCCCGGCGGGCGGACCAAGTTTTGAAGACCAATGTCTCCCGTCCAGGAGAATGGAGCCGAGCATGACCCAACACGTACTCATCAACAATTCAGACGGAGTTCTCTCCATCAAGTGGAACAAGACAGACCGCCTCAACGCGTTCGACGCTTCAATGCTCGAGATTGCCGCACAAGCCGTCAATGAAGTGTCTGATGATGTGCGCGTAATCACGATCAGTGGTGAGGGTCGTGCTTTCAGTTCCGGAGGCGACTTCAAGAGCGGCATTGATGTTGAAACCGTGGACAGCGGTCACCGTCTTGTGCGGGCAATTGTGCGTTCGCGCGTACCCGTTGTATGCGGAGTCAATGGACCCGCAGTTGGAATGGCTTGCTCTATCGCTGTCGCCGCTGACATAGCGCTTGCCAAGCAGTCCGCCTACTTTCTCCTAGCTTTTGCGAACATTGGAATGATGCCCGACGGCGGTGCGACAGAGTTAATTGGCGCTTCGATTGGTCGAGCACGTGCTAACGGTATGGCAATGCTTGGCAACCGCCTGTCGGCTGATGACGCAATGCAGGCGGGACTAATCTACCGATCGGTAGACGACGAGACCTACGATGCCGAGTTAGTAGCCCTCGTGCAAAAGGTCAAGAATGGGCCCACGAAGGCGTTAGCTGCGATGAAGGGCGCCATTACGGCCACGACGCTATCACATCTGGATGAAGCCCTCGATCGCGAACGCGACGGGCAGGTACGACTCTTCGAAACGGAGGATGCGAGAGAAGGTGCCCTTGCCTTTCGCGAGCAACGGCCGCCGATCTTCCGGGGTCGATAGTAAATGCTGTCGGGGTAATACAGCCTGACCTTGATGCGGGTCGGGTTGAATGCATGTTGGCATCTGTGGCAAAGCGTGTACTTCGCGTCGCAAGCGCATCTCGCGAGCCGCGACGTGAAGTGAACATCGAGTTAGCAGCGAATGGTTCACGAACTGCTCAAATCTGCGGAGCGGTGTCAGCCAATCGGTTCTTCAAATCCTGATAACTAAAGCTTGCGTTCGACCGCTTGTGATTGGTAATCGTGAGTGTGAGTTTGCGGAACGGGAAAGCTTCTGCGGCGCTGAGGCATCCGCTGAGGATTGACGCGATTCGTAATATCTTCGGTGAAATGCACTTGTGAATTTCCAGACAATTTCGAGATTTTTAAAGGACCCAGCATGACAGCGCAGTATCAGGTTCAGGACGGTATCGCAATCATTTCGCTGAACAATCCCCCCGTAAACGGGCTCGGCCTCTCGACTCGAGCCGGTATCGTCGAAGGGATCGAGCGCGCGCAGAACGATCCGGCCATCAAGGCGATCGTGCTGACGGGCGCCGGTAAAGCCTTTTCGGGCGGCGCCGACATCACCGAATTCAATACACCGAAGGCGACCCAGGAGCCGACCCTCCATACGGTTATCAAGACCGTCGAGGGCAGCGCCAAGCCGGTTATCGCCGCGATTCATAGCGTCGCCATGGGCGGCGGGCTGGAACTGGCGCTCGGCGCGCACTACCGCATCGCTGCACCCGGCGCGCAGATCGCGCTGCCGGAAGTGAAGCTCGGCATCCTGCCGGGCGCGGGCGGCACGCAGCGTCTGCCGCGCGCAATCGGCCTTGAAGCCGCGCTCAACATGATCGTCTCCGGTGCGCCGGTGCTGTCGGAGAAGCTCGCTGATTCGGGTCTGTTCGACGAAGTCGTGGAAGGCGATCTGGCCGAAGCCGCGCTCGCGTTCGCCCGCAAGGTCGGCGCGAAAACGGGCCCGCATCCGAAGGTGCGCGACCGCAAGATCGAGCATCCGAATGCCGCCGGTTTCATCCAGTTCACACGCAATACGGTCGCGGCGATGGCGAAGAATTTCCCGGCGCCGCTGAAGTGCATCGACGCCGTGGAAGCGGGCGTGCAGAGCGGTTTCGACAAGGGCCTTGCATTCGAACGCGAATGCTTTATCGCGCTCGTGCAGACGCCGGAAAGCCACGCGCTGCGTCATGCGTTCTTCGGCGAACGCGCCGCGAGCAAGATTCCCGATGTGCCGTCAGACACGCCGGCGCGCGACATCAAGCAGGTGGCCGTGATCGGCGCCGGCACGATGGGCGGCGGCATCGCGATGAACTTCATCAACGCGGGCATTCCGGTCACGCTGCTGGAAACGAAGCAGGAAGCGCTTGACCGCGGCATCGCCACGATCCGCAAGAATTACGAAGCCACCGTCAAGAAAGGCAAGCTGAAGCCCGAAGCGCTGGAACAGCGCATGGCCTTGATCACGCCGACGCTCTCCTACGACGACCTGAAAAACGCCGACCTGATCGTCGAAGCGGTGTTCGAGGAACTCGGCGTCAAGGAGCAGGTGTTCAAGCGTCTCGACGAAGTGGCGAAGCCCGGTGCAATCCTGGCCTCGAACACGTCGACGCTGGATGTCGACAAGATCGCCGCTTTCACGAAGCGTCCACAGGACGTGGTCGGCATGCACTTCTTCAGCCCGGCCAACGTCATGAAGCTGCTCGAAGTGGTGCGCGGCAAGGACACGGCGAAAGACGTGCTCGCCACCGTCATGAAGCTTGCGAAGAAGATCAAGAAGACCGCGGTGGTCTCGGGCGTGTGCGACGGTTTCATTGGCAACCGGATGATCGAGCAGTACATCCGCCAGGCGCTCTTCATGCTCGAAGAAGGTGCGCTGCCCGCGCAAGTGGACAAGGCGATCGAGAAGTTCGGCTTCGCGATGGGCCCGTTCCGCATGAGCGACCTCGCGGGTAACGACATCGGCTGGGCGATCCGCAAACGCCGCTATCAGGAACATCCTGATATGCACTACTCGAAGATCGCCGATCGTCTGTGCGAGACGGGGCGTTTCGGGCAGAAGACCGGTGGCGGCTGGTACGACTACAAGGCGGGTGACCGTACTGCGTATCCGTCGAAAGTGGTCGACGAGATGATCTCGACCTTCTCGAAGGAAGCCAACGCTGAGCGCCGCAAGATCAGCGACGAAGAAATCGTCGAGCGTCTCGTGTTCGCGCTCGTCAACGAAGGCGCGAAGATTCTCGAGGAAGGCATTGCGTCGAAGGCGTCGGATATCGACATGGTTTATCTGACCGGCTACGGCTTCCCGCTCTATCGCGGCGGTCCGATGCTGTACGCGGATACGGTCGGCCTCTACAACGTCGAGCGCGCGATTCGCCGCTATGCGTCGCGCCCGAATGGCGACGCGTGGCAATTGGCGCCGAGCATCGCGGAGCTTGCCGCCAAGGGGCCCGGCTTTAACGGCTGAGCGGGACTAAACAGCCGCTTGAATGAAATGAGTGGGGTGACGCGGCTGAGCGATCCGCCGGCGCGCCGCGTCAACATCTGGAAGTGCCAGCTAACTTGTATGGGACCCGAGTAAGCGCTAAGGCGCCAACTCGGGTCGAAACAGGAGACATGCATGACTGACGCCGTAATCGTATCGACCGCCCGTACGGGTCTCGCCAAATCATGGCGCGGCGGTTTCAACATGACGCATGGCGCAACGCTCGGCGGTCACGTAACGCAGGCCGCTGTCGAGCGCGCGAAGCTCGACCCGGCGCGCGTCGAAGACGTGATCATGGGTTGCGCGAATCCGGAAGGCGCAACCGGAACGAACATCGCCCGGCAGATCGCATTGCGCGCCGGTTTGCCGGTCAGCGTGCCCGGTATGACAGTGAACCGTTTCTGTTCGTCGGGTTTGCAGACAATTGCACTGGCGGCGCAGCGCGTGATCGCCGGTGAAGGCGACGTGTTCGTCGCGGGCGGCGTGGAGTCGATCTCGTGCGTGCAGAACGAGATGAACCGCCACATGGTGGCCGAAGGCTGGCTCAGCAGGAACAAGCCGGAAATCTACTGGTCGATGTTGCAGACGGCCGAGAACGTCGCGAAGCGTTACTCGATCTCGAAGGACCGCCAGGACGAATATGGCGTGCGCTCGCAACATCGCGCCGCGGTCGCACTCGAAGCCGGCAAGTTCAAGGACGAAATCGTCCCGCTGACCGTGCCCGGAGGCGTCGCCGACAAAGCCAGCGGCCGTCTCTTCACGAAGGAAGTCACCGTCAGCGCCGACGAAGGCATTCGCGCCGACACGACGCTCGAAGGCGTGTCGAAGATTCGCACCGCGATGCCAGGCGGTGTGATCACCGCGGGCAACGCGAGCCAGTTTTCGGACGGCGCGTCGGCGTGCGTCGTGATGAACGCGAAGGTCGCCGAACGCGAAGGGCTGCAGCCGCTCGGCATTTTCCGCGGCTTTGCGGTGGCGGGTTGTGAGCCGGACGAGATGGGCATCGGCCCGGTGTTCGCGGTGCCGAAGCTCCTGAAGCAGGCAGGTCTGAAGGTCGAAGATATCGACCTGTGGGAGCTGAACGAAGCGTTCGCGGTGCAGGTGCTGTATTGCGCGGACAAGCTCGGCATTCCGCACGACCGTCTGAACGTGAACGGCGGCGCGATTGCGGTGGGCCATCCGTATGGCGTGTCGGGCGCGCGTTTGACCGGCCATGCGCTGATCGAAGGCAAGCGGCGCGGCGCGAAGCTGGTCGTCGTGACGATGTGTATCGGCGGCGGTCAGGGCGCGGCCGGTCTCTTCGAAGTACTATGAGCGGGGTGCCGTCATGTCACTGATTCTCTCTCGTCGTGATCTGAATTTTCTGCTTTATGAGTGGCTCAGGGTCGAAGAGCTGACAAGCATTCCCCGCTACGCTGACCATACGCGCGAGACCTTCGACGCGGCACTCGACACGTGTGAGAAAATCGCCAACGACTTATTCGCATCCCACAACAAGAAGAACGACCAGCAGGAGCCTCATTTCGACGGTGAAACTGTTCACATCATCCCCGAAGTGAAAACCGCCCTCGATGCCTTTAACGCAGCGGGATTAATGGCCGCTGGCCAGGACTATGAACTTGGCGGCATGCAGCTGCCGCTGGTTGTGGAAAAGGCCGGCTTCGCATATTTCCTGGGCGCGAACGTAGCAACCGCTGCATATCCGTTCCTGACCATCGGTAACGCAAATCTTCTACTTACGTACGGCACGCCTGCGCAAATCGACGCATTCGTGCGCCCTGAAATGGAAGGTCGTTTCTTAGGCACGATGTGCCTATCGGAACCACAAGCTGGCTCATCACTCGCGGACATTACCACCCGTGCCGAATATGAGGGCGACTCGCCATTTGGCCCGCAGTACCGCCTGCGTGGCAACAAGATGTGGATTTCCGGAGGGGAACACGAGTTGTCCGAGAATATCGTACATCTAGTGCTCGCCAAAGTCCCAGGTCCGGACGGAAAGGTGATTCCTGGGGTGGGTGGAATCTCGCTCTTTGTTGTGCCGAAATACCTTCTCAACGGAGAAGGCTCGCGTGGCGAGCACAACGATGTAGTGCTCGCGGGACTGAACCACAAAATGGGATATCGCGGCACAACGAACTGCCTGCTGAATTTTGGCGAAGGCGTTAAGTATCGGCCACGCGGCAACGCTGGAGCAATCGGTTATCTGGTAGGCGAACCCGGACAAGGACTCACATGCATGTTCCACATGATGAACGAAGCGCGAATCGGCGTGGGACTAGGGGCCACAACCCTCGGATATACAGGCTACCTGCATGCCCTCGACTACGCGCGCAATCGACCCCAAGGGCGCGCCATCGGTAAAGGTGGCAAAGACCCATCGAGCCCTCAGGTGAAACTGATTGAACACGCCGATATACGAAGGATGCTGCTCGCGCAGAAGAGCTATGCAGAAGGTGCGCTGGCGCTGAACTTGTACTGCGCGAAGCTGGTCGACGAGGAGCGCGCCGCACGGGCCTCCGGCGACGCAATCGCGCGCGAGCGTACTATTTTATTACTTGATATCTTGACGCCGATCGCCAAGAGCTGGCCATCGCAATGGTGCCTGGAAGCGAACAGCCTCGCGATCCAGGTGCACGGCGGTTATGGGTACACGCGCGAGTACAACGTAGAACAGTTCTATCGCGACAATCGACTGAATCCAATCCATGAAGGGACACATGGGATCCAGGCATTGGACCTACTAGGCCGCAAAGTGACGATGAAAGACGGTGCGGCATTGAGCATTGTTAGCGAGACGATGCACGTCAGTGTCCTCAAGGCGTTCGCCGTGAAGGATGCCGCGCTCCACGAATACGCGCGTGCGCTGAGCGCCGCGATGGCGGGGCTGACGCGAGTTACGCAGCAAATGTGGGCAGCCGAAGACCGAACTCTTACACTTGCCAACGCATCAGTGTACCTCGAGGCACTCGGCCACATTGTTTTGGCTTGGATCTGGCTGGAACAGTCAATCGCCGCACGCGCCGCGCTATTCTCGACCGGTAGCAACGAAGACGAAGCGTTCTATCGAGGCAAACTGGCCGCAGCCGCGTATTTCTTCAGATGGGAATTGCCGCGCGTGACGACGCAACTCGACCTTCTCGAAACGCTTGATCGCACCGCACTTGATATGCAAGACGATTGGTTTTGACGCAGACAAGAGCGGCTCCCCCGCTTTGAGGTGACCTGTTCGAGCGCTGCGTGAACGATGATTGAATTCACGAAGGGCAAAGGCCATATCTAGTTGTAGTACGTGCGACGGGTTCCAGGTTTGACTGGCTAGCCGTGTCGGTCGAGCATTTGCAAATAAATAAGGAGAGGCACAATTGAACGAGCAGAGTGACATATTCAGCCTGGAAGGCAAAGCCGCGCTCGTCACAGGTGCATCAAGCGGCATCGGACTCCACACAGCTTGGACGCTGGCGAAGGCCGGAGCGACGGTTGTTCTGGCTGCACGCCGAGAGGACAAACTTGCGGAAGCCGTTCAGTTGATGCGAGCTCAGGGACTGTGCGTGTACGCGGTCGCGCTTGACGTAACGCAGCCGTCGAGCATAAGCGACGCGTGGGAGAAAGCAGAGAGATTGATTGGCAATCCCATTGATATCTTGTTCAATTGCGCCGGCATCGCGTATGTGGAACGTTTCCTTTCTCAGGATGCAGACCAGGTGGCCCGCGTCTTCGATACCAATCTGAAAGGGGTATTTTTGATGGCGCAGGAGGGCGCGCGGCGCATGGCACAACTCGGTGCAGGATCAATCATAAATGTCGCATCCACCTCCGGACTGCGGGCTGCAGGTCGGCTGTCGAGTTACGGGGCAGCGAAGGCAGGTCTGCTCCACCTGACTTCAATTATGGCGCTGGAACTGGCACCTAAACAGATTCGGGTAAATGCACTTGCGCCAGGGAACATAGAAACTGACATGCACGAGCATTTCGAAAGTGCTGGATTGGCGGAGCACATCCGCCAGCGCATTCCACAGCGCAGGTTTGGTCAACCGCGTGATCTTGACGGTGCAACTTTGCTTCTTGCATCTGACGCTGGTAGATATATCACCGGTGCCGTGATTCCAGTCGATGGTGGTCAGCTTCTGTCCTGGATGTAAGGCTGACAGCGATAGTGTGTGAAGACACTAAAGATCGATCAAATACTCGACCTCGCACCATTCCGAAAGGACGGCGAGGCGTGCCAGTGCTGGTGGCGATGTGCTTTTTGTCGGCGCAGTATCCGCGCTATGGCTACCGGCAACCAGGTCTTTCAGGAGCGGCAAGGCCAGCCGCTGAGCGCAGACCGGATATAGCGGCTTTGGCGTCTTGCGGGGCTGCAGGCACCTCGCGAGCGTCCGCGGAAACGCGTATGGGTCCGTCGCCGAGACGGACTGTCTATATCGGCCGACAAACTGCCCCCACCGTAAACCGTTGAGATAGCTCACAAATAACCCCCACGATTGCGGTCAGTTCAGCCATTTCCTCTAGGTCTTCCCTGCCCTCGCTCATCAAAGCACGAACGGTCTCCACCAGAGAACATGCCAGCCCCCTTCTTGCAAATTAACTGGCTTCTAGTCAGCCTCTAGGAATCG
The DNA here is from genome assembly GCF_030511745.1 of Paraburkholderia sp. SECH4. Taxonomy (NCBI): domain Bacteria; kingdom Pseudomonadati; phylum Pseudomonadota; class Betaproteobacteria; order Burkholderiales; family Burkholderiaceae; genus Paraburkholderia; species Paraburkholderia sp. SECH4. Next base: position 122,455 of record NZ_JALOCP010000020.1, read on the forward strand.
CAAGACCTTTTTTAGTTCCATCGGTTCTCGTTCCGTAAAGATTTCGTTCAACCGCCGTCGCGACGCCCCTACGAGTCCCCGTCGGAATGCCTCGTCGATGGCGGATCCCCCTTCCTGCCCAAGGCCGGCTGACAGTGACGCTCTCGAGGCAGCACTCGATCCCTCGGGTGAAATGACGAAGAGCCGCAATCCGTTCTCTGCCACCGCTTGCGCGATCACCTCGTTGATATAGATGTCGCGGAAACCATAGCCAATAATCATGAGATTGTGATTAGCCCGAGAGACATAGTGCGCGAATTGCCGGTGATACCAGTCGAGCACAGGAGGAAGACCGAGCTTGCGCGCGTTCTCACCACCGGCAATGAGCAGCGAACCACCGACGCCCTCAAGCCAGTTCGACGAACCGTGCAATTTGAAACACGGCTGACGATGCGCAGTAACGCGAAACTCGCTTTCCTTCGTCGGAATCCACTGCTCCGTCCATGGGGTTCCACATGGATGAGGGCCAGCGCTCGAAGACAGTCGCATCCCAGGCAACTCGACGCCGTCCCAGCGCTGGAGATACTGATACTCCAGAAGGAGATCCTGGTTGAGGGTAAAGATCGCATCGAACCGGCCCAAAAACTTGCGCACCGAGCCGTTGCCTAGACCGAGGTCGAAATTTGTCAGGCGGGACATGCAATGGTTCATCGCTTTGAACATGTTTTGAACGGCTCCCTCGAGGCTCTGCAAATCGGCGTTATACCTTCCGTGGTCTAGCCTCGCCCTGCTGTGCAACTCGGCCAGAGCACATTCGAAGCCACCGACTTCGCTGAAGCCCCAAAGCAATTCTTTGATCGTCGGAGAGGACTTGACTTCGGGACATCCAAGCAGATATTCGAAAGCCTCGGCCCCGAGCCAACCACCCCAATTACGGCTGAAACCTGCTCCCAACAATATCGAGCAAGCCATATTCCCTCCGAAAGAATAAAGAACTCCGTTCTTGCCGTACTTCACGAGTTCGCCAACTTTCCTGACAAAACAGACTTCTTTCTACCACCAATGTCCGCGGCAGCGGATCAAAGGATATGCCGCGCGCACTCAAAACGAGGCCTAATGGGGCTAACGCTGAGTATCGGCAGCTCCAACGGTGACGGCGTCACCCCATCCGCCGCCGAGTGCGCGGATAAGATTTACGGTGGCGGCCGCCTGAAGTCCGGACAGTTGCACAGCCGTCGTTTGCGACTGAAGTACAGTGCGGTCGGCGTCGATAACGTCCAGATAATTGATCGCACCTTCCTTGTACTGGGTACGGGAAATGGTTGCGGCGCGCGTCGACGCCTGCACCGCCTCGTCCTCCGTTTGGGTCTGCTGCTCGAGAATCCTCAGATCCGACAGGTTGTCTTCAACTTCCTGGAACGCCTGCAGAACCTGCTGGCGATATTTTGCAGCGTCCTCGTCGAACACGGCTCTAGCGTTCGCGAGGTTTCCTGCGCGCCGACCGCCATCGAAGATGGGCACTGTCAGAGCGGTGCCGACCAGAGGACCGAGAACGAAAGCACGGCTGGACCATCTGAAAAGGTCTGCCAGCGTTGCGGCCTCGAATCCTGCAGATCCCGTTATCGACAGAGACGGGAAATACGCTGCTTTTGCAACGCCGACTCGCGCGTTTGCGGCGGCCATTGCCCGTTCGGCTGCTGCAATGTCCGGCCGTCGTTCGAGGAGAGCAGAAGGCAGTCCCGGGGGAATGCGGATCTGCACTGGCTTCAAGGGACTCGTCGGCATCGAAAATTCCACCGGCGCCTTGCCAAGAAGAACTGCGAGACCGTGCTCGGCAGTGGCCCTAAGTCTCTGCGTCGTCATTGTGTCGGAACGTGCGGTCGCCAGTTCAGCTTTTGCCCGCGTCACATCGAGTTCGGCAATGTCACCCGCACCGAATTTCGACTGCACGAGTTTCAGCGATTGCTCGCGAAGCGAAACGTTCTGCGCAAGCAACTGCAGTTGCGCATCCAGTTCGCGGACCTTGAAATAGTTCGTGGCGACGTCAGCTTGCAGCGAGAGCTGCACCGACCGCAGTAGCGCATCCGACTCTTCGCTCTCGGCACGACTCGCCGCGACTGCGTCGGACACCCGTCCGAAGAGGTTAACCTCATAGCTCGCCGTCGCCTGTGCGCGCCAGACAGTCTGTGCGGGGACGTCTGTTCCATCGGGCTCGAAGAGTGAGGTTGGAGAAACCTTCTCCCGGGTTGGACCAAAGCCCGTGCCGATAGTCGGGAAAAGGTCGGCTCGGGAGGCCTGCAAGACGGCACGCGCCTCCTTGACCCGCGCAGTTGCTGCAGCCAGATTCTGGTTTGCGGAGAGCGCCTGTTCTTCTAGATCGTTAAGAGCAGAGTCGTCAAAAGTCACCCACCAATCGCCTCGAGGGATCTGGTCAGACGGCTGCGCGATTTTCCAGCTACCCGTGGTGCCCGTGGTTGCGGCGGAGTCATTGGTGACTGTTGCCTCCTTGAACGCAGCAGGGTTAGCCGTGTCAGGGACCCTATATTCAGGGGCGAGCGAGCAGCCAGTAGTCGAAAGTGCCACGCTCAGGAGTGTCAGCGAGCCCAGGAAAACGCACTTCATCGTATCAATCGACATGATGGCCTCACGCATCGACCGACGCATCGACCCTTCGTACGTGCGGATGATGTCCGTGCTTGTCCACGATGTGCTCAGTCCTGGCAAGCTTGCGCAGAATAACGTAGAAAACGGGTGTGAGCAGCAACCCGAACAAGGTCACCCCCAGCATTCCGAAGAACACGGCAATACCCATGGCCCGTCGCATTTCGGAGCCAGCGCCACTTGAGATCACCAACGGCACCACGCCCATAATGAACGCAATAGACGTCATCAGGATGGGTCGAAGTCGCAGCCGACTCGCCTCGATGGCAGCCTGCGTAATTGAGCGCCCTTCCATCTCTAGTTCCCGGGCAAACTCGACGATCAATATCGCATTCTTTGCGGACAAGCCGACAAGCACCATGAGCCCGATCTGCGTGAATATGTTGTTGTCCCCACGGGTCAACCACACCCCGAGTAGCGCCGAAAGCACACTCATCGGAACAATCATCAGAATGGCCAAAGGCAATGTCAGACTTTCATAGAGCGCTGCCAGCACCATGTAAACAAGCAGAACGCTGATCGGAAAAACCCAGAGCGCGGAGTTACCGGCCAGAATCTGTTGATACGTAAGATCGGTCCATTCGAATTTCATTCCGCGCGGCAAGGCCTTTGCGGCAATCCGCTCAATGGCCGCTTGCGCCTGATCGGACGAGTATCCCGGCGCGGGACCACCGTTGACGTCAGCAGCCGTGTAGCCGTTGTAACGGACGACTGAGTCAGGACCGTAGGTCGGCGCGACTTTCACCAGGGTCGATAGCGGTACCATCTCCCCCTTGTCGTTACGCGCTTTCAGCAACCCAATATCCGACATGTGCGCGCGGAATGGCGCATCAGCCTGCACCCGCACCTGATAGACCCGGCCGAAACGGTTGAAATCGTTGACGTAAAACGAGCCGAGGTAGACCTGCATCGCGTTAAAGATGTCGGTCACAGACACCCCCAGTTGCATGGCTCTCACACGGTCAATATCGACGTTCACTTGCGGTACGTTGATTTGATAAGTGGAAAATGATGGGCCGAGTTCACGTGCCTTTGCGGCCTCCTTTACGAAAGCCTGGGTAGCGTTGTCGAGCGCCGCATAACCGGCTGCCTGCCGGTCCTCAATCTGAAGTTTGAACCCGCCGAGCGTACCGAGACCAAGGACCGGCGGCGGCGGGAATACTGCGACGAACGCCTCCTTGATGACGGAGAACCGCTTGTTCAGTTCCGCTGCAATGCTCAGGCCAGTCATCGACTTATCCTTGCGTTCGTCAAATGGGGTTTCGCCAAAAAAGATCACTGCCGCACTGGACGAGTTGGTGAAACCATTGATCGACAAGCCCGGGAACTGCACTGCGGATACAATGCCAGGCGTATTCAGAGCAATTTCCCCGGCCTGTCGCACCACTTTTTCGGTGCGATCGAGAGACGCCCCGTTGGGCAACTGGATGATCGCGACGAGATATAGCTTGTCCTGCCCCGGCACAAAACCGCCCGGCACGACCTTGCTCATGAGGATCGTCGTCCCAAGTAAAACAGCGTAGACGGCGAGGATGATGACCTTGCGGTTGACAATTCTGGACACGCCACGGCTGTACGACTCGGCCCCCCGGTGGAAAACCATATTGAAGGCGCTGAAGAACGGCGAAAGCACTTTATCCATGGCTCTAGAGAGCCAGTCCTTTGGTTCGTGATGCCCCTTGAGCAAAAGAGCAGACAGCGCCGGAGAGAGCGTAAGAGAATTGAACGCTGAGATTACCGTCGAAATCGCGATGGTCATCGCAAACTGCTTGTAGAACTGTCCCGTAAGACCACTCATGAATGCCAGAGGCACAAACACCGCAATCAGCGTCAATGCGATTGCGATAATCGGCCCGCTGACCTCCTGCATCGCCTGATGGGTCGCTTCCCTTGGAGACAGGCCCGTGGCGATATTGCGCTCGACGTTTTCGACCACCACAATCGCGTCGTCGACCACGATACCAATGGCCAGCACCATGCCAAAGAGCGACAGAGCATTCACGGAGAAGCCAAACGCAAGCAGCAGCGCAAACGTCCCCACGATCGAAACAGGCACAGCGAGTAGCGGAATGACAGATGCTCGCCACGTTTGCAGGAATAGAATGACCACCAATACGACCAGCGCGATAGCTTCCAACAACGTGTGAATGACCGCATGGATGCTTGCTCGAACGAACTGTGTCGGATCATAGACGATCTCATACTTCACTCCTGCCGGCATATCGGCTTGGAGCTCCTTCATCGCCTCGCGAACATGGTCCGAAATATTCAGAGAGTTGGCGCCCGGCAGCTCAAATATCGCCATTGCGACGGCGGACTGGTTGTTCAACAACGAACGGCGCACGTATTCAGACGCGCCCATTTCGACGCGCGCCACGTCCCTAAGTCGAGTCACGGCACCGTCGGGCGATGTCTTCAAGACGATATCGCGGAATTGATCTTCCGTCTGAAGACGACCCTGCGCATTGACGTTGAGCTGCAACGGAGCATCAGCGGTGGACGGGTCCGCACCAATCTGGCCAGCCGCCACCTGAATGTTCTGTTGACGGATAGCCGTCACCACATCGTTTGCAGTCAGGTTGTGCTCGGCGACTTTCAGCGGATCAAGCCAAACGCGCATCGAGTAGTCGCCGGAGCCCCATAGGGTGACCTGACCGACACCAGGAATACGCTCCAGACGGTCACGAACGTTGATGAGCGCGTAGTTCCGGAGATACGTGCTGTTGTATTTCTCGTTTGGCGAAACAAGGTGAACGACCATCGTGAGCGTCGGGGACGACTTGATTGTCGTGACGCCCAAGCGCTGCACGTCTTCTGGCAACCGTGGCAGCGCCTGGTTCACCCGGTTTTGTACCAGTTGCTGTGCAAGGTCAGGATTAGTGCCGAGCTTGAACGTAATTGTCAACGTAAGCGTACCATCGCTATTGGCCTGCGACTGCATGTACAACATGTTCTCCACGCCATTTATCTGTTCCTCGAGCGGCGAAGCGACCGTATCAGCGATAACTTTCGGGTTTGCGCCGGGATATTCCGCCGTCACCACAACGGACGGAGGTACGACGTCCGGATATTCCGATATGGGCAGATTGACCATAGCGATCAGACCCGCCAGCAAAATTGCCGCAGACAGTACGGCTGCAAATATCGGGCGCTCGATGAAAAATTTCGAGAGATTCATGACAGACCCCGGTTGCGCATGAAGGAGCGGATTGGCACGTTTGCGCTCACGAACTTCCCTTCGTGGTGGCAGCGTCTCCCGACATCTGCACGAGGTTTGGCTTGACAGCGTCGTTCGGGCGGACGCGCTGCATGCCGTTCACGACAATGCGGTCGCCCGGTTGCAGCCCGTCCGAGATGGCCCGCAAACCCTCATGTTGCTCGCCTAGCTTCACTTCGCGGTACTGGACCTTGTTTTCCTTGTCCACCAGAAGCACGAACTTCTTCTCCTGGTCGGTCTGGATCGCGGCATCGCTAACCAGCACCGCTTGATGCGGCGCGCCTCCGCCGACACGAACCCGGGCGTAGAGTCCCGGTACGAGCACGCCATCCGCATTGTCAAAACGCGCCCTTACGCGAATCGTCCCGGAGCTGGTGTCAAGCCGATTGTCCACAGAATCGATTACACTTTGACGGGAAAAGCCCGTTTCGTTCGCCAGACCAATGCGGACCGGCACCGTCGTTTTTGTGTCGTGGCTGAGAAAGCGCAGGTACGTCTGCTCATCGACGTCAAACGACGCGTAAATGGGCGACATCGAGACCAGAGTCGTCATGACGGGCGCGTTTGCCCCAATGGAAACCACATTGCCGACTGTCAGTTCCGCACGGGAGACTCGCCCGGATACGGGTGCGGTGACAGCGGTATATCCCAGATTGATCCTGGCCGTTTCGAGTGCCGCCCTCGCCGCCTTCACCGCGGACAAAGCCTCGCGATCTGCGTTCTGCGCCTCATCGTAGTCACGTTTTGCGATCGCGTTGTCGGTGAGCAGCCTTTGCGCACGCGCCCAGTCAGTTGAGGCATATCCGTTGCGGGCTTCCGCCGAAGCAAGTTGTGCCGCTGCTCTGTCCACCTCCGCCTGATACGGCCGTGGATCGATAGTGAAAAGCAGGTCTCCCTTGTTGACCGTTGCTCCGTCCCGGAAATGAACGGCGACGATCGTTCCGGAAACGAGTGGCCGAATCTGCACATAGTTAATGGCTTCGATCCGTCCTGAGTACGTCTGATAGTCGGTGATGGACTGCGAGATCACGGCCGCAACGTCAACCTCCGCGGCCGGCTGTGCTGCGGCGGCGACAGACGAGGTGACGGACTCACCGCCGAACGTCTGATATATCGCAGCAACGCCGGCCACGATTGCCAGGGAAATCGCGCTGGCGGCAACCAGCTTGCGCTTGGAGGGCATTTCGAACTCCAGATTATCGGTGACTTGAATCAGAAACGCTTTGAATTAGACCCAAACCTCCTCATGAAGAAGGCCAATAATCAAATCACCTGTTCGCAGCCTTCCAGCTCCGCGTCCGGAATTGCGATCGCCTGTTTGAACTGCCCTGCTCTCTGTACTGGTCCGCTGTTGCCGCGCGGTGAAACGCGCACCGGAGTTCGACCCAGTGCCTCGCACTGCATCCATCCGATATCCGGGGCGTGCGAAGTGCCGGACGGATCCGGATTCGCAGCCGCGTTGAAATAGTCCCACATCCGGACGAAGAGATTGTCGTCTCAGGGAACAATATGAATTCCGTGAGGGAACACTCTGCTCCAGATCGGTCGGTGTCATTCAGGTCCGCCGGCACTCGTCCTCAATGGTGCGGACTCACGCGCTTGCGGGAGCTCGGACAGCGCCTGTTGTCTGTACTCCCGAGGCGGTTTTCCAAAAGTAGCCTTGAAGGACTGGCTAAAGTGGGTCAGGTTGTTGAAGCCCCATGCGAACGCAATGTCACCGACAGGCCGAATTGCCTGTCCGGCATCCTTCAGATCCCGAGCACATTTCTGGAGCCGGCGTGCGCGGATGAAGCGTTCGACTGAAAGTCCATCGGCGGCAAAAATAATGCTGAGATAACGCTTGGAGATTCCAAGATGCTCCGCGACGGCCGCAGGTGAGAGCCAGGCGTTTCGGAGGTTTGCCTCAATGAATGCGCGTCCGCGATAGGCGAGCGTAGACCGGGTTACGGAAGGTTTGATGGATTGTCCACTTTCGACCGATGACATGAACGCCATTACAACCATGTCGAGGGCCTGTTCGTTCAATCGCTGAACGACCGCAGGACTGAATCGCTCGAAATTGCGGGCCAATGATTGGACAAACTCACCTGTTATCTTGCCGAGCGGATTTTCGACCGGCACTACCATCGCCGTCAAACGTTCCACCGCGCCAACCTGTTTGCGGAACAACGATCTAGGTACCTGAAGAACGAGCTGCCCCATCTCGCAGGGAAAATCAGCACGGAATGACCTCGAGGTATCGAGCAACGTCATATCGCCCGCTCGAAGGACACCCTGTCTGCCATCTTGCTCGACGATCGCCGTTCCGTCGATCTGGATGCATACGAAGATCTTCTCCTCGCCCACCGGGGCGACCCTCGGCATCGCTCGCACGATAGTGTGCGAAGCCGCTTCGATCTCGAGCAGAGTCGTCGGCGCCGACGAGTGGAGCTTTATAGAACCAAAAAAGTTGTCCCCGGAAGCGCTGGTGCATTCCAGCTGGGTCAACAAGCTTCCGACCTGACGCTGCCAAAAACTCAGTCGGGCGCTCGGCGAAATATTCCGGGTCGAGATAACATTCTGGATGTCGTTCATGGCCTCTCCATACGTTCCGAGCTCCCTCCGCCCGGGCACGATTCGATCAAGGCGATGGCGCCTGGCCTGATGGCAAGGCTAATGATGGCACCCACGATATAGGTCCACCGGTACTGTCGCGCTCGCCGCGATGAACGAGCGGCGACTAGCCACCGGCGGCCTTGCAGCCGGACGCATCTATCATGCCGTCGGGATAGGATTGTCTTCGATCATCTGGTTCAGGTAATCGACAACGCCGTGCTCGTTCGGCCCTACACCTTCGCGCAACTGCCTGCCCGCTTCAACGACGACCTCAGTGGTCGCGGTTTCGAGAAGAGTCATCGTCTCCGCGATAAAGGCATCCAGAGGCATCGCCCGCTCGTCACCGCTCTTATGAATCAGGTCGGTGTCAACCCAGGGTGGCGCGATTTCCAGAACTTTCACGCTTGTCTTTCTCAACTTGAAGCGTTGCGAAAGACAGTACGAGTGAATCGCCGCCTTGGTCGCGGAATAGAGAGCATTGGACGCGATCGGGATAAACCCGAGTACGGAGCTATTGTTGATGATAAAGGCTTCGGGCTGCTTCTTCAGATGCTCGATGAACGCCGCGCTCACGCGCACCGGCCCGAGCAGATTGGTATTGATCAGATGCACGGCTTGTGCATCATCTAGCGATCCCGTGACGTCGTCGAACGGCATGATCCCGGCGTTGTTGATCACGACATTCAAGCCTGGATATTTCTCGGTCAGATGTCGAGCCACGGTCTGGATCTGCGCCGCGTCGCTCACGTCAAGTTCAACCGTGTCGATTCCAGGGTTCGCTTTCGCCACTTCGTCCAACAATGCCCTGCGGCGTCCACTGATGATTACTTTATTGCCCCGGCTGTGAAAGGCTTCCGCGAGAGCGCGGCCGATGCCTGAGGTCGCACCGGTGATAAAAATCGTGTTGCCGCTGAGTTTCATGTGATCTGCTCCCGGTTAGGTCGATAAAGTGACGCACTCGTTGAGTTATCCCAGCACACGCATTTCGAATGCTCCCATACCTGGACGAGGCGATTGTCGTCTCGAGGAACAAAATAGATCGCACGAGGGAACTCTCTACTGTCGCTGCCACCTGGCAGCTTCACTCCCCTTGGAAATCGCTTTTTTTGTTCCTCCTCGGAACAATGGCAGTGTGTGGCCTGCGCATTACTATTGCGTAGAATCGAGTCCTACCTGAATCTGTATGCACCCGTTCATTTATTGATCATACGACGGCAACTGTGGGAGCACATGGTTGTCAAGTAAATTGTGTATTTAATTCTCTTGAACAATAGCCGCTGCAACGCATACGCGGCCACCGCCATGCCGATCGCTCTCCCTGCGCCTGATCTTCTCCGGCGCCAAAAACTGCCTGGCATGAACTGTGTCGCGCGATACCTGTCGCGAGGTCTATCGATATGCTACTGGTGACGCAATGCGAATCTTCAGCGCAACTCACTTCAAAACTTATCGCTAGCTACTGTCGTTCCGAAGACTCGGCGTGAATCTTGACGCCATTGTAGTAGTCCTTGTGGGGCATTTTGGCGTGGGACTTCTATACACCACAATAGTCCAGTCACTCGGGTTGCAACCCGCCCTCTCGCCCTCGATGAGTTCGGCACAAACCCGCGCGCGAGTAACCAGTTGATTCGACTGCGCGAATGTTGCAACCTGAGCCACGAGCACGGCAACTAGCGCCCCTGCCTTGATGCCACCGTTGGAGGCTCCGCCCGATCAGCGTCGACGCGCCATGTTCGATGCCTACACGACGCAGTGGTACCGCGATCATGCGGAAGCCTGCAGAATGGCGACCTGCTGAGGCACCCGATGCTGCTACCACTATGCAATCGCAGCTCCCGTCCACCGCTGGACTCAAGCCCGGCACGCTTGTCTTCCGGAGTGCTCGCATGCAACAGGACTATCTCGACGGCCTGGCGACATTCATCGCTGTCGCTGAGGAGAAAGGCTTCTCGGCCGCGGCGATCAAGCTTGGCGTCTCCCCTTCTGCCGTCAGTCAGACGATCCGGAATCTCGAGCGCCGATTCGGTGTCGCGCTCTTCAACCGGAACACCCGCGGGGTAAGCTTGACTGAAGCGGGAGCGAACTACATCGATCGCGTCGCGCCTGCGGTCCGGGAACTGATTCTCGCATCCGACGAGTTGGGCTCTGCCTCCGAACGTCCCGCCGGCTTGCTGCGCATCAACACTTCGCGCGCCGGCCAGATGATCGTGCTGCAACCGATCCTTCGTCGCTTTCTCGAGCGATACCCGGATATCCGCATCGATCTGGACATCGATAACACTCTTATCAATATCGTCGGACGCGGCTTCGACGCAGGCGTGCGCTTCGGCGATCTGGTCGAGCGCGACATGGTTGCGGTCAAGGTCGGGCCGCCGATCGCCGCATGGATTCTCGCAGCACCAGACTATTTGCTCCGACGCGGCACGCCAACGCATCCGCGCGACCTTTTGAATCACGATTGCGTTTCGTTCCGCCATAGGAGTACTGGGCAAATCGAGCGCTGGATATTTCGGAAAGAAGTCGAGACCCAGGAGATGTCCGTGAGCGGACACCTCGTCGTCAACGACTCGGCCGCGCTCGTGCAGGCGGCACTCGACGGGATCGGGATCATCTACATGATTAACGGATATGTAGAACGCCTCGTCGAACAAGGCAGGCTGGTCCGCGCGCTAACCGAATGGAGCCCGGATCTGCCCGGATTCACGTTGTACTACCCCGATCGCCGGCGCGTGTCACCTAAATTGCGTGCCATGATCGAATTCCTGCGCGAAGAACAGATTACAGCGCGGCCGTCAGTTGAACTACTAGACGACTAGCGTCGCCAGCACAAAATGTGCAAATCTGGTGGCCGAACTGTCACCTCGCCGACGGCCACTCGGCATCCTTTCATGCCGAGAATATGCCTTCGTTTTCGATGCACGAACATCGCCTGACACGTCGGCAGTTTGTAGAATGGCTTAATACGGTTTGAACTCCACAGTGGCTGCGCAACGCCTGCATCCGTCGCACAATCGTGGTGATCCGACGACGGAAGCTGCGGGATACGTCGCCGCCCGCGTAGCGCAGCAGTTGTTCACATCACAAGGGGTTTTCATGGCTATCTCCAACGACAAACCGGTCTGGTTCATCACCGGCTGTTCAACCGGCTTCGGCCGCGAGATCGCACGCAAGACGCTTGCTCTCGGCTATCCGACGGTCGTTACCGCTCGCAATCCGGCCTCGCTCGCCGATCTCGCGAAAAAATTTGGCGATCTCGCGCTGGTGCTCGAACTCGACGTGACGAAGTCGTCGCAGATCGATGCCGCGACGCAGGCTGCGCTTGAACACTTCGGCCGCATCGATGTCCTCGCAAACAACGCCGGCATAGGCTACTTCGGTTCGTTCGAGGAAAGCGAGCGCGACGAAGTCCGTACGATGTTCGACATCAACTTGTGGGGCCTCGCAGATATGGCGCGCGCAGTGTTACCGACAATGCGCAAGCAGCGTTCCGGAACGATTGTGAACATTTCGTCAATTGGCGGGATCGTCGCGTTCCCGGCACTCAGCTTCTATAACGCGACGAAGTTTGCGGTTGAGGCGCTGTCCGAATCGCTGTCCCAGGAGCTTGCACCACTCGGCGTGAAGGTGCTCATCGTAGAACCGGGTCCGTTTCGCACTGCCTGGGCCGGCCGCTCGGCCAACCAGGCACCACAGATCATCGCTGACTATGCGACGACCGCCAAGGCCCGCACCGACTTGATCCGCGGCTACAGTGGCAAGCAGCCGGGCGATCCCGCGCGCGCCGCCGACGCCATTGTCAAGGCGGTCGAGAGCGAAAATCCTCCGCTGCGCCTGCTGCTCGGTAAGGCCGCGCTGGCGAATGCAACCCTGAAGATCGATGCACTGAAGCACGACTTCGACAACTGGGCGGAACTATCAAAGAGCGCGGATTATCCGGAAGCGTAGCTACGGAAATCGTATGCGCACGACGCTCCACTAACATCGCATTATCCGTCGCTTGGTCTTCAATCGGGCGGTAGCCACCTTGCACGCCGACGGCTTTCCACGTTCCGGGCGCCGGTAGGTGATCCAATTCGGCGCATTTTCTTTATCCGGTCCGAAGAGGAGGCCGTGCGCGTCGCGACACCCACCTCTGGCCGGCTTGAACTATCGGCATGGACGTCTATCCGATAAATGCGCGAGAAGAGGATGACAATTCGCCTCAGCCTAAAAGTGAAAGGCAAATCCGTGCCTGCGGGACGAGCGCTTGCTACGCACCGTTACCGTTGTCCGCACTAACGAGTCCTGAGGCTTGCAGGTCCTTCAGATCGGGAAGTGTCGAAGAAAATGCCGTCGATTGCATGGCGTGCTGCGCAAGAACCGCCAATTTCGGAAAGGTTTCGCTATTGACCGCAAGGGGCATCACCACAGCGGCGCTCTGGAACGCAATGACTGTCATGACGTCGGCTTGCGAGATTGTTGAACCGAGAAACCAAGGATCCGCGTGCGCCGCGTTCAGCGTATCGAGCCCGATCAGCATCTGTTCCTGATATCCCGCCTGAAGCTACGTCAATCGATACGCCTCCGGGCGTAGCATCACCTCATCGCAATAGCGAGCCAGCTTGTCGTAGCAGGCCGTGGCATAGCCGACAAGCTGCATCGCAAGTATGCGTTCAGGGCCGCCGGCCGGCATCAATCGCCGCGCGGGCGGCACCAGGCTATCCAGATAGTCGACGATTGCACCGCTATCGATTAGCACCTGACCGTCGTCCAGTCGTAAAGCGGGCACTCGCATCATCGGGCTAAACGCCCTCACGTGTTCGCGCTGCTTGTACGCATGATATGGCAGATGCCCGAACGGAATCTTCAGGAGATTCAGCGTTACGCCCACACGGCGCGTGTAGCCGGACAACCATGGCCCCACCAGTTGCATAGGGAAATCTCCAGGGGTCCACGTCCGACAGCACGAAAATCCCAAGTTAAGTCACATTATGCCGGGTTAGCGCACGAATTCGCATCGACCGCAGCTAAACACCGGTCATTGCAGACATTCGTGCGCGGAGCGATTCACCGCTTAGGTCATTTTCTTGCGCCAGCTAAGATCTACGTTGACATCAATGGTGGGCTTCGTCGCCCCGGTTTAGACTGCACGCTGGGTTTGACGGGCTCGAACGCGCGCCGAAACAGAGCACCGTGACGGCCGCTGGCGCCTCGCCTGCCCCACTGTTTCCTGGGCTGTCCCACGCGCCTGCGGCGCGTCGGGAGGCGTCCGCATTTTTAACCGGTAATTCTAATGAGGTGTGGGCAATGGATATCGTGCTGGCAATGAGAGTATTTTCCCGCGTAGTCGAAACAAAAAGCTTCACGCGCGCGGCCGAGACTTTAGATATGCCACGCGCACGGGTGACCGTGACCATCCAGAGTCTCGAAGCGCACCTGAAAACACGTCTGCTGCAGCGGACGACGCGCAGCCTCAACCTCACGCCGGACGGCGCTGCCTATTACGAGCGGTGCGTGCGTGTGCTCGCGGACATCGACGACATCGAGAGCTCGTTTCTGGGCAAAGAGCGAGCGCCGCGCGGCAAGCTGAGGGTAGACATGCCCGGGGCACTCGGGCGCCTCATCGTCATGCCTGCGCTGGGCGACTTTCACGAGCACTATCCCGAAATTGACCTGGTGCTCGGCCTCGGGGACAAGCCTTTGGATCTCGTGCAGGAGGGCATCGACTGCGTGGTGCGGATCGGTACCTTGCAGGATTCGACTCTCGTGGCGAGACGCGTTGGTGTCTATCAGGGCGTCACCGTCGCGAGTCCGGGGTATCTCGAGAAGGCCGGTACGCCGCGGACGCTGGCCGAACTCGCCAATCACCGTGCGGTGAACTACTACTGGGGCCGCACGGGTCGGATCATGCCGTTCACGTTCGAAACCGAAGGCAAAGTGGTCGAAATGAAGATGCGCGGCTCCATCGCCGTGAACGACGCCGAGGCCCATCTCGGCAGTGCGCTGCACGGCCTCGGCATCGTCCAGGGCGCCCGATTCATGGCGTTGCCGTACCTCGAATCGGGGGCACTGGTCGAGATTCTTTCGCAATGGAAGCCGCCACCGCTACCCATTTCCGCGGTATACCCACACAACCGCCATCTCTCCGCAACCGTGCGCGCGTTCATTGACTGGATCTCCGAACTCTTTCGCGACAGTCCGTTGTTGTCCAGCACGCCCGAAGCTGAAGCGCGGTGCCGCCCCGCGAGTATCGATGCCCAGGACGCCGAGGTGATCGACCTTGCGGGCGACGAAGCGGAGCCGATTGCATAAGAGAGGCACGCCCACCGGGAGCAACGAAGCATTGTTCTCTTCATGAGAACACAGTTGACGCGAGTGCGAGATTTATCGGCCCAGCGATATAGCTCAAACTTCGGGCATTGTTCCTGAGGGCGAGAACGCTGCGCGTTGCATAGCATGTCTACCATTTCGCATCCGGATTTGCTGATCGAAGAAGTTCGCATCAATGGACACAGCCAGCCCATTGCCGTGCGCAGCTTCAGACCGCGAGCACAGAAGCGCCCGCTTTCGATCATCCTTTACTTTCACGGCGGCCGATTCACCGCAGGCACGCTTGACGAAACAAATGCCGTGTGCACGGTGCTCGCGTTACACGTACGCGCCTGGGTGGTCTCCGTCGGCTACTCACTCGCGCCCGCGTTTCCCTTTCCGAATGCCGTGGAAGACGCGCATCGCGCGCTGCTGTGGGTACGATCGGAAGCCAACGGTATTCGCGCGGACCAGCGATATATGGCCGTTGCCGGCCACGACGCCGGCGGGAACATCGCGACTTGCGTCGCGGCCATTGCGCGTGATCGCGGCGACGCCAACATCCGCGCTCAGGTTCTGCTCGCGCCGCTGCTTGACCCCAGCATGACGCGCATCGGTCATAAGACGGTGCATGCAACGCCAGGCATCGACGCTCTGGCGGCCAGCTACCGCGCGTACCTGCCCACATTCACGCAGCGCTTTCATCCCTACGCCGCGCCGCTCGAGTCGCGCCGCCTCGCGCACTTGCCAGCGGCGTTCATTGCCAGCGTCGAGCACGATCCGCTGCATATCGAAGCCGAACGCTACGCCGCGTCACTCATCGCCGCGGGTGTCCCCACTGAATGCGCACGCTATGCCAACACGACGCGCGCCGAGATCGCGACGCACACGCCCGCACTGCTGGCGGCAAGCGAATTCCTCCAGCGGCACCTCGCGGGCAGCAATCCACGATGTTTAGCTCGCACAGTCGACTACTATTGAACGCATTTCGTTACAGAACGGAGCGAAATCCCAGGGTAGGATCATCGCGGGGCAAACACCGTAACACGACGAATGCAAACTGGGCCCAACCCTCAACTTGCATTTGTCGCGATTTGCGGGATAGAAATCTCGTGTAATCGACGCATCTTCTAGCTCAGGGAAGTTGTTCGCTCGATGAATGCCTCCGTCAAACTCGCGGCGGCGTCGGCCATCTCCACATGTGGCAAGTGGCCGCAGCGTGGAAAGACGTGCACCTCCGCACCGGCGATCGCATCGCCCCACCGCTTTGCTAGTTCTACCGACACGACACGATCCTCTTCGCCCCACAGGACTAACGTTGGACAGCTAAGCTTCCCGAGCTCAAGTTCCAAAGTTGGGTCGTAGAATCCGGGACCACCAAGTAGCTCGCTGGTCTTCAAATTTCCAGATTCAATTTTCTGGATATCATGCGGATCCTGTGCAAGCGCACGTTCGACAAACGACTGATCGAAATAGTAGCGTCGCAGACGTTCTGTGCGCGAAGGCAATGCTCCCGGTCCACTTCCCGCTGCCCGCTCGCGCATTCCTGCGGGCGCAATCAGTGTCAGGCTGCGAATCGCCTCCGGCACCAGCATGGCTAATCTGCTCGCGAGCCAGCCACCCAACGAGCTACCAACAAGATGGATTCCTCCTAAACTGGCGCAAAACGTAGTGTAGTAGCGGGCCAAGTCGGCAACCGACGCGATCCACTCTGGCCTCTCGTTCTTTCCGAAACCCGGATGCTCAGGCGCCAGTACGTCATAGCTGTGAGCCAACTTATCAAAATAGTCCAGCCAGCCAGTCATTCCGCCGGTACCATGCAGGAACAACACCTTATCTCCCGTTCCACCTCGAAGCATACGAGACTCGGCACCATGCACCATCGTTTTGTGATGGACGTATAGCATTTCGACCACCCATAAGGTCACTTGATCAAGCCGTCTGAAGTTCAGCGACGTCGAGCTCTACATTTGCTACGGCAATGAACTCATCCAGTTCGAATTCGTGGGTGAGCGCCCAAAAATCAACCAGTCGCCACGGTGAAGTCATCGTTACCCGGTTACGTTTGTTCTTGTACCAGCTCGTGACACCACGATGGGACCACACCATGTTACGCAGCTTCTCGTCCACCACATCGTTGTAGCCGCTGTAGATCTCTTCGCACACCTCGATCGAAGCCAGATCCCTCTCGATCATTTCCCGTACCGCTTTCAGAATGTACGTAACCTGGCACTCGGTGTGAAATATCGCGCTCCCTCCGTGCGAAAGGATCGTATTCGGCCCGGCAATGACAAAAAGGTTCGGGAACCCCGGCACCGTCATTCCCTTGTACGCACGGGGATCGTCCTCGCCCCAGACGTCGCGGATCGACACGCCATCCCGGCCACGAATCTCCATCGGCCACAGAAGCTTCGACGCGTTGAAACCTGTCGCGAATACCAGTACGTCAGCGGGATACTCGACGCCGTCAGTCGTCACGACGCCCGTCTTACTGATATGAGAAATCGGGTTGACGACCAAGTCAACGTGGTCCTGCTTCAGCATCCTGAACCAATGGTTGTCACGCAGCAGACGCTTGCCATACGGCGGATAGTCTGGCGTGCACTTTTTGAGCAGTTCCTCGTCCCCATCCAGTTCGTTGTGCATGTACGCGATGATGTTTTCTCGCATCGCGTGATTTTCGCTGTTGAGCGATAGTGCGGGTTGGCTCCATTCCGGATCGATATGCAGTGTCTTGTGGAAGCCATCGGATGCAGCCCAGAAGACGAGGAAACGCGCCCATTCGTTAAAGAGCGGAATGTGTTTCAGCGCCCACCTCTGCCCCTCCGTCGTGTCCCGACGGTAGTTCGCGTTCCCCATCGCCCAATGTGGCGAGCGCTGGAAAATCGTCAGCTGCTCGACCTTGTCAACAATCGCCGGCCCGACCTGCATTCCGCTGGCACCCGTGCCAATCATGGCAACGCGCTTTCCGTTCACGTCGACGCCATGATTCCAGTGAGCGGTATGAACCGTCTCGCCCGAGAAACTCTCCAGCCCCTTGAAAGCTGGGGTCGACGCAACGTTGTGCCCAGCGGCCGTAATGAAAACATTGCATTCGAGCTGTTCGGACTCCACGTCCTGCGAACGGCAATTCACTTGCCAACGTGCACTGGCCTCGTCAAAGTTCGCACTGGTCACCTCAACGTTAAAGCGGATATGCTCACGAAGACCGAACTTGTCCACCGTGTCGTTGATGTATTTCAATATCTCGTTTTGACGGGAAAAATGCCGTGACCAATCCGGATTCGGGTTGAACGAATAGGAGTAGAACTGGTTCGGCGTATCCACGCCGGCGCCCGGATAATCGTTCTCGTACCATGTCCCGCCCAGGCCCGCATTGCGTTCGAGAATGACAAACGGAATACCCGCCTCCTTGAGCCTGATGCCTGTGCAAACACCAGACAGCCCTGCCCCAACGATCACCACCTTGAAGTCATCAAGTGACAGTGATTTCGGATCGGTACGCCACTGCAACGCGCGGGTGTCGACGTCGCCGAGGCGCAGTTCCTCGACGAAAAGCGAGACATATTCTTCCGGAACCTCGGTTCCAACACTGGCACTCATCATCCGGCGCAAGGTTTGCCGATGAGGCGTGCGCGGCACGGTCGCGCCTTCAGCGGCGTATTGCTTCAGTGTCGCCACCAGCTTCGATCTGATCTCCTCCTTCAGATCGTCGGGGATCGACTCAAGGAAGTTCCACGCTCCCTTGATATGCGGCGCAACCTCGTCGAGAAGTTCAAAATCGCCAGTCAGATAAACCAGCGTCATCAACGCAGGAACGATATCCGCAGTGTCGAGCGCGGACTTCAACGCCTGCTCATCGCGCGCTGCTTCTGCAAAATTGCTTTCCATATTCACTCCGATCCGTTTTACGTTGTGGAGCCTTCATCCTAGATGGAAATGGATATCTCACCAGCGATAACGCTTGATGTATTCGATCAGCAATTTTGATGAACAATGGACAAGCGTGACGTCACCACGTAGCTGATATTGACGCATCAGAATTTATGATCAGGTTCATCTGATTAACTCATTTGCGTTGCCTTTTTATGCCCCGCTATGCTTCCTCGAACAAACAGCGAATCGGATGCGAAATGATCTAATGAATTGCGACAACACTCACCCAATCAAGGTATAGGCCCGTTGGACGACGAAAGCGTTGCTGACTACGATCAGCGGCTCACCGACAGCAGCGTCGCCTCGGAATAGCTCGCGGTTTGCAGACATCGATACATGTGATCGCTACGCAACAATGCAGAATCGTCGGCCCGTCAAATTCAGAATCCTCACCGCGCTGCACTAGAAAACAAAAGCACGCAGCGGACACAAAGTCACGGAGACGCAACATGCAGCCCTTTCGCGTGAAGCCGGCAGCCATACCCAGCACGTTATGGTTATTCAACCGTATTCAAGGAGACGCGCAATGAACAACAAACGCACAGTCGATGTACAAACTTTCATCGACAGTCAACGTTTTTCGCCTTTTCAATGGACCATTCTCGTCCTGTGCTTTCTGGTCGTGGCCGCCGATGGCATGGACACGGCCGCAGTCGGTTTCATCGCACCTTCACTGGTGCAGGAATTGGGCGTTGCGCGTACGGCGCTAGGGCCTGTGATGAGCGCCGCGCTCGTCGGGCTCGGCATCGGCGCGTTGGGTGCAGGACCACTTGCCGATCGCGTCGGGCGCAGAACGGTGCTGGTTTTATCGGTATTTTTCTTCGGGCTGTGGAGTCTCGCCGCCGCACATGCGCCTTCGATTGAATCGCTAACTTTGATGCGCTTCATGACGGGACTGGGTCTCGGCGCGGCGATGCCGAACGCGGTCACGTTGATGTCCGAATACGCGCCTGCGCGCATTCGCGCAGTTGTTGTGAATGCAATGTTCTCCGGCTTTTCGTGCGGCGTTGCGATTGGCGCGGTGTCGTCAGCGTGGCTCATACCCCACTTCGGCTGGCAAAGCGTGCTGATAGCAGGCGGCGTCGGGCCTATCGCACTGACCTTCGTGCTCGTTATGTTGCTGCCCGAATCCGCGCAGTTCATGGTGACGAGAGAACACGGCCACGCACGCATCGCGCGCGTTCTTTCGCGCATCGCAGGAGACGCACGTTTTGACGAATGCCACTTTGTCGCGATTGACGCAACGGTGGAGAATCGCGGGTCCGCATTGCGGGTTGTGCTGTCGTCACGCTATCGCTTCGGCACGCTAATGCTATGGCTCGCGTACTTCATGGGCCTGCTGATCTATTACCTGCTGACGAACTGGCTACCTACGCTTTTCAGGGACGCGGGATTTTCAGGCCAGAACGCCGCGCTGATGACATCGCTGTTTCCGATCGGCGGTGTGGCAGGCAATCTTGGTGTCGGCTGGCTGATGGACCGCTTCAAGGCCAATCGTGTAATCGCCTGCACATACGTCGTGTCGGCGGTGCTGGTCATGCTGGTGGGACACGGCATCGGGCATCAACTGTGGCTCGGCACACTGATCTTCCTGACGGGAACGGTCGCTACGTCCGCAGTCACGTCAATGTCCGCGCTTGCCGCGAACTTCTATCCGACGGAAGGGCGCGCGACGGGCGTAGCGTGGATGATCGGCATGGGACGCATCGGCGGTGTGACGGGCGCGCTGGTAGGTGCCGCGCTGATGGGATTGGGCTGGCAATTTGGTTCGGTGTTTAGCCTGCTCGCCGTGCCCGCGATGATTGCCGCATGCGGCGTCTATGCAACGGCAAGAGGCGTGCGCACGTCGAGCATCGAGGACGCCAAATTGACGCCCGCGGTGGAATAGCATTTCGGACGAAGTTTTCTAGATGCTTCTTCAGACATCCATCCGCGAGTCGCGTCGGACCGCATTGGGCGGAACGCCAAACCCGCGCATGAACGCGTCACGCAGATGGCGGCGATCGCGAAAACCGGACTCTCTGGCGGCGACATCAAGCGGATGTCGGCTCTGTTCGATCATCAGCCGCGCAGCCTCCGGTCGCAGTCTTTCGATGGCTTTGGCTGGAGACTGTCCCGTTTCGAGTGTGAACACGCGGCTAAACTGGCGCGGACTCAGATGAACGGCCTCGGCCAGAGCGATAACTCTTGAAACATACCACTCCATACGAGCGAATACGCAATGAGCGTGATGGTCACCGGATGAATCCGCTGGCCATCTGTGCAAGAGTCGCCACCACTCCAGACGGACTGCGCTACGTGCGCCATGAAGAGCCAATGCCGCCCGAACATAGCAATACACAAAATCGCACGCAGTGTTTATGAGTAGGCATGGGACAAGACCTGATCCATTGCCAACATCCCTGCATATGAGCGCTCTCGTCGAGGTGCAGGAAGGTCAAGATGTCGTTCGCGCATTTGAAATGGATATTGAAGCTGGATCGTCTGCAATTGCGCGGACCCAGTGGCGTACACGACCGAGGCGACCCGCGCCAGAAACCGCCGGTGCAGCTAGATGCAAAGCGGTTTTTTCAGAATCCGCCCTTCCCGGCCAAAATCCGTCCGTTACACAACACGCTTCAACGAGCGTTCGAGCTCTCTTCCAGCGCGAAATTCCTAAGCAGCATCCGGCGGCTCGCGTTCAGTATTTCATCTCCGAGCTGAGGATTGGCGCTGGCTACCGCCCGCGAAAGGGTGAGCGCACCGACCATCTGACTGTAGAACGCGATTGCCTCCTGGCGCGCTTCATCCGTATTTTTGCCTTCGGAGCGCTGTTCCATGACGAGCCCTGTCAACGTTTCAATCATAGTCTGCAGGCCGCTTGCAAAGTGCAACTGTGCCTCATGACCAAGCCGGCGGACGTCCGCAGTGAGGCCGGCGACTGCGCAACCCTGCTCGATATCACTGCAATGCGTGGCGGACAGGTAAAAGTCCACCTGTCGGCTCAGCCGGTTGCTGTCCGGCTCAATCGGCGCGGCAATGGCTTCCTTCAGGTCACCATTAGCCTTGTCCATCGCAGTCGCCACAACCTCAGCGGCCAGCGCCTCCTTCGATTTGAAGTGGTTGTAAAACCCGCCTTGGGTAAAGCCCGCGGCCTTCATCAGAACGCTAACGCCCACACCATCGATTCCATGCTCACGGAACAACTTCTCTGCGGCCGCAATGATGGCCTTCCGGTTTTCCACCGCCTGCTGTTTCGTGACACCCATCGTTCAATGCTCCCCATCGTTGTTAGTTCAATTATAACCATCTTTGAAAAAAACAATTACGATCGACATTGACTTTTCGAATTCCACCCTCCAAACTCGCTGTCAATCACCATTGTGACCAGGCAAATCCATCAATCCCGTGGGAAAAATCATGAACATCGAAAGTAACCAACCCCTGCTCCAGCCGGTTCGGCTAGGGCACCTCGATCTGCCCAATCGTGTCGTCATGGCGTCGCTGACGCGCATGCGCGCGGCCAATCCCGAGCTTGCCCCGACGGCCTTGCACGCCGAGTACTACGCGCAGCGCGCTTCGGCGGGGTTGATCATCAGCGAAGGGGTGTTCGTGAGCCGCGAGGCCGTTGGCTGGGCAGACGTGCCCGGACTCTGGAGTGATGCTCAGGTGCGCGGCTGGCGCGTGGTGACGGACGCTGTGCACCGCGCGGGCGGTCGGATCGTCGCCCAACTCTGGCATACCGGTTCAATAGGGCATCCGGATTTCGACGCCGGCAAGGCGCCGCCATCCGCTTCAGCGGTCAATCCGGAGCAGCAGAGCGTGACCGCGGCAGGTCGCAAAGACACTGTGGTCCCGCGCCCCATGGAAAAAGACGAGATCCGTCGCACGGTCGCCGATTTTGGCCGGGCTGCGCGCAACGCGATCGCCGCCGGCTTTGACGGCGTGCAGATCCAGGGCGGCTATCACTACCTGTTCAATCAGTTCCTCAACGTTCACACCAATCTACGTACAGATGAATACGGCGGTTCGACGGAGAACCGTGCGCGGTTTCTTTTCGAAGTCGTGGAAACGGTGGTCGATGCAGTTGGAGCGCAGCGCACCGGCATCAAGACGGGACCCGCGACGTCGGAGACGGGCGCGTTCGTTTCCAATGACGAAACGCTTGCTACCTCCGAATATGTGATTGGGCGGCTCAACGATTTCGATCTCTCACATCTGCTGCTGATGGGAGCAATGGCCGACCTGTCGGCGACGCCACTGGCCGCCATGGCAGGCGACGGCATGTTCCGCCATTTCCGCGAGCTCTACCGCGGCAACATCATTGCGAACGTCGATATCGATCGTGCGCGCGGTAATCGGCTGATCGAAGCGGGACTGGTCGATATGGTCGCCTTTGGCCGCCCGTTCATCGGCAATCCGGATCTGCCGGCGCGCTTCGCCGCCGATGCGCCGCTTGCCGAAATCAACTGGCCAAAGGTCTATGGCCCAACAGCCGAGGGCTACACCGACTATCCCGAGTTTCAGGCTGTGCCGGCATGACGTGCCGCCACTCACGTCTGCGGAAAACGATCAAGACCAGCACCGAAGCAGCCAATCGGGCCCTCGCGCCCGAAGCTGTTCGGGAACATCTTTCGGCATTGACGCCACTCGTCATTTCTATTTGAGCTAATCATGAAACTCACGGGCAACACAATTTTTATCACCGGCGGCGGCTCGGGTATCGGCCGCGGTCTCGCTGAAGCGCTGCACAAGCAAGGCAATCAGGTGATCATCTCCGGCCGGCGCGCCGAGCGTCTGCAAGCGACCATCGATGCGAACCCTGGCATGCGGGCGGTGTCGCTCGACATCACCGATCCGGCGGATATCAAGGCTGTCGCCGCGAGGCTGATCGCCGACTATCCCGGTCTGAACGTGTTGATCAACAACGCCGGCATCATGTTTCCCGACGGCGCCGAGGGCCCGGTCAATGACGAACTGCTGAGCTCGACCGTCGACACGAACCTGCTTGGGCCGATCCGCATGACCTCGGCACTGATCGAGCACCTGAAGGCTCGGGACGGCGCGGTCGTGGCAAATGTCACGTCGGTACTCGGCTTCGTGCCGATGGCGATCACGGCGGTGTACAGCGCGACCAAGGCAGCATTGCATTCATACACGCTCTCACAACGCTATCTGCTTCGGGACAGCAAGGTTTCGCTCATCGAGATCGCGCCGCCCTGGGTCCGTACCGAGCTGATGAACAGCAGCGAGGAAGAGCGCGCGATGCCCCTTGATGAATTCGTTGCAGGCGCGATCGAACAACTAGGCACGGAGGCCAACGAAATACTCGTGGGTCCGGCCGTGAACATGCGCGCCAATCCGGGGCCCAACGAGCACGCGTGGGTTAACCAGTTCAACGACATGATGGCTGCCGGCTAAACGCCGGAAGACACGGTCAGCAGCTTCGATCCAGAACCGCGCACAAACGCCTGAGCGCCTCGCGTCGCGATATGCAACGCGGGGCGCTCTCGCGGAGCGAGTGGGACGACACCGCAGAGAATACAAGTGATACGAATTCTTTGGCCCTTTACGCTCGGGGCCTTTGCTCTCGGGCTCGACGCGTACGTACTGGCCGGGCTTCTGCCCGCCATGGCGCATGACCTTCACGTACCGCAAGCATCTGTTGGCCTTGGTATAGCTATTTTCACGGCTGCGTATGCCGTGAGTGCACCGACGCTTTCCCCGCTCGCTGCGCGCCGATCGACGAGGCTCGGGTTGCTCATGGGTTTGGGCCTGTTCACCCTCGGCAATATCCTGACGATCACGTCGTCTTCCCTGCCGGTGCTGTTGTTGTCGAGAGGAGTCGCTGGCCTGGGCGCCGGCATCTTCTCGCCGCTTGCGTCTTCCACGGCGGCCAATATGGTCGACGCGTCTCAAAAGGGCCGAGCGTTATCCACCGTGTTGGGCGGACTGGGATCGGGGACTGCTTTCGGCGTTCCCGTGGGTCTCGCTATCGACAGGTGGTTCGGATGGCGATGGACGATCGGCCTGCTCGTTCTCCTCGGCTTGATTGCAGCTGCGGGCGTGGCGCTCTACGGGGCGGAACTCCCAAAGGTGCGGACTGTCGACTGGAAAGCGCGCCTGTCCGCACTCAGGGCGCCATTCAATCTGGCGACGTTGTCCGTTACGTTCTTCACTTCGTTTTCGGTGCTAGGTCTCTATACCTATATCGCAGAAGTCATGACGTCCAGAGGCATGACTGATCGTGTCGGCATGCTGATCTGGTTGTGGGGTGTAGGCGGGATGATCGGCTCGCTGGGCATTGGCAAGGTGATCGACCATCACCTGCCACCCTCCCGTGTCACGCCCATACTACTTTGCACGATCGTCATAAGTTATCTGCTGGTGGGCTACGTAGGCGCTGCCGGCGCGGCGGTGGGTTGTTTCGTCTGGGGCCTGGCCGGCTGGGCAACGATTGCTCCGCAGCAACATGCACTCATGAGTAATGACCCGGCGAATTCCGTGGCCGCTCTGGCGTGGAATTCTTCGATCAATTATCTCGGTGGTGCAATCGGCGCTGCGGTTGGCTCTGTCTTATTGAGTTCTTACCTCGCGCCGACGTCGCTGCCTTTGTTTGCCATGGTCGGCGTTGCTGTTGCGATTGGAATCCACAGCGTCAAAATGAGAATTCCGGTCGGTACGGCGCCCTGACTTTGACAGGCCCAAGCTACTGGAGATGCAGGCCATTCCGCCAACACCAGCGGCTCAATCAGGAAAGCGACATGCCATAACGGCGCCGGTGGTGCCGCTCGTCGTCAAATCTTTCAGCGAGCGCCATCCCGACGTCAGAATCTCGCTGCTGGAGCGCGACAGCCTTACCATTGCCGAGGGCTTGGTGGAAAACGTCGCGGAGATCGGAATGCCTCTAGTCGACATACTTCCAAGGAAGGAGTGAAGTATATTCACTCACAATCTAAGAGGGGGATACGCGGAAATAGCCAGTTGAGGTACCGGTATAGGTTGATCCCCTTGGCGTTGCAGGTATCGACCAAGGACCGCACGCCTGAACGGCGTCGGATCATTTGCTGACGGCGCTTAAATGCCCCTTCCGTTTCGTTGATCCCCAAAGGCCGATCACCTTCCAGATCAGGCCGACGCATGCTTGAGGAGGCCCGACGTATGAACGCTGACGAACCTGTGACGCCGGCGGTGCAACCGGTTGGTCGCCGCGTGCTCGTGTGGGATGCGCCGACCCGGCTGTTTCATTGGCTAACGGTGGTGCTGGTCGCGGCGGCTTATGTGACGCTGAAGCTCAATTGGATCGACTGGCACGTGCGTAGCGGCGAAGCGCTGTTGGCCTTGCTGCTCTCCAGGTTGCTGTGGGGTTGCTTCGGTAGCGAGACCGCGCGGTTCAGAAACTTCGTGACCTCGCCAGCGCGTGCATTGAGGCATCTGTCGCACCTGTTTCGCCGTGAGCCGGATGTGCAGGTCGGCCACAACGCGGCGGGCGGCTGGATAGTCTTGGTGCTACTCACATTATTGTTGCTGGAGACGCTAAGTGGTCTCTATGTCTACAACGAGGTTGCGGATGAGGGGCCGTTGAGCGAATGGGTACCCGCCTGGATCGCCAATGCGATCTCGACGCTGCATGCGGTGGTGTGGAATGTGCTGCTGGCGGCAGTCGCTCTGCACGTGCTGGCGATCGTGCTCTACGCGGTGGTGAAGGGACACAACCTCCTGCGTCCGATGCTAAGCGGCTACAAGACGTTACCGACTTCGGTGGCCGCGCCGCGGCAAGCGCCAGCCTGGCTGGCGCTCCTGCCGCTCGGGATTGGCGCCACCGTGGTGGTGTTGCTCGCGGCTTATCTCTGAGCCTGTCGCGACCGGCATATAACAGGGCCCGGCGCCAGTGATTTCGCTAGTTGCTCTTCGGCGGCAGGACCTGGCCGCGAATCTCGCCGCCCGGATTGGTCTTGGTGTGGACGTTGATGTACATGTTGCCGGATTCGAACATCTGGACGTCGTCCCCAGACAGCGTGGCTTGACCGCTGAACGGACTCGTCACTTCCATGGTCCCTTTCTGCGACAGCCATACTTTTACGCCAGCATTCTTCCCGGTCGAGGCTGGGCCGTGGAAATGCGCCATGGTCGCCTGACTACTCAAGCCGCTATAGGTAATGTTCCACGTCACGACGTGCGTACCGGAGTCGTAAGTGAGGTTAGCGGTGCCACTGCCCGGTGTTTGCACTGGAGGCACCTGCTGGTCGCCCGTCAGTCGTACCGTGAAAGAAACCGGCGCCGCTTGCGCGAGCGTCATCATGCCCGATAGAACGAGACCGGCGAACAGCATAAGGGTGCGTCGCGAGATCGAAACTGTCATTTGGTTTTCTCCGTTTTGGGTTTCCCCTTTGCTGACGCCGCGGTCGGCCTCGATTCGCGCGAATGACATCGTTGGCGTTGCGGGCGGACAGGAGTAAGACAAGCATAGACTCAAGCTGGCGGTAACTCCAACTTCCGATCCTCATGGCGAAGTCATGCAGTGGGCTGCGCGGCCTCAGTGGTGGACGCCAACTTGTTGTAGACAATCCTGGAACGAGATACGGCAGGTTGGAAACGTGAGCAACCTGTTGCAGTAGCACCTTCCAGCAGCCATCCCATACGCGATAGCCGGTCTCGTTGACGGCGATCGAAAGCGCCGCGGCTTCAGAAGCTTCTGCGTCTGCTTCGCTCCACGCGGCGAGCGACACATCTGGGTATCCCAGATCCACACCAGCTTTCGACCATGTCGAATCGTCACGATTGAACCATAGCTTTACCTCACTGGCAAAGAACGCGAGGCTTTGAGCGAAACGCGACATCGGTTCAAAAAAAGCCCGCGTTAGCGGGCTTAACCGCATCTGATGATACGGAGGAGACGCGATCTAACTAGCTCAGACCAATGTGACTGCAGTTCTGCACACACGGTCCGTACGGGAAAATTTCCCTCGAACTCAACACATACGTGAAGCGGCAAACTCAAAAGACGCTCGCCTACATTGGAGCTAAGAATAGCCCTAACTCTCCAGAAAGACAGTAGCCAGATCTGAATTCTGAAGTACGCTGCGATAAACAATCGTATTGGTTCTCTGAGACAACCTCAATGGGCCTGCTCGGCCTGCAGGTCGCCCATATCGTGATCGACGATGGCATCGACGGAAAACAGGTGCATACGCGCTTCACTGACCACGTCAAGCGGAAGGGCCCCGACATACTGCTCGGTATCGACGCCATCGCCGATGCATTCTGGTCACTTCACCGCCAGCACCGCTCGGCGTGGACGCACGAGCTAGATCCGCGCCCTTTCAAGGAAGCGTTCTAAACGATCGCGACCCTAACTCCGTCAATCTCGAAGGGTCAACAATGAAGCTTATCGGCCCATGGTTTTCCGGCTATACCCGTCGGGTCTGCTTCACGCTAAAGCTGCCTAGCTACCCAATACCAAGGTCCCCCCTGCGACATACGCCTGCAGCAAATGGTGGGCAATGGCGAATGGCTTAGGCGCCGACAGTCCACCTGAATGGGTTCCCGCGAGCATCGCCGACGCTTCTGAGCGCGAGAACCATCGGGCGTCTTCGAGTTCCGCCGTGTCAACGACGATGTCCGTAACGCTTGCCTGCGCAAAGTAGCCGACCATGAGCGACGAAGGAAACGGCCACGGCTGGGAGGCATAGTAGACCACCCGGGAGCACTTCACTCTGGCCTCCTCGAACACCTCGCGACGCACCGCGTCTTCAGCGGTCTCGCCCGGCTCAACGAAACCCGCGAGTGCCGAGTACATCCCTTTGGTGAACTGGCGCTGGCGTCCAAGCAGACACCGTTCGCCATCGATCGCTAACATGATCACGACTGGATCCACCCGTGGAAAGTGGCGTGCACCACAGTAATCGCAGACGCGACGCCAACCGGCCAACGAAGCTCGGCTTGCGGAGCCGCAGTTGGCGCAAAAGCCGTGGCCGCGATGCCAGTCGAGCACGGACTTCGCCTGGCCCAGTATTCCGAGGACCTCAGGGTCGACGAGGCCCTGCAGCGCGATCGAGCGGAGGTCGATGCGATCACAGACCATGCCTTGTGACTTGCCCTCTTGTTCGAGGGCAAGAGTAAAGCCGAGTGCAAAGCGCCCGCTGCCGTCGCTCTCTTGCCCGAGAAAGACACTTTGAACCGGATGCCCGAAGGTAGCCGCTTCGCTTTCGAGGAACCACGCGTCGTGCCCGTTGCCACGCTTGAGCACGGGGATGTCGAGGACAAAGATAAGAAATCGAGCGCCTGGGTCACTGCGGAGACGCTCGATGAAGACGTGATCGTCCCGCTTTTCGGAGCGACGGTCGAGCGGGTTGTAGTTAAAGCCAATAGAGGCAGAAGAGACCGTCATCACGAACATGGATAGGCGAAGGGGTCGACTTCCAAGTATGGCACGACGTCTTGTCAAGTGTCGCGAGCCATTCCTGGGATGAATCTGTCAGAAACTCGCGAGCCGCAGTGCGGATGTGCTTGCGATCGAAAGGCAAACTAGGCGCACCTCAATTCCCAATCGCGCAAAGATGCTATCTTTGAACCGTCTACCCAATATCAGCCGGGAGCGCGCTATGGCGGAGGACAAGGGTGATGTCGACGATCATTGGCACGTAAGCGCAGCCTGCTTCAACTGCGGTGCGGTTCGAACGGCCGCTCCCAATCTGTTCATCGAGCGAAACGGCGCTTCGGCGTTTGCTCACCAGCCTGCCAGTGAACAGGAAACAGAAGATGCGTGGCGAGGCGTCCTCATCTGTCCGGTGGCTGCCGTTCGGCCGCCAGAAGGCTTGCGGGAAGATGCCCACAGGCCTCTTCCCGCAAGCCTTGGCTCCCGGCGTGTGGAGGCTCGGGTATAACGCCCGCTCTTCGTACGGCGCTCACAGCTACATCACGCTTGCAGGCGGCCTGCGTCTGATGATCGACGGGCCGCGCTGGTCCGGCCACCTCGAGCGCTGGATCGCGGAAGCTGGAGGATTGGATCATATCCTGCTGACCCACCGCGACGATGTCGCGGACGCGGGCATCTATGCGAAGCGCTTTGGCGCCCGCGTCTGGATCCATGCAAACGACGCCGATGGCGCTCCGTTCGTCACTGACGTCATCACGGGTGATCTGGCGCATGAGATGTTGCCGGGCGTTCGGGTCATTCCCATGGCGGGACATACACGGGGAAGCGTCATGTTCCTCATCCGTCACGCCCTTTTCTCTGGAGACTCACTGTGTTGGGATTTCCGCAGGCGCGCTCTGCATGCCTTTCGGGACGCCTGCTGGTACGACTGGTCCACCCAACTTCGCTCCCTCGAGCGACTCGTTCACGAAAGCTTCAGTGGCGTGTTCGCCGGACATGGCGGAAGTATCGCTCTGGATACACCGACCATGCAGCGGGAACTTCGAACGTTGCTCGATACGGTAAAAGCGGACTGAGACTTTCCCGGCAAGTTGATCGCAGTGCCCCGTCTGAGGCGCAAATTCATGCGGACATCGTGCAGATGGAGGACACCATCGGTTCCATGCAATAGCAAAAGCTACTTCCTAAACTGATACATGTATCTTTCGCAACGCTTTCCTCAAAGCGTCCCGAGTGCTTGCGTCACCTAGCGCTTTGTCGGGGTCACATAGCACGAGGTTATCCCTCGCTGTTTCGAAACCGTCGCGCCTGTCATCTAACGCGAGCCACTTTACGAGGCGATGGCGGCTCACGTACCGAAGCACCTGTTGCCCTCTGGGAATTCCATACCAGAGATGTGCATCGTAAAATCGTGTGTGATACGTCGCACCGACTACCTTGTCCCGCAGGGCTCTCACTGGCAACGCGTCGCGCGCACGATTGAAGCCGAGTACTTTCACCCAGGTCGTGGACAGGACAATCTCAACGTCCGGATAAGGCTCAAGTGCCTCGGCAAGTACCTCGGCGTACTCGAAAAGCCGGATCCGGGACGGGTCGCTACTGACAATCCCGTGCCTGGTGCGATAGGCGTCGCCCCGGTGGAGGACACCGTCGAAATCCAGCAGAAGCACCTTCCGGTCCGACTGCCCGGTCGGTGGATTTTTTTTCGCCACTGTCGTGGCGAAGTCCGTTTTTGGATCAGTCATTGCTGGAGTTGTTAGAAGCAACAGCCTGCACACTATGCAGCCCGTCAAGATCGCGATACATGATCGGGTACCCGACCACCCACGTCGTCCAGCGCCGCGTACAGCCCTGACACCTCGGCAGCCAGTGATTCGATCCGGGCCACGTTCTTCCTCCCCGGCTAGCTGCGACGGACATACCCCACTGGCGGGCGGTCGGGCCCGCCGTCGCACGTGACGACCTGGCCGGCACCCTGCGTTCCGATGCTGCCTTCGGGTAAGGTCCGTTGCCGGTTGAACACCTCAACGCCCGACTGCATTGCCTTCAGAGCTCGACCACCAGTGCTGGATCAAACGCCGGGTTTTCCCAGCGCAGGTCGGCCGGCGCGCCCGCCATCAGACGGTTCAACGCATAGCCGCGCGGATTGGCGATCACGCGCGTCTGGCCGACACGGTAATCGAACGAATCATGCACGTGACCGTGTATCCACGCATCGGCCAGTCCAAGCAGAGGTCGCAGGTCACTCACGAACGCTGCATTGAGCGGATCGTCCATGTAGCGCGGGTGTACCGAGGCTGGCGCCACGCCGTGATGGGTCACCACGACCGTTCGTCCCGCGAAGGGCAGCGCAAGCTGTTCCTGCAGCCAGCCGAGCGCTTTCTGATGCTCGGCCAGTGCGTGCTCGGGCCGGAACCGCTCGCTCTCAC
>NZ_JALOCP010000021.1:0-149302 GCF_030511745.1 Paraburkholderia sp. SECH4
CGATGGTGCCGCAGCGCCACTTCTCGACGTGGTAGTAGCGCAGGATCTGCGCCTCCAGTTCAACTTCGATGGTCATGGGTCATTTCCTGTGCAGTAAGTAGCAGTACGAACATCACGGAAGACCCGACGGCGTAGTGGCCCGATGCGCACGAAGGCCGGACAGACGCAGTGACAGAAATGACAATGCTCAGGCGCAGATGGGGCGGTGGCGGGGACCGCTGCTCTTGCCGCCGACGTCGTCGAAGTCGGTGCCAGTAGAGCATCGGTGGCAGGCACAGCGGAACCGTGATGCGTCACTTTATTCTGGCGGCTGCGATAGCGGCGCATCCGTTCGGCGTGCGCAAAGCGGCCGTGACGACTGCGCTGATAGCGCTGGCCAGCTTCGCGCATGCTGGCTTGACGCGCGACCTCAGAGCAGTCGTCGTCGCAGTAGATCTGACCGCGGTCGCAACGGCGGCAAACGATGACCTGCGCCCGGCAGCGGGCGCACACAAAAAGGCGGCCGGTGGCCGGCATCGGCAATCCCCGTCAATGCCGAAACGCTATCGACGGGACTGATGGGCCGTGCCATACTGGACCGGCACCCGTGCCCCATGCGCGTGTAGGGCTCGACATCGGAGTGAACTTGGCGGTTTGAGCCGGTGTCGGGCCTGTTTCTTCGGCGGTAAGCCTTCTTCTACCGCATCTCGACCTGAGCGTCACTACTTCCTGAAACGAGCCGCGTCGGGTGCGTCTGCACTCGCCCTACGGTCTCCTTCCGACGCACCCGGTAGCGCCCCCGCTCTTCGCGCAAACCATTCCCAAACCGCTCAGCAGAGCGTGACCATTCCGCATCTCTGATCGACGCCGCCGTTTAGTGTCGGCTTCTCACAGCCGTTCACACTCGGCCGAAATGAATGCAGCCGCTGCACAACCGGGACTGCAGAAGCTGTGCAACGGAGGCGAATTGGGTGTGGCCTATTGATGCGGCCGACTGCAAATGAAGGCCCGGATAGTCAGAGCTATCATACCCTTCGTTTGCGGACATTGGCCCTTATAGGAACCGGATGACGCTTACACAACTAAGTTGTGTCTAGATTTCAACTAAAGTTGTTGCTACCGGCGGTGGGCGGGCAGATGCAGCTCCATCAGGATGCCGTCGGGTGCCCACGAGCCGCGGCAAGCCGACCTTGCCGGCTTGCCATCCCTTGCGGTAGGGCAGCCAGTGGTCGTCAGTCGATCTTGAAGCGAACGCGGTTGCCGCTCGGACTTGATGAAGCCGCGACGGGCAACGAGCCTGATTTGCCGCGAGTCCCCACAACCCGACGCCCGCCGAGGGTAATCTACCGAGAGATCATAGGTGTTCCAGTTGGCGCCGGTAGTGTAGCTATGGACAAAGCCAGTATTGACGAACAAATCAGGATGAACTTTGAATAAGACCGACGCTTCGATGTTGCTTATGGACGATTTGTTTTTTCCCTCTGAATCGGTGAAGAAGACCTTGGTCGCATTACTTCTGATCGTGAAGTTTCCGATGTCAAGCGACCCACCTACGCCATATATATCTGTCTTCCGCAACGCGATGACTAGTGATCGATCCACAACAAGCGAACGACCAAGGAAATTCGCCAGTCCAGCGTCTAGTCCTGGAGTTATTGAATTGCCTCCAACGCTTGTAGTGAAAACCTCGAGATTGAGGGGGCCGTTCGCATAGTCGCCTGCCGCGCTATATGCGCGCCTAGAATTGGTCGGACTTCCCGCTGAGCCGAAGCAGCGAGGCCGGTTGACGGATTCTCTCGGAAAAACTGTGTGGTTGGCCGAAGATTAGAGCGGCCATGATTGCATCTTCGTAGAACTTCAGCATCAGCGGTGGCCAATTCGCTCGGCGAGCTGCGGCCATACCTCTCAGCAAGCCTGACATTGGGGTCCACGATTCCCACGTTTGCGTGCCCTCTACGATTTCGAGTGCAAATGTCAATTCGCCGTGCAATGCGGTGCCGAGCAATTTTTCGATGCAACAGCGTACATGGGCCTTGCCGACCCTGAGCACGACCGCTTCAAAATCCTTCTCCGCCTCAAAGCCAATGACCCGCTTCACGTCGATGATACCGATCCTGCCAGGATTCACCTCGACTTCGCCACTCTTGTAGCGGACTCGAGCTTGCCCACTCAGTGGCATTTCGACGAGCAGTACATCGGCGCGATCACAAGGCGTGATCGCGACGTTTGCCCCATAGGAAAGGCAGCTTAGAGACATACTCGAGCCGATTGACCGGTGACAGAATTGCAGGTCGATCTGTTCATTTCTCGGTATCGAGATACTATGACGCGACCACTCTCGCGAGAGGATCTCAGTGGATTCTTCAAGCGAGCGGGAGGTGTATTCGCTGACGCTCATGGCATGTCCGTTCAGGGGGCGAGAGATGAGCAGCGGACAGTGAGCCCCGACGGAACGATCCGATTAATCTTCATCGTCCCCATATCTTCACAAGGCGTCTGGTGACGCCAACCCGAGTCTTCCAGGGACCGAACGGCCGCTCTTTCATTGCTGCAACGGCGTCGGCGCGTTCTGAGGTTTCTAACGGATAGATTCCTTCTCGCGGATTCTGCGTGCCGCCGCCCGCGGTTTCTCAATGCCATCGCCCAAAGCTGCCGTTGCCAAGACTGTCAGCGCCGATCCGGCGCTCGCGGGTGTTCCGCAATTGAACGGGGGGGCAGGATCGTATTCCATTAAAAGCTGCATCATTTGCGCTGTTTCCTCGCCTCGCAGCGCGGCAAGCAGAGAGAGGCCGAAGTCGATGCCAGCGGTGACTCCGCCACCCGATATCCGGTTACGGTCGATCACCACTCGTTGATGTACGGGCTTTGCGCCAAGAATCCCCAGGATGTCGAGGTGCGCCCAGTAAGTCGTGGCTTCATATCCGTCAAGCAACCCTGCTGCTGCCTGAATTAACGAACCGGTGCAGACCGACGCCACAAATCGTGCCGTCGCACCCCTATCTCGCAAGAACGAGATGGTCGCGTCGTGTTCCATAGCGTCCGCCGTACCGAAGCCGCCAGGGACGAACAGAACATCGACATCAGTAGGGCACGTTGCGAAAGTGCAGGTTGGCAGCAACTGCGCGCCACTGTCACTCGCTACTGGGTCCATCGTTTCGGCGACTAAATGTACTTTGGTATGGAAACTAAGCGTCGTTTGCGGGCCAACCAGATCCAATAGCGTGAATCCAGGGAACATTACCATTGCGACATTGATATCACGCGTTTGACTAAGACTATCAGAAATGATTTCCATTTGACTTGATCTGTAAATAACTGCACTAGTAAAGGCCGAGGCAGCCAGTCTCGGCCATGCTTAAATGCACGACCCTTCGTTTCGAGGCAGAAGCGACAACATCGTGTTGACCGATGCTCGGACGGGCGTCGTGCTGCTGGAATAGCAAGTTGGACCACTCAGAACGTAAAACGCCCGTTCAAATTTCGACAGTACTGAGTCACGTCGCCGGCATGAACTATCTGTCATGCGCGGCGACACTCCCGCAGCGCATTGCACGCTGCCCTTGTCGCTCACAATCCGACTGGTCAAATCGGATTGTTCGCCTAGCTTCGTGGGTTAGGCGATTTGTGTGCGACTCGTCATTGAATGACGTCGCGCCGTTACGCTGTCCGGCACGGGGAGGGTGGTGACAATACTCGGTCGGCGCAGCATGAGCAGAAGGCAGTGCTTAGATCGAGTCCGCCATTGCAGCTAGCGAATTGTCGATGTGGGCTGTCGCATTGTTTGCCTTTGCCAAGGCGTATACCAGCTCTGCGTCAATGATTCCGGTCACGCCGTGATTGTCGTCCAGCCCGACAATGGGTCCCTGGAAAACAATGAGCGCTTCCACCCCATTGCCCGCTTCGGCGATGTGGATCACTCCTCCCGCTTCGTAGACAAAATCGCCCTTGGTGCCCTTGCCCTCCTCGTAGGAGAACCAGCCATTCAGTACAAACAACTCGGCGGCCCCGATGTGCTTGTGCAATGGCGTGAGAGCTTTAGGTCCTGCACGCAGGATCAAGGTCATCGAACCGCGTTCGAAGTTCACACTGAGGAGTTTGAATTGTGTATCTGGAAACGGGAAGGATGTCCATGGAATAGAATCCGGACTGACGAAGTACGAACCTGCCTTGCGCACGACGCGCTTGTCCGCTCGGATGTCAGTGTGATCTTTGGTGAGGGTGTCGTTCATTACGTCTCCTAGCTTGATGAGTGCGCTCATACTCAGGCGCTGGGAGAACTATATTGGTTTACATAGTGGAAGATCGGCTTCAGTCGAAAATGTAGACAACATAACGAAACTTTTGACAGTTTTCCTAAAAAATATAGGCGAGGATGTGCCGACACAGCGTGGCCGCAGCGTGCATCCCACCGTCGCTGAGTCTGCCAGTCGAGCGTAGTCTTGCCCGCCCGCCGAAAAGTCCGGCAAGGGCAGACCTGACGGGTGAGCAAATTCGAAAGCCCGAATGTCATCGGCAACGATCTAGCTGTCGACCAGTTTCACTTCAAGCATGGTGCGCCTCTACTTTGCAACGCCTGTACTTGTGTCAGCTTTAATCAGATGGTCAGCCTGACCGAGGCAGCCCGATCAGCGCACGCTGATCGGGCTGTTTCCTTTCTGGGAGATCATCACGGGCATCGCAACGTTGATCGGAATCGACCTAGGCAAGCACGGCTTCTTTCTGCATGCGCAGGACCGTCACGGTCACGAGGCATGGTGCAAGAAGGTGACGCGCGCTCAGTTGTTGGTGTTGCTGGCTGGTTGTCCGGCCAGCACGATCGCCATGGAGGCCTGCGCGGGTGCGTGCGGGCATTAGCGCACCAGGTGCGCCTGATCGCGCCGCAATTTGTCCGACCCTTTGTGAAGGGCAACAAGACGGACTTCGCCGATGCCGAAGCAATTTGCGAGGTTGCTTCTCGCCCCAGCATGCACTTTGTGGCGATCGGTGCATCCATTGAATCTCGGAACAGGACTAGGTCGGTCTCGATAATCGTTCGTTGCACCAGCGCGTCTGCCGGCAAGTCGTGCGCCCAAGCGGCCGCATACCACGCGGTTCTCAGGTATTCCGTGATGCAGTCCTATTTCCAAAATTTGGTTAGATCCCAACCGTGTCAACCAAATGGACGCGGAGTCTGGCAAGCTCATAAACAATAGTGATTCGGAGACGGTAAGTCTCCGCAACCATTGCTCTCGAGGGGTGTGCCCCGAACTGGGACACGCTGGTCCAAGGCGTGTGCACCCGCGCAATCATTGAGCTGCTAGCTTCGGCGAGATCAAGCCCCGCGCAGAATGACGCCCATAAGGCAAGACGGTCTAGTGGCATTGAAAAGGTTCATCGTGGAAAACCGTGGAGGTTTTCGAGGCAGTTGGTAATCTGACGCCGCCAGAAACGGTTGTTGGAGGCCAAATCGGTGGATCGCAAAGTACTACAGGCACTGGGCTGCTGGACGGGCTACCGGGTAGAACGGGTGCAATCGCCGTCGGAGAGCAGTCGAACGCTGTCGGGTATTGTCACGTTGTTGGAATGTTGCCGGAAATGCAGCGACAATTGCGGGTATGGAGCGAACCGATCTGCAACACAACGCACCTGCCAACGATGTCATCTCCTATTCGGGCTACCGTTTCCCGCCCGACGGAATCAGCTACTCAGTGTGGCTGTATTATCGTTTTCAGCTGAGCCTGCGCATGGTCGAGGAGTTGCTGACTGCTCGCGGCATTGATCTTACTTACGAGACGGTGCGACGCTGGTCGGTGAAGTTCGGCCTGAGTATCGTCCGGCGCATTCGCTCTACCGCGCTGACCCGAGGCGACAAGTGGCACCTCGACGAAGTGGTGGTCACCATCAACGGCAAGAAGCACTGGCTGTGGCGAGCGGTGGACCAACACGGTGCGGTGCTTGACGTACTGGTGCAGAGCAGGCGCGATCGGCATGCGGCCAGGCGCCTCATGCGAAAATTACTCAAAAAGCACGGCCGCGCACCGTGTGTGCTAATCAGCGACAAGCTCAAGAGCTACGCCGCAGCGAACAGGGATTTGGGCTGAACTCGGAACACCGGCAGCACAAAGGATTGAACAACCGGGCCGAAAACTCGCATCAGCCAACGCGAGTGCGCGAGAAGGTGATGCGCCGCTTCAAATCTGCAAGACATCTGCAGCGATTCACGTCGGTCCACGATCAGGTGGAAAATCTGTTTATGCACTGTCGCTACGACGCGAACGCACACGAGAAGCGGCAGGTGCGCACGAAGGCCTTCGAAGCATGGGAACCAGTGACCGGCACTCCAATGCTGAATCGTTTTGCTTAATCAATACGGACTACTAACGTTACAGTCTTCGCTCACGCGACCTTTAACAACGTGACAGTACCCGCGTGGCGGACCTCGCAGGTTATGCCGATATTGGCAATTTCTCCGCCGCTTATCGAAAGTTATTCGGCACGTCCCCAACTCATGAACACCGAAAGCACACGCATCGATCATTACGCGACACGATAGTTTAGACTGCGTTGCTCATGCGGCATGCTTGCGGTATTCACGCGTCTGTGCCCTCCGCGGGGAGAACTCAGCCGCACACAAACTCGACGCCCTTTAGGCGACAGTAGCTCCTGAGACCGTTCATGCCGCCTTCGACACCGAACCCGGACGATCCCCACGGCTCGGTCGAAAGCGCAAATCCAGTTTGTTCGCCGCCTCCAGGCCTGCTGCGAACTGCAAGTTTGCCGGCCCTTAGATCGCGGACTGCCGCGTGTGCGCGAGTCATATCCTTCGTCCAGACGGTCGCAGCCAAGCCGTAGGACGTGTCATTTGCGATTCGAAGAGCTTCGTCGAAAGTCTTGAACGTGAGCACAGAAAGAACCGGTCCAAATATCTCTTCCTTTGCGATCTTCATGGTTGGAGAGACGTCACCAAAGACCATAGGTGCCATGAAACATCCATCAATCTTCCCTTCAGGAGAGAGGAGTCGTGCTCCTTCGTCGTAGGCGGCATCGATGTATGACCTTACGCGTGCCATTTGGCCTAAGGTGGCGATGGCGCCAAAGGTGGTGTCGGGATCGAGGGTGTCACCGGGGACTAGGCGCGCAGAGGCTCGCACGATCGCTTCAACCAGCTCATCGTGGAACGGTTCCTCAACGATCAATCTTGATCGCGCTACACACCACTGTCCCTGATTCCAGAAAGCTTCGTGAATAATCTGGGCGACCATTGCCTCCAGGTCGGGCCGCATGTCGGCGCCGACTACCTGCGGCGATTTGCCTCCAAGTTCGAGCAGGAGTGCCTTCCCATTTGATTCTCCTGAATAACGCAGTAGTTGCCGCCCTGTGCGCGTGGAGCCCGTAAAGCTCAACATGTCTACGTCCATGTGCCGACCTATTGCCTCGCCCACGGTGCGGCCAAGACCCGGCACAACGTTGAATACGCCGGGGGGGAGTCCTGCCTCCACAGCGATCTCGGCAAGCCTCAACGTGGACGTGGATGCGATTTCCGACGGCTTTAGTACGAGTGAATTTCCTGCTGCCAGGATTGGCGCTGCTTTGAGACTCGCCATGATCAGCGGGAAGTTCCAAGGGGTGATAGCGCCGACTACGCCGCGTGGCTCATAGAGGTGATATCCGAGCGTTGACAGGTCAGATGGCACTACGTCGCCATAGAGCTTGTCAACTGCTTCGGCGTAGTACCGGAAGAAACCCGAGGAGAACGCCAGTTCGGCTCTTGCATTGGAGATCGTCTTTCCCATCTCTAGCACATCTAGCAGGGCAAGCTCGTCGCCATGTTGCTCGATTAGATCGGCGATGCGCAGCAGAACCTGCTTCTTCCGAAGCGGCGGAGCGCTGCGCCAGCGGCCATCTTCATATGCGTCCCTGGCGGACGTAACCGCTTCGTCAACGTCGAGCGATGAGCCGATTCCAATCTTGCATATCTCCTCTCCCGTTGCAGGGTTGATTGGAGAGAAAGTCGAGTCGGATCGTGATGATACGAACCTTCCGTTTATGAACGGCTTGTCGGGGATGCAAAGCGTCTGAGCCCTTGCTTGCCAGTCTGCTTTGGTCACAACGGAATTCATTTGTTGGCTCCATCTTCGAGAATCAAGTCCGACGCTTTCTCAGCGATCATGATCGTGGGGGCGTTGGTGTTTGCGCTTGGCAGCATCGGCATGACGGATGCATCAACAACGCGCAACCCGTGAATGCCATGAACACGTAGGCGGGAATCAACCACCGCTAAAGGATCGGCTCCCATCCGACACGTACCGGCCGGGTGATACATCAGGAATGCATCACGCTTGATGAATGAACGCCACTCATCCTCGGTTTGGACCTCGGGGCCGGGTAGCCTCTCGTTAATCCGGTAGGGCGTGAAAGCGTCTGCATTGAACACGCGGCGAAGGATCCGGCAACCTTCTATCAGCAGGCGCATGTCGCGCTCTGAGCCGACCAGTTCGTGTCGGATGCGCGGTGGAGCGTAGGGATCTTTCGACGCGAGTGTGATGCTGCCACGGCTCTCGGGCCGACAAACGTTTACCGCAGCGCAGATGGCCGGCCGGTTGTACAAGGTCAGCCCGCCGTCGTTGAAGTCATAGACGATAGGTGCGTAGGATATCTGCACCTCTGGCCCGTCAGAGTCGGGATCAATTCGCACGAAAGCCGCTGCGTGGCCGATGGAAGCCGTACCTGGCCCTCGGCCACGCAGCACGAAGTTCAAGCCGTGCCAGATCGTCCGTAGTGGGGTCGCCTCCATATTGAGCGTACGGACATTCACATGCTGGCTCATCATGATCCCGGGATGTTCCTGAAGATTTTTTCCAACACCCGGCAGATCATGCATGACTTGAATGTCGTGGTCCCGCAACTCCGCGGCCGGACCGATGCCGGACAGCATCAACAGCTTGGGGCTTGCAATTGCACCGGCACTCACAATGACCTCTTTGCGGGCAAAGGCCGTTCTGGAGTATGCCTGGTGCGTGTATGTGACGCCGGTCGCCCTCGCTGCTTCAACGATGACGCGCTCGCAGTACGCATCCGTGACAATCGTAAGGTTCTTCCGACTGCGGACTGGGCGGATGTAGGCCTGAGAGGTGCTGTGCCGCCAGCCGTCCTTTTGGGTTGCTTGAATACGACCTATGCCTTCCTGTCTTTCCCCGTTGGGGTCCGGGTTGTAGGGCAATCCGATTTCAACGCCGGCCTTTACGAAGACATCGGTGAGAAGATGGGGTGCCCTGCTGTTGGACACGGAAAGCGGCCCGCTCCCTCCTCGAAATTTGTTTTCTCCGTTTTCATTCGTCTCTGCGCGGCGGAAGTAGGGCAACACCGACTCATAGTCCCACCCGTTATTCCCAAGTTCCGCCCAGTGATCGTAGTCCCGCCTGTTCCCCCGTACATACATCATGCCGTTGATCGAGCTGCCACCTCCCAAGACCTTACCGGCAGGCCACATATCGGCCCGGTTGTTTCGGGACGGATCCGGTTCAGCAATGTAGGTCCAGTTATATTTCCGGCTCATGATTGCCTTCATTTCGCCAGCCGGGACACGGACAACCGGTGACGAGTCAGGGCCCCCAGCTTCGAGAAGCAGAACTGAATTTCGTAAATCAGCACTGAGTCTGTTTGCCAAGACGCAACCGGCAGAGCCTCCACCGACGATGATGTAATCCCAGTTATTCTCGGTCATGACAATGTCTACTTCCTGGTCAAAGAGATGTGATGCGAACTCATCGGAATTGCCTTGCAATAATTCGGACCACGCCGATCTTGAACGATCGTTGCGACGAATACTTTCTCCTTCCGCTCACAGGTGCCATTAGCGGTTTTCGGAATGCACGCAGTGCCGGTGCTGCTCGACTCAGTTCGACAAGGGGCATAACGTCTACTTGGCTCGGGAGTAGTCTGAGCTGGAACTGCTGACGATTAAGCAAGCCTTGAGAACTTGATCTGTTAATTGGCGCAATCTTAGAGGCTGTTGGCGCTACGCCAAATGAGGTGGCGCCGTTAGTTGCCGGACTGTGCAGTGAGTTGCCGAATCATGACCAAACGTCGATCTCTGTGACCGTATATAGAGATTTGAGCGGGGGGGACTGACGAAGGGGGGGCACTGCGTGGTGCAGGTCAGGGGCCGGTTCGGGGCCGGGAATTTTCGCCCTGCCGCATCTCGGCGTTCGAGATAGTCGCCTCACGTCGAGGCAAATGCATCGGGTCAGCATCGCCAGGCCGGCTTGAGGAAATCGACCTCCCGACTTTGGCACGCTGTCCCGTTGTTTTTGAAGGCCAGCACTACCTCTCACTTTAGGGGTATTATGGTTTGTCAGTAATATCCCTAGTGAAGCCGTGCAATTTGCTTTGATTCCGCCGGCGCGGTAATAGCGCGAACTGGCGGGAGCGCATCGAAACGGTGGCGACACGGCTCGAAAGCATTGAAAGTTTCCCCGAAAAGGTTAGTTATTATGGTGCAGGCGAAGGATGCAGGGCGCGCTCCCCAGGAAAGACAGAGCGACCAGGCGTTCGATGTATTCTCACGGGCAATCAAGCAATGTGAACTGGCGCCTGGCGATATCGTCTCTGAGCCACAGTTGGAGCAGGACTATGGCTTCGGGCGTGTCCCTATCCGGCTGGCTATGGACAGGCTGATCCAACTGAAGCTCGTGAAACCGATACACCGGAAAGGTTTCGAGATCGCGCCGATCACCCTGTCCGATGTCAAAAACAGCTTTCAGTTGCGTTTGATGGTCGAGCCCCCTGCGGTCAGGCTCGCCGCTGGGCGAGTGGATATCGCTGCCTTGCGGCGCGCTGCAGACGATGCGGGACGCGAAGTAAAGGCAGGTGACAAGGCTGCGGAGGCACTTGTTATTGAGGCCAACCGGCGTCTTCACATGTTGATCATGAATGCGTGTGGCAACGAGAAGGTCGCTACGTTGGTTGGACAAATTCTGAGCGACATCGACCGAGTCTACTATTTCGGGCTGGTGCGGAACGCCGACGTGAAAATCATGCAAGACGATCACCGTCTTATGATCGATGCACTTGAGTCGGGTGATGGAGTGAAGGCTGAACGCCTTGCACGCAAGCACATTGAGAACGGTTATTCCATTGTTATGGATACGATTATCAATAGTTCGAACCTCAGTCGTACGACTGTCCAGGCTCTCGATGGTTTGTCTGCGCCAGCCGTCAAACGGGCTCGTGTCCCTGCGAAATCGGGCGTTTTGGATATCTAGTTCGTGAGTGGAGTTCCGCTGCAACGCGACTTCTCCAATGTATCTGGCTAGTCTTTAGTGACTGAAGTCCACGCACGAATGGTGTTTTTCGCCTCATATACTATGGACTACTGATCGTAAAATTTATTCGGATCTTCCTGGCGCGTGAGACGGGGGCGCCGATGTTTTTGTCCACTGCCAAGTTGTAGAACTACCTGCGCTTGCGAGAAGACAGCAAAAATCGCAGCGACCTGTCTCGGCGCTGACCGCCTCCAGCCTATCGGCACAGTAGAGCTCAATGGTATCAAAAGTGACATCCCTGCCGATCGAACCTTTCCCCTCGCCGCATGGTTCATCGGCACCGATTGGGAGTCGATAGATATCAACTATTTCTTGGGCGACTCTACCTCCGACGCCGCCGAGCCAGTTTCCCGCAAGCAATCCAACACCCCGTATTCACCGGCATGTTCGCCGTTGCGATGGCGGTGATTTCCTTCGCATGGCGGCCCACGGCAGGCTGATCCATACGTGAGGGTGTCGTACGCCTCTACGTGCTTTGCGCAGGTGCCCCCGCCTGTTGAGCTCCCTCCAGATCGGTGGTGACGGCTCACCCCTGCAAAGTGAACAACTCCAAAAGGCACTTGACAAGACGAATTTGGAGGCTAAAACTAGATTGTAATACCCCTACAAATGCACGAAAGGGGCAGTACAGAGTATTTATAAGATCTTTGCGGAGATCTTTTAAGAGTCGGGCGTGACTGATAGCGCGACATGCAAGAGGGGGCGAACAATGGGTAAAGGTGTCTGTAGATGCGGTAACTGCTCGCAACGCGAGGCAGGTACGTGTCCGCCCGGGTATGGGGTGGCTGGAACTGAGTGGGACCAAACGGGGGCGGGCTCCGTAAGCCGGCAAGAGATCACCTCCCACAGTGGAAGTGCTACCGCCGAATGCTGCGGTCCGGTTCAGACCGTCGTCATGCCGGTTATGACATATGCCGATCTGCTTCCGTATCTGGTGCTACCGATGGCGGGCAGCTTCTGAACGAACTACCTCGCTAATGCCCATGAGCCCGGGGCCAACGCGCGTGAGAGCAGTGCATACCGTTCCAACGGCA
This sequence comes from Paraburkholderia sp. SECH4, assembly GCF_030511745.1. NCBI lineage: Bacteria > Pseudomonadati > Pseudomonadota > Betaproteobacteria > Burkholderiales > Burkholderiaceae > Paraburkholderia > Paraburkholderia sp. SECH4. Next base: position 12,317 of record NZ_JALOCP010000021.1, read on the forward strand.
AAACCGATTCAGATAGGAAGCGTCATCAAGAGTCGGGACTGCCATCGGACTAATACTTGAGCAAATGGAGAAGGCAGATGTTGTCAACATTCGAAACCGACGTTGAAGGGCGCTGGCCCTACACATGGGATGAGCGTGAGAAGGTCCTTGAGCTCGAATTTCCGGTCTATGAGTATCGAACGAGACTGGAAAAGCTTCGTTCGCTCATGGACTCAGCCGGCATCGATATCGCCATCATTTACGGTGGTCCCAACAACGACGCAAACGTGCGGTACCTGACAGGGTGGTCGAGTGCATTTGGTGACAGCTTCGCGATCGTCTCCACAAAGAACGATCCGGTCGTTATCACGAATAGCATTTTTCACGGCGAACCGATGCACTCGAATATCCAGACTTGCTGGGTACCCGATTTCAGACCGCTAAAAGCATTTGGAACCGTTCTCAAACAAAAGAGCATCATCGATTACGTCGTCGATGGTCTGCAGGAGGCAAATCGCGCCGAAGGAAGAATCGGTTATGTCGGCGGACGCCGTATCCCGGCGATGTTCGACAAAGCGTTACGCGAAAAACTTCCAAAAGCTGACCTGGTTGACGTATCGGATCTCCTGTTCTCACTACGCAGAATCAAGTCTCCGCTCGAGATCCAGATCATTCGCAAGCTTGCCGTGGCGACCTCAGCCGGGATGGAGGCGGCGCTTGACATCGCCAAGCCCGGGTTTACGGAGTGCGACCTCTCGGCCGCTGCTCAGAAAGAGATGGCGGCGTATGGATGTGAACTGAACCCGCTGGGTCCGAAATGTGTCGCTGGCGTCCGAAGTGCCATGAAGAATGTGTTCGCGCTTCCGGGCAAGGTTATCAAGGACGGGGACCTCGTTTCGATCGACCTTCATGGTCAAATGTGTGGCTATATCTCGGATCACAATCGCAGTACAGTCGCTGGGAAAGCGACGTCTGAACAGATCAGGCTTCTTGAGGCTTGCGCTGAGGCCGAAGAAGCTGGCATTCGGGCGACTGGTCCTGGTGTAATGCCCGGCGAAATTATCAAGGCGATGTCAGCTGTTGTGAGCAAATGGGGCTTCTCCGAATGGGACTGGTGTACCGGTCACGGCTTTGGACTGACGTTGGTTGAGGACCCGTTGATCATACCCAACAATCCGAAGCCCCTTGAGGCAGGACAGACGTTCTTCATTGAACCTATGATTGTTCCCACGCACATGGGTTGCAGCTGTTTCGAGGATCCGATTCTTGTGACGGAAAACGGAGCCGAGCGTCTTACTACGTCCCGAGTGCGGACATGGTAGATTGCCTCATCTTGGGAGGCACGATCGTCGATGGAACGGGTCGTCCGCCCTACCGATCCGACTTGGCGATAGACGGGGACCGCATCCAAATCCTCCGCGACGCTGCGATGCCTCAGGCGAAGCGAATCGTTCCCGCCGAAGGTCTTGCCGTTGCGCCAGGTTTTATAGACATACATTCCCATAACGACCTGGTGGCGGTCATGGGTGCAAGACTTAACGACAAAGTATCTCAAGGGGTAACTACGGAGATCTTTGGCAATTGTGGGTTTTCGGCCTTTCCGGTTACAAGCCGGAATGCTCATCTGACGCCGGACCTCACGAGTCTTATCGCCCCCAGGAAGCTTGACGTGGAGCAGGGCGTCGGATGGCCGGATTGGGCCTCATTTCGAGCAGCGGTGCTGGATGCTGGATGCCAAGCCAACGTCGTCGGTCAGGTGGGGCACATGATGCTGCGCTCAGCGGTTATGGGAATGGCCTTGCGCTTGCCTACTGCCGAAGAACTCACTGAGATGGAGGTACTACTCGCGAGGTGCCTGAAACAGGGGGCATCCGGATTGTCATTCGGACTAATGTACCACCCGAGTAGTTACGCGGAAGAAGCTGAGATTCAATCCCTATGCCAAGTTGCAGCGGAACATGATGCCGTAGTCTCAGTTCACCTCCGAGGCTACGATGTTTCGACGCTGATATCGAGCATGGATGAACTGATTTCGATCGCGGAGGCTACCGGCGTGAGGTTGCAATTATCGCATCTATCGCCAACTGGAAGAGATGCCCAGGGTCTCGCTGAAATCATGCTTGATGCGATTGACCGGGCAATTTCTCGAGGAATTGATGTTGCATTAGATAGGTATCCATATGAACAGGGTATGTCAAGACTCGGTTTGATCTTTCCGAAGTGGGTCGTCTCTGGTGGTTCCGAGGAAATGCTACGGAGACTGTCAAGCGATACCGAGATAGCGCGGATGACTCCGGAGATTGACAGTTTCGTGCGGCCTATTGGATACGACCAGATTGTTATAAACAGAAACTGTGAACCAGAGCTAATTGGCAAGTCGATTCTGGATATCTCAGAAATAATGGGCATAGTTCCGGCCGCGGCGGCCGCAAGAGTCATGCGCGACTCTGAGGGTCTCGCAGGCATCGTCCTGACGCTGTCGACGATGGCAACTCAGAGGCGGGTGATTAAGCATTGCCTCTGTATGGTTGGGTCGGATGGAATGCCTTCGCTTGACGGTACGCATCCCCGTACGTTCGGGACGTTCCCACGCGTTTTGGGACCTTTCGTTCGAAGCGGAATCCTGTCCATTGAAGAGGCGATCGCCAAGATGACGAGTTTGCCGGCTCGACGATTCGGGCTGCAGGAGCGAGGAGAAATTAAAGATGGCTTCATCGCAGACCTGGTGCTGTTCGATCCTGCGGTCATTGTCGACGAAAGCACGTTTGAAGAACCGTACCGCCTTGCATCGGGCATACACGAGGTTATTGTCGCAGGAAATTCCGTGCATCGAAACGGGGAAAACTTGGATGTCTTACCAGGAACTGTTCTGACCGGACGGGTAAGTCGGGCCACTGGTCATGATATTCATTAACGCATTTCCGGCCCGAGAGTTCACGAGGCCCATCTTTTAAACGTGGTATCGGAGACCCGCTCAAAATGCCTAAGATGCCAAACGATGCCCTTATCGGGAAATTCGGACGCGCCGGGGACCTGTGGGGTCCGGCCTTGGTACTTGAGAAAGATACGTTCTTCCGAAACCTGTATGCAATGGCCGAGCGATGTGCCGCCGCCGGCGTGGCGCTAAGGCCGCACGCAAAGACACATAAATCGGCTCAAGTAGCTCGCGAGCAGATCTCAGCTGGAGCAGTAGGAATATGTTGTGCCACGGCGAACGAAGCAATTACTCTCGGTCGTCTCGGAATCGACAACATTCTGCTGACAACGCCGGTTACGGAACGGCAGAAGATCTCTGCATTGGTGGCGTTGGCAAGTGAAATCACGTTAGGGATCGTAGTTGATCATGCATCTCAACTGGAACTCTGGGAGCGAGCTATCGATGACTCCGGCGCTAACCTGAACGTCCTAATCGACGTCGATATTGGCATGAGGCGAACGGGCGCTCGTGGCGGCGATGTAGTTACTCTTGCAAAGAGAACTCAGCAGTCGCGCGGGATGACGTACGTCGGCATCCAGGCGTACTCAGGCATGGTTCAACACATCGAGGAATTTGACAGTCGAGAAACTGCGTATCGTGCTCAACTAGAGAATCTGAGAGAAATAATCGAGATATTGCGAGTTGAACGGGCTGCGCCGAGAATCGTCTCGGGTGGTGGGACGGGCACTATGGACTTGGACTTGTCGATGGGATTGATGACTGAGGTCCAGTTCGGTTCCTACGTTTTCATGGATGTTGAATACTCAAACGTAAAACTTTTGCAGAAGAACGAGAACCCATTCAGCCCGGCTCTTTTCGTTCGATCCGCTGTTATTAGTGCCAATGCTCGGGAGCATCTGACAATAAACGCCGGATTCAAGAGCCTATCGACGGACGGTCCGTTGCCTCAAATAAGAGATGACTCATCGACGCGATACGAATTTTTTGGTGACGAATACGGCCGCATTAGCGGGCCAAAAATAGAAAATATAAAGCTCGGAGACCATGTCGATATTGTAGTTCCACACTGCGACCCTACGGTGGGTCTGCACGACTACTTTCATCTGATCGATCATGACACACTGGTCGATATTTGGAGAATTGACGCGCGGGGACCACTCCAGATTTATTGATTCGAGACCGTGGTTGGCTTTCGATAGATTGATTTGATATTTTGTTTATTAGGAGTGCAGTGTAATGAGTGATAATTTGAAAATTGCCAGATCATCTGGTGATGCGTTTGTCGTGCTTGAACTGTTGGCCTTAAGACAAGCTTGGATCGCTGGCTCGCTTGGTCTTTCATTTGCTTTGATGATACTCGCATTTTTTGCCGCATCGGAGCTCAGTCCAGAACTAATGGTTATCAAAATTTTCGGGAAGATCCCTTTGGGCTGGATACTGGCGGCTGTTATGTTAATGGCAGGTGTGGTCATTACTGGAATTTTCAATCACTATTCTCGAACAGTACTGGATCCCTTGCGAAAGGATGCTATTGAACTGATCTCTCGCGGCCATCATGGGGTGCAGAAATGAACGGGCACACCTGGTCGCTTGGAATATTCGCCGTGTTGCTCGGCGCCACTTTTTTGCTAACTTATCTTGCCAGCAGACGTACCCGCACCGCAGAAGACTTCTGGGCGGCAGGTCGATCAGTCGGTCCAGTGCGTAATGCGCTCGCGATCAGTGGTGATTTTCTTTCTGCCTCTACGTTTCTTGGCGGCACGGGTTTGATATGTTTTTTTGGGTTCGACTGCATAGTATTTTTGATAATTCCGACGATTGCCTTTGTGCCGGTCCTTCTCTTCTATGCAGAGCGTATGCGTAACCTTGGGCACTTTACGCTGACAGACATCTTGACCAGTCGTTTCAACTCGCCATCGATCCGGGTCGTTTTGGCGTTGTCGACCTTGGTGATTACAGGTTTGTATCTCCTGGCTCAGCTCATTGCTGCGGGGTCACTCTTTCAACTCCTTGCTGGCATCGGCTTTCCAGCAGCTGTAGTGCTGACATGCGCGATCGTCGTCACCTATGTAGTACTTGGGGGCATGTTGGCCGCAACTTGGGTTCAGGTGGTAAAGGCGTCGTTGCTCCTTGCCGTGCTCGCTTCGCTCGTATTGCTAGCGCTAGTGCGTATACCTGCCATGGGTGGCATCGATGTCTGGATAGATCAAGTAACGGCTCCTTTGGGACACCTCGATCCAGCAGTACCAGGAAACTTCTTCAAGAACGGCTGGAATTTCGCTTCAATTGGTATGGCTCTAATGTTCGGCTTAATTGGTCTGCCGCACGTGATGATGAGGATATTCACCGTGCCTGACGCGATCTCTGCGAGAAAGTCGGCCTCCATGACGGTAATCGTGCTTGGACTTTCGGTTCTGGGGGTCATCATTGTTGGTTTGTCGGCACGCTCATATCTTGGCCCAGAACTCGCGTCGATTGCAAAAGGGGGGAATCTCAACGTTGTAACGCCGATGCTTGCCAGCGTTCTGGGCGGAGGCAAGGAGACGATAGGCGGACAACTAATGTTGGGGCTAGTTGCTGCGGTAGCCTTCGCGACCATTCTCGCTGTGATGTCGGGCCTCCTGGTAAATGCTTCGAGTGCCGTGGTTTGCGATCTTTGGCCTTCGCGCGGGCGAGTTGACAATGCTGCGGAGGGTTCCTCTGGCATCAAGAGAGGACGCTATGTGTCGTTCATGATTGCCGCAATTATGGCTGTAGTAACTATCGCCATCTCAGCAGCCGGCAAGACACCACCGATTCTCGCGCTGTCAACATTGGCAATCGGAGTCGCTGCCAGCGCCAATTTTCCCGCCCTGACCCTGGCGCTCTTCTGGCGACGGTTCACTCCGACAGGCGCAGTGTCCGGAATTCTCGTCGGTCTGGTTGCGTCCGTTGTCGGGGTCGCGTTTGGGCCTTTGCTGTGGCACGGCTCAAATCCTTCGCCCATTTCGTTGATGGACCCGGCTATTTTTGCAGTGCCGTCTGGATTTGTGGCATCGGTGGTTGGGACCCTGCTCTCGAAAAGGCAGGCAGACTTCGAGCGCTTCGAGCAGTTGCGTCTTCGGTCGCTGATCGGCCCTGAAGCTGCAGTGCTGTCAACGGAGACGCGCCGGAAGAGCAAAGAAGAAGAGCGGCCACTTGCTCGATTCGGCATCTGACCGGATAGGGTCGTTTGAATCGTAGTTGTCGTTAAAAAAATTAGTGCTCAAACCTAAACTGGAATGATTATGGATCTTCAATTGCAGAAGAGCTACGGCGCGTTCATTAATAACGAGCTGCAACTGCTCTCGGGTCCGAGCTTTCCGGCGATCAATGCGGCCACTGGCCAGCATCTTGCCGAGATTGCTCGTTGCGGGCAAAAGGAGATTGATGCGGCCGTCTGTGCCGCTGAGGCGGCCTTCCCCGCATGGAAGGCTCTCGGATTCGAAGACAGGGCAAGAATGCTTCACCGGTTTGCTGATCTGATTGAGGCCGACGCGGAGCGACTTGCACAGATCGATGCACGGGATATCGGTCGCCGGCTCTTCGAGACACGCATCGATCAGGTAATCGCCGTACGACACTTCCGTTACTTTGCCTCGGTTATCTTGGCTCACGAGGATTTTGGTCGCCCCATTCAAGGGGGGCATCTCGTAGCAAAGCGCGAGCCACTAGGCGTGTGCGGGCAAATCATTCCGTGGAATGCCCCGGCGATCATGGTCGCGATGAAGCTGGCACCCGCCTTGGCGGCCGGAAATACGGTTGTACTCAAACCAGACGAGAACGCATCGCTGTCAACATTGGAATTGGCTCGCCACATCGCGGCGGTATTCCCGCCCGGTGTCGTGAACATTGTGCCAGGTCTTGGCGCTGAAGCCGGTGCCGCACTAACCGCGCATCCGAAAGTCAGGAAGCTCGCGTTCACAGGCAGCACTGAGACGGGAAGGATTGTTGGCGGAGCGGCTGCTGAGAGGCTCATTCCGGCCACATTGGAATTGGGTGGCAAGAGCCCAAATATCGTTTTTCCGGATATCGAAAGCATTGACGAGGTCGTCGACAACGTTACTTTTGGTTCGATATTTGCGAACGGGCAGGCGTGCTTCGCAGGTACCAGACTTTTCCTACATTCGGATATCTACGACGTTTTTCTTGAAAAACTCGTTGCGTCGTTTGGCCGTGCGAAGGTCGGTGACCCGCTGGCGGAGAGTACGATTGTTAGCTGTCTTGTGACGCCGGAGCAAGGGAAACGTGTACTGAACTATCTGGAAATCGGGCGCGATGAAGGTGCAAGACTCGTCTGTGGCGGACGTCGGGTTACCGTTTCCGGTAACGAGTATGGATATTTCATAGAGCCGACTATTCTTGAGGTGAAGAACGATATGCGCGTAGCCCAGGAGGAAATCTTCGGCCCAGTGCTTTCGGTTATCAAATGGAATAACTACGAATCGATGCTGGCGGAAGCAAATGACAGCCGCTACGGACTCGCTGCGGGCATTTACTCATCAGGGCTGCGCAATGCGCTGAATGCGGCTGATCGGCTGAACGCAGGGTCAATCTGGATTAATCGGTTCTTCAATCTCGTTGAAGGATCACCGTACGGTGGATATAACGACAGCGGGCTGGGGCGCGAGTTTTGCCGGGACACTCTCAACGCATACAGCCAACTCAAATCGATCACCGTACAAACGTCTACTGATGCGGCTTGGTTCGTACCAAAACGGTAGGACGGCGCCCGTCACGATGGCGATATTCGATGTCATTTCTCAATTCTAAAAATTAATATGGTGCAGCATGATTAAAGAAAAAGACGCCTCTTCCGATAAGCCAAATCGTCTGGCCGCGCTAGACATGGCGCTGCTTCTGGGGCGAATTGACAGGCGGACGTTCATTCGACTCTGCGTATCCGCCGGCATGTCAGCTGCAAGCGCCACAGTCATAGCTGCCGAATCGAGCGCAGCATTCTCAAATCAACTGGAGCGGGCCAGGTCGCTGGAGAGTCGCTATGACTACATCGTCTGCGGGGCTGGATCGAGTGGCTGCGTTGTCGCATCCAGGCTCGCTGCGGATCCGAGAGTAAAAGTGTTGCTCCTGGAAGCCGGTGGGAGCGACGAGGCTCCAGGGCTCGTTGATCCTCGAATTTGGTTCAAAAATATTGGTAGTCCTACTGATTTGGATTATAGATCGGAGCCAACGGAAGCGCTGAATCAGCGTTCGGTTGTTGTGCCTATGGGGCGCGCCCTGGGAGGCGGTAGTAGCATCAACGCAATGGTGTGGGCCCGTGGTCACAAGAACGACTTCGAGTTTTGGGCCAAGGAGAGTGGGGATCGTAACTGGGGATATGATCATGTTCTGTCGATCTATAAGAGAATCGAGAACTGGCAAGGTACGCCAGATCCGGCGCGGAGAGGCACGGGGGGGGCTGTGTGGATCCAGCAATTGAAGGACCCTAGTCCTGTCGCGACGATGGCTCAGAAGGCGGCGGCTCGCATTGGCATTCCTGCATTTGACGACATGAACGGCGAGATGATGGAAGGCGAGGGCGGAAGTGCAATGCCCAACGTGATCATCAAGGAAGGGCGTCGTCACAACATGTTCAGTGCATACCTGAGGCCAATGCTGACACGACCAAATCTGACGGTTTTGAGTGGGGCGTTTGTAAGTAAGGTTCTTCTTCGGGGTGATGATGCCGACGGTGTTGAATTCAAATGGCGCGATCAATTGCACAGAATTCAAGCCGGGAAGGTAGTGCTTTCTATGGGGGCCATCAATACGGCGAAGGTTCTGATGCTATCTGGTATTGGTGATCAGAACGCCCTGAAGAAATTTGAAATCAGCTCGCATCACCATTTGCCCGGCGTTGGTGAAAACTACCAGGATCATCCGATCGTGGAGGGTTGCATTTGGGAATATAAGACGCCGCTCGCGCCACGCAACAACGCAGCCGAGTGGACATTCTTCTGGAAGAGCCGGCGAGAACTGGCTGAGCCGGATCTTCAGCCGTTTCTCCTTGAAATCCCTGTCGCCGGTGAAAGAATGCACAAACTCTACAGGATGCCGGAGAATGGTTTCGTGATTGCTCCAGGACTCGTCAGACCGAAGAGCCGAGGCACCGTGCAACTCCGTTCGTCAGATCCAAATGCATCGCCTCTGGTTCAACCGAACTTTTTGCAGCATCCGGACGACGTTGAGGCGTTGACACGCGGCGTGGAGCTATGCCGTGAAATAGGAAACTCGGCGGAGATGCGAGATCTCGTTAAACGAGAGGTTTCTCCGGGAGCAGTCAGCAAAGCTAAAGTTGCCACGCTTCTTCGTAATGCGGCAGAATCTTACGGCCATTCAACGGGTACCTGCCGAATGGGAACAGACAAAATGTCGGTGGTCGATTCCAACCTTGCGGTACATGGGTTGAAGAGCCTGTACGTTGCGGACGGGTCGATCATGCCGCGTGTCACGACGGGAAATACGATGGCGCCTTGCGTGATTATCGGTGAACGTATGGCTGAAATTTTGACGAGTTGACGGTTCGTCTGTCAGCGCAATCCTCTGCTTCCGGAAAATGGGTCACCGTCTCTGGCGAGGATCCCATGCTCGTCTCTCCGTTCGCAGGCTGGATTACACGACCCGTGGGTTTGTCCCGACACACGGTGCACAGGCGGCTGCCGGAAAACTGACGGCGCCGGGCCGAGCCATCCGACGCGCGCCAGTCCCAATCTGATTGACAACTTGGTTGCGCAGCTTAGAGACTTGCTTGGGGCGGTCGGTGAATGACCGTATAGGTCACTACTCGCGCTAACGCCCAGATAGTCATCGCGTTACCGGTTCAGAATTGCCCCACCAGGTATCGTCACTGAGTCGTTCCGCCAACGCCCTTGCGGCGGCGTCGAGTAGCGCTTGGCCTTTTTCTGGGCTCGCAAGAGACGGGCTGCCTACCACGCCAGAAGGTGATATTTCGACCATGGTGCGGCTCCGGTGTGCTCCCCTTACCTCGCCAAATCCGCCAACGGGAGCATGGACCGTTAGCGCCGCTTCAACGTCTACGAACTCCGGGTGCAACGCCATGATCATTGATGTTTCCGCCTCGCAGGCATGCAGAAGATTTCGCTGTCCCTCAAGAATATTGCCGAACTCCGAGGCTGATACGTTCCAATACGTTGCGGTCATCAGAGGTACACCCAGTTCTTTCGTTAGCTGGTCGACGATGATCGACAAGGCAGCGATGTTCCCGCCGTGCCCGTTGAGCAGCAAGATGCGCCGAAAACCCTGCACCTGAAGGGATTTAACGAGGCATCGCAATACGCTCCGGAAAGTGTCGAAATCGAGTGTCAGCGTGCCTGGGAACACCATGTGATGTTCGGCCATGGAAACCCACAACACTGGTGTCACCAGGACGCGAGCATTGCCGGTAGTGATGCTCGCGGCGCGTGCAGCAACTTCAGCAACTAGTCGCGAGTCGACCATGACGGGTAGATGTGGTCCGTGCTGTTCCGTCGAACCAATCGGTACAATCGCGATGTCGCTTGCCGTCTTCCCTTCCAGAAACTCCGGTGCGCGCAGCGTATCCCAGTGGTGGCGGTCAATGCTCATATCTCTCATCCTCTTATCGTGAACCAATACTTAAAATCGATGAGTCATACCAACGCGGACAGCTAACTGTGATGCGCTGGAGGAAGGCGTCTGGAACAGCAGGGCCGCGTGCTGCCCTTCGCTTCCCACACGTTGATACGCCGTCGACAGATAAACGTCCGTGCGTTTGCTGAGAAAGTAATCCACCGTGGCTGATCCGACATTCCATCGTCCGTTGAGTCCGACTGAGCGTGCATAGTTTGCCGAGACGATAAGTGCGGGAGATACATAGTAGAAGAGGGAGAAATTGCCGGTCTGCAGCATCTCCGTCACCGATAGCGCCCGCAGATAAGTCCGGCTATAGGCGGCCGAGGCGAGCCACGGTCCGATCTTGTACGAGACACTGGCCGCATATGTCGAAAGATTGTCGAGATTGATGCCCGTTGCCAGCGTTGGCGCGAGCTCTTCGCCGAAGGCCCTTGTCAGGCCAATGGAGGCGGGATTGATATTGACGCCGTTCAGATCCGTCATCGCGGCGATCACAGTCAGCGGCCCACCGAGATAGTCGATCAGGAAACTTAGGCCGCGGCCGGTGTTGGACGCGGGCGCGGTCGATGAACCGAAGCTATATAGTGCCCCCAAATGAATTCCTGCCCATCTGGGACTTTCGTAGGACACGGTATTGCTGAGGAACTCACCTGCAATGCGATCGTAGTCTCCTGGATGATAGGCGTAGATCGGCCCGACGATGACCGGCAATAACCGGATCATGAAGTCCGGTTGGCGCCCGAATGTGACTGTGCCGTAGTTGACGTTTTGCAATCCAACTGTCGCGATGCGGTTGAATTCCTGCCCACTTGTGGCGAAGGCTCCATTGGCTAGGTTAATGCCGCCTTCGAGACGAAAGACGGCGTTCGTGCCGCTGCCGAGATCCTCCTTGCCAGTGAGTCCCCAGCGGCTTGGATTGGCCACCCCGCTGGTTTCCCGCAATGCGGAACTGCCTGCGATATTGCTGAAGTACGTCATGCCCATATCAAGGACGCCGTAAAGCGTCACTGATGACTGCGCAATCGCCGGAGCGGATCCGGCAAGAAGTGAGGCGAACAACATCGCTCCAAACGGAGCTCTTTTAGATGACATGGACACGTTCTCGCAGGAAGAGATAAGCGTTTGGCTTCGGGACTATCGGCACAGTCTCGTTTGACGAGCGAATCGTACGCATGGGTGAAGATTTACAAAAATGATGTCGAAGTTAGGTGCCGATTGCCGAACCTTCTTGCCGAAACTTGCTGTTGATACGCCAGGTAATCTTCCAGCGTCGGTCGGGAACCTGGAGTTTTCGAGTGTTGTCCGGGAAATTCTGGTGCGTTACCGTGACTCGTCTGCTCACTCCATTGAGTGCCGCATCCCGCCCCCAGACGGCGTCCACCTTCCGTCGGAGTATTCGCATGAGCGTGTCCGAATTCCGTGCCAGTTCGCTGATCGAATCCACCGAAATCCTCTGCCGGGAATGGTCCCGCCATAAGATTTCGACTGTGGGTCGTGCGCAGATGGATTTGCGGTTTAGCCAACTCAGAATCAGCAAGAATCTAACCGTCAACCGGCTATCGTACGGCGCAAACGTGAGCATTGCACCCTGGGATCGGGACGAGGTTCTGCTAGTCCAGATGCCAATCAAGGGCCGTGCAAGTGCGGTATATGCGGGTGGCGAAGTGTCTATTGATGCAGCACGCTATGGTGTTATTGATGTACGTCGGGTCGAGCGTTTTACGTGTGATGCGGACTTCGACGCACTGATTTTGCGTGTTCGCGTCGATAGTATTCGAGAGTATCTGGAGGAAGTGCTCGGCACGCCTCTGGGGCATGAGCTGCGCTTTGCAGACGACATGGCTCTGGACTCAAGCGCATGGCATAGCTGGGCGCCATTTGCCGGTATGCTCGGCGGTTTGATCAATGAATCGTCCACCGAATTTTCACCGAAGTTACTTGCGTCGATCGAGAACACCGTTGTGTCGGCGCTCGTCTTTGGCCAGCGCCACAATTTCTGGGACGAAGTCCGGCGGCCATGCGCACTCCCAGCTCCAAGACATGTCAAGCGGGCAGAAGCGTACGTGCTCGAACATGCCGGAGAAATGCTGTCGACGAAGTTGCTGGCAGCTCACGCAAACGTGAGCGTACGTGCGCTGTTCAACGGGTTCCGGACATTCCGCAACATGACCCCAGCTGAGTTCATTCGTGGCGTTCGCCTCGACCGTGCCCGAGACGATTTGCTGGCTGGGACCCATACGGTCTCAGTGATCTCGAAGAAATGGGGCTTCGGGCATCTTGGCAATTTCGCCTCACATTATCGTAAGCGCTTCGGGGAATCGCCTGTCGAGACATTGCGATTCGTTGGTCATCGCTGTTCCCGATGAGCGGATTTCGGCAATTGCATGTGCATTTCGGCAGGAATCAGATTCGCGGGTAACGTGTGCCCTTTCGGCACCTCTATGATTGACTCATTCGATCAAAGAGGTGCCGATGATTTACCACTTCCCGCCGACAATTTCGCACGCAAAAATCCCCCCGCTGTCGTCCGCATGCCGTGTTGATGACTGGGTTTTCGTCTCCGGCACGCCCGGTTACGACGATGACATGGAACTCGATCCGTCGTTCACCGTTCAGTTTGAGACAGCTTTGCAAAGTCTTGCTGCGATCCTCGCAAGAACCGGGAGCTGCCTCGAGAACGTCGTCAAGGTGGGGATTTATCTTACCAGGGCAGAGGACATCCCCGAGATGAACCGTCTGTACGGCCTCGCATTCGGTCCTGCTCCCTATCCAGCACGAACAACGGTGATCGTGGCAGCCCTGCCGGATCCGGCGATGCTCGTTGAGCTCGAATGCGTGGCCGTAATCCGCAGCAGCTAGTCACGCCAGGCTTGCGGACACGGCATTCTACGAATTGCGAGTGTGTCCCCGCTGGGCCTGCTTCCCTACACATGTTCCACTCCTCCTAACTGCTCGGGCCGTCGGGCAACAATGACGGCGCACTGAGAGGCGTGTATCTAACGAGAACCAGCAATGAGCGCCATCGATGGTGTTTTCCCAACCCACAAGACCCGCCACGTCATATTCGCGACAACTATTGGTAACGCACTCGAATTCTTCGACTTCACGGTCTACAGCTTTGTGGGCGTACTGATCAGCCGGTTGTTTTTCCCTTCCGCTTCGGCAACCGGACAATTGTTGCTGGTTACGGCTACGTTCGGCGTTGGCTTTTTGATGCGGCCAATCGGCGGGCTGGTTATCGGGATCTACTCGGACCGCTCAGGACGCAAGGCGGGTCTGATGTTGACTATTGCGTTGATGGCGGTCGGATCCCTTCTTCTCGGTATCGCGCCGACCTATCAACAGGCCGGCATAGTGTCGCCGATTCTGATTGTTATTGCGCGACTGTTGCAAGGTTTTTCATCGGGTGGTGAAGTCGGTGCGTCTACGACGTTGATGCTTGAGAGTGCCCCCTCGTCGCGGCGTGGTTACTACTCAAGCTGGCAGTTCGCCAGCGCTTGTCTCGGCGTAATGCTGGGAGCGTTGGTGACAGTCGCATTGACGACGGCCATGTCGTCGAACAGCTTCGAGCGCTGGGGTTGGCGTGTACCGTTCCTTCTCGGTGCACTGATTGCCCCGGTGGGTTGGTATATTCGCCGATCGACCGAGGAAACGTTACGCCCAGCCGCTTCAAATGTGAGCATGATGGATGGCGATCGAGCTCCGAGCCGCCTGCTGGGCAACGGAAAATGGTGGAACGCGACCAGCGGTATCCTGCTTGTCGGCGGAGGAATCACCACCTCGTACACCGTGACTTTCTTCATCCCAACCTATGCGATCAAACAGCTCGGCATGCCTTCCAGTGTAGCGCTGACGGCCGCCGTCGTATGCGGATTCACGGGATTCGTTACCGCGCCGGTTGTGGGCATCCTTTCGGATATCTACGGGCGAAAGCCGCTAGTCGTGGCAGCGCGGATACTCACGATTACGGCCGTTTTCCCATGCCTGCAGTGGCTCAACGCGGCGCCCGGAAGTTTGCGTCTGTTTGCTGTGCTTGTGTTACTGGGCATGCTGTTGGCATTACAGATGACACCTATCATTACGATGGTTGCGGAAATGTTTCCACGCACGAACCGCGTTACCAGCATGTCGGTGGTGTATGGGATCGGTGTTTCCGTGTTCGGCGGTTTCGCACAATTCGTCAATACTTGGCTCGTCGCCGTTACCGGAAACCGCATGGCACCTGCTTGGTATTTAAGCGCTATTCTTATCGCTTCGTCGTTGGGCCTCATCGGCATGCGCGATCGCACGCGCAATTCGATCTGAGATGTCAATGCGCTCTGTTTTTAAGGCGTCCCCTTTCATGGAGACTAGGAATGGATAGTCCCGTTGTGAGTTGTAGTGTCGGAATGCTCGTCTTTCAAGGCATGACCAACCTCGATTTTGCTGCTCCGTTTGAGGTTTTCTCCCGAATGCCGGGGGCAGAGGTGCATGTGATTGGCGTTGACGATGGAGTTGTGACCTGCGATACCGGCGCGCGGCTGCTACCAACGACTACGATAGACCGATGTCCGAGGCTTGACATGATCTTCGTTGGTGGAGGACCGGGTATCAACCCGTTGATGGAGAATCCGCCTGTTCTTGCATTTCTGGCACAGGCCGGTGCACAGGTAAGCTGGGTGACTTCGGTGTGCACGGGGGCGCTATTGTTGGGTGCCGCAGGTTTACTGAGAGGCTATAAAGCGGCGACTCACTGGACGGCAATGGACGTACTTCCCGCCTTCGAAGTTACGCCCGTGTATGAGCGAGTGGTGATGGATCGCAACAGAATCACTGCGGGCGGCGTCACGGCAGGTTTAGATTTCGGCCTTGTGATTGCTGGGTTGTTGCACGGCGAACAGATCGCGCATGCGATCCAACTCGGGATGGAGTACGACCCGTCTCCGCCATTCGCGGGTGGCTCTCCGCGATCCGCGCCGGCTGCCCTTGTCGCCGAAGTGCGGCGACGGACACAGCAACTGACGGATGAGCGGATGGAGATTGCGCGGCGCGTTTCGGCGCATTGGCCCGGTCAATGATGGTCGGGTTGTCACTTAGCATCGAGGATGTTCAGGTTGTCTATTGTTTCACTGAATGTGATCAGTGGCAGCCTCAGCTGAATCATCAGGCGATAGGTGGCGACGCATCGCCTGTGGCGTTACTCCGAAGCTTCGAACGAAAGCGCGACGCATCCGATCGATATTGCCGAAACCGCTATCACGAGCCACTTGCTCAAGAGACCGCGCCCCAGCCTCGATTGAGGTCCGGGCGTTTTCGAGTCGAAGCCGCTCAATAGCTTTTGCCGGCGCGATACCGATGGTTGCGGTGAAGGCCCGCGTAAACTGTCTTACGCTCAATGCGGCACGCTCTGCTAGATGCTCGACATCGAGAGATTCATTGAGATGTGAACGAGCCCAGATCAATATCTCGTTGAACCTGTTGTCACCCCCTACCAATTCCAGCAACGCCGAATGCTGTGACTGACCACCAGGGCGATTAACGGAAACGACCAAAATCTGAGCGACGCGTCGCGCGGTCTCGAAGCCATAATCATCCTGAATCATGGCAAGCGCAAGATCTATCCCAGAGGATATTCCCGCCGAAGTCCAGATGTTTCCATCTCGCACAAAGAGACTTTCGGCATCCACGTTGATAGAGGGAAATCGCCTGGCAAGTTCTGCGGCTTCCCGCCAATGTGTCGCGGCGGTCCTGCCTTCGAGAAGTCCGGCTTCCGCCAAAAGAAAGGCCCCGGAACAGACGCTCGCCAGTTTGCACCCGTTCTCCGCCACGCTTCGAATAAAGGGAAGAAGATGTGCGTAGTTTTCCCGATTCTGGACGCCCAAGCCTCCGGGGATGAGGAGGATATCGCAGCCTTGGGTCCGACGGAAATCAAGCGTGCCAACGGTAGCTCCGCTACTGCTGGTCACGTTGCCAGTGGTTGAACCCAGAACCTCAATCGAATAGCCTGGGACGCCGCATTGGCTCGCGGTTTCGAATGCCGTGATTGGTCCGGCCATGTCGAGAAGGACGAAACCTTCGAAAAGCAAGCAACTGATGCGGATCATTGAGCGTCCTAAAATGACGAGTTTTCGTCCTTTGTGCCATTGTAGTGAGAGACTACAATCGTGTCCAGCATCACACCAATGCTTCACATTGAGTAGCAATGCATCATATTCGAAACCGATCCGAGGATGTCATTATGTTAGATATACTGAATAATATTGATAGCCAAAAGAAGCTATCCGTAGCAATGGTACTGTTTCATAGGGTGACGCTTCTGGATTTAATCGGGCCCGCGACCGCTTTGGGGTTTCACGCTGACGTTCATTTGGTAGCGAAAACAATGGATCCTGTTGCAAGCGATCAGGGCGTCAAGATTTTGCCGACGTGCACATTTGACGAATGTCCGAAAGACCTGGACGTCCTGTTTGTGCCTGGCGGGGTCGGAGTCCTCGACGCGATGATGGACCTGGAACTATTGCACTTTGTGCGTGACAGAGGCGAGCGAGCAGGATACGTGACGTCCGTCTGCACGGGGTCTCTTATACAAGGCGCTGCGGGACTTCTCAAAGGCTACGAAGCAACGACACATTGGGGCTGGCACGAAGTGCTGTCATCTCTCGGCGCGATACCTGTGAAGAAGCGCGTGGTGCATGACCGGAATCGAGTGTCGGGTGGCGGAGTAACCGCAGGATTGGACTTTGGTCTTGGACTGCTTGCGATTTTGCGTGGAGAGGAGGCTGCCAGGACGGTACAGCTCATGATGGAATATGATCCTGAGCCTCCGTTCGACGTTGGAACGCCCGACAAAGCGGGGCGCGCAACGGTTGAAAACGCGCAGCGCGTGCTCAACGCGACAGCAGAGTGCAGGATTATGATCGACCGCCAGAAGGAGTTGGGGTTTCCCTTGGAGAGGAATCTCTCATCGAATGCATCCGCCTAGCTTTCGGAAAATTCAATCAGAACAGAAAATTGGGCTCCGGCTGACGTTCGAATATCACTCAAAGAACTGTGCGGCGCACATCTGAATGGTGCATGCGCCGCATCTTTGCCGCGGTGGTGAGTCATCGTCATCTAGCGTAATTCAAAGTAATGCCAGCAAGTTAAGCGAGGGAGTGCTTATGTCCGGAATCGTCTATATACACCATAAAAATAGAAGCGATTTATATGATAAATATAATATATCGCCTGCAACACTAAGTGGAAATATTTTGCTGATGTCTGGTCTGGTTGGATTTCGCCCAGATGGATCTGTTGCTGATTCCCTCGAAGAGCAGATAGAACTGATTTTTGAACAGGCGAAAGATGTTCTCGAAGAAGCTGGTGGTGACTTTTCGAATATTGCGTCATTCGATACATATCACACTGGCGAAGTAGCGATCTTCGACCAGATGGAGGCGTTCATGTCTGTCAGAGATCGGTATGTTCAGCGACCGGGTCCGGCGTGGACTTCGCTTGGAGTCAGTGGCCTCGCGATTCCGGGGGCGGCTATTGAAGTGAAAATTACCGCTTACCTATAAGCGTTTCCGGCGAATTTCGAATGCTTGTGTCCGACCAACTTGAGAGGCTATCGAACCCAACCCGATGTAGCGAGTTTAGAACCCGATTTGGGGTAAGGCTTAGAGGGTGAAGCATGCTTGAGAAATATGATTGTTATCCAAAGCCATGTTTTTGTGTGGTTGGGCAGCATCAACAGCATATCAATGACATTGATTCAATAAAAAAGCGAGAATTACAGGTTGCGAACGATATAGAACCATGGAGGCGACAATGTCTAGTATGTCGAGCAAAGAAGCTTGGTCCGGAAAAATTTTCGTGGGCAATTGGACAGAAGGAAGCGGTGGTCGCGCCCCGGTTATTGAGCCAGCTACCGGCGCTGAAATCGGCGTAACGGGGATCGCGACGGTCGGAGACGTTAATGATGCGGCGGAGCGCGCTGCTTCTGCTCAGCGTATCTGGAGTTCAATGTCGTTCGACAAACGCGCTGCAGTGCTTTATGAGGCAGCTAGTTTGCTCAAAGCGCGCACTGAGTTGGTCAATTTCTGGAATATCAGGGAATGTGGATCAATCAGCGCAAAAGCTCAATGGGAGCTAGATGCGGCGTACGACCAGATCTTGGCGGCGGCCGCGTTACCAATGCAGGCTACAGGAATGCTGTTCCCATCGGCCATGCCGGGACGGACCAATACGTGGCGGCGGATTCCGATCGGTGTTGTGGGTGTTATCGCTCCATGGAACTTTCCGTTGCTGCTGGCGATTCGTTCGATCGCTCCCGCGTTGGCATTGGGCAATGCGGTAATACTAAAGCCCGCTCCCCAAAGTACAGTTACCGGGGGCGCCTTGTTGGCCAGCCTATTCGCAGATGCGGGTCTGCCAGAAGGGGTTTTGCAAGTACTTCCCGGTGACGCGTCAGTGGGCGATGCGGTTGTGAGGCATCCGGCCATAAATATGATCTCGTTCACAGGATCAACTGATGTAGGGCGCCAGATCGGGGAGATCTGCGGTCGCCTGTTAAAAAAATGCTCGCTCGAACTCGGTGGCAACAACCCGATGATTGTGCTGGCCGACTCAGACATTGACGGCGCAGTATCTTGTGCTGCCTGGGGCGCATTTCTGCATCAAGGGCAGATCTGTATGCAGACCGGACGGCATATCGTACATCGAAGCGTTGCGCACGAGTACGCTACCAAGCTCGCTGAGCGTGCCCGTCGTCTGGTGGTTGGTAATCCTGGCACGAGTGATGTTCATATTGGCCCGCTTATAGATGCGCGGCAGGCAGAACGCGTTCATCGAATTGTTATCGAGTCGATCGACGCCGGCGCAGAGCTTGTGGTGGGTGGTTCGCGTCGAGGCAACTTTTTCGAACCCACGGTGCTGATGAACGTGACACCTCAGATGTCAGCATTTCAGAAAGAGATATTTGGTCCGGTTGCTCCGATAACAGTATTCGATTCCGTTGATGAAGCGATTGAGATCGTCCACGCGAGCGAATATGGGCTTGCTGCTTCCGTACATTCCCGTTCGATTCCAGCAGCGATGACCATTGCCGATCGTCTGCGTAGCGGAATGATTCACATCAATGATCAAACCGTAAACAACGAATTCCATGTTCCGTTTGGCGGAATGGGTGCCTCGGGGAACGGCGGGCGTTTTGGCGGGCCAGCCAATGTTGAGGAGTTTACGCAAACACAGTGGATTAGTGCGATTGATAAACCAGTTCAATATCCTTTCTGATCATAGACGCTTTGTAGCAGAGAAATTGAACCATCAGTCAGTTGATCGCAGTGGCGTCGGTTTGCAGTTGATGCTTGAAAGAATTTAACGTCGTGGAACAACGGGCGTTCACGCGTTTAGTTTTTAAAAAATCAGGAGACACAAGGCTATGAACGACGAAGGATATGGAGGCAACGAATCGGCCGAGGGGAAGGGTCCATTCGATGTCCTGGTTGTAGGAGCAGGTTTTTCCGGTATGTATGCCCTATACGAACTGCGACGGCGCGGATTCACCGTGGCCGTTGTCGAGGCTGGCTCTGACGTCGGTGGAACCTGGTATTGGAATCGGTATCCCGGCGCGCGTTGCGACGTGGAAAGCATGCAATATTCATACTCTTTTTCTCCTGAATTAGAACAAGATTGGAAATGGAATGAGCGTTACGCAACGCAACCTGAAATTCTTCGGTATGCGAATCATGTAGCGCATCGTTTTGATTTGAAGCGTAACATTCATTTCAACGTCCGTGTGCGTTCTGCATCGTTTGACGAAGAGTGTAATCTCTGGACGGTTACAACAGACACTGGCGAGCAGATCTTGAGTCGCTATTGCATCATGGCGACGGGCTGTCTTTCGTTACCTCGTGAACCGAATATACGCGGGCTGTCCTTCTTCGAAGGCGCGCAGTATCACACCGCCCGATGGCCGCGGGAAGGCGTTGATTTCACTGGGATGCGCGTCGGCGTCATCGGCACGGGGTCCACGGGCATTCAGGCGATTCCGCAAATCGCCAAGCAGGCGAAGCATCTTTACGTGTTCCAAAGAACGGCGAACTACAGCGTCCCAGCCAAGAATCGTCCACTGGATGAAAACGAGGTCGCTGAGTTCAAGAGCCGCTATCGTGAGCATCGTCAGCGCATGCGCACGTCTGGTTCCGGAACGCTCTGGACTCAGGAGAATAAGTCCGCGCTTGATATTTTGGATGGGGAGCGCGAAGAAATATTCGAAGCAAACTGGAACCGAGGTGGTCCTGGTTTGGTGCAGGTGTTCCCGGACCTTGGGCGCGATCTTAAGGCTAACGAAACACTTGCGAAGTTCGTGCGAACAAAAATCTGTCAAGCCGTGAGCGATCCGGTAACTGCAGACGCCCTTGCGCCGAAGGATCACCCAATTGGCACGAAGCGAATTTGCGTTGATATCGAATACTTCGAGACTTATAACCGGCAAAACGTCACGCTGATTGATCTGAAGAGCGAGCCGGTGGAGCAGACTACCCCTGGCGGCATTGAGACAAGTGCAGCCAGCTACAAGCTCGATTGCTTGGTATTTGCAACGGGTTTCGATGCGATAACTGGCGCGCTTCAGGCAATCGATATCCGCGGACGTGGAGGAAATTCTCTCAGGGAAAAGTGGGCGGGCGGTCCTCGAACCTACCTTGGCCTTGCAACGGCTGGTTTTCCCAATCTTTTTATGGTGACTGGACCGGGAAGTCCGTCAGTGCTCAGTAATATGTTTGTCTCAATTGAGCAGCACGTCGAATGGATCGCTGACTGCCTTACCTATCTCCGCAAGAATGAAATGGATTTTATAGATGCCAACTCAGATTTTGAAGACAGATGGGTTTCGCATGTCAATGACCTAGCGGAGCAGACTCTATTTTCCCACGCAAAGTCGTGGTACTTGGGTGCCAATGTGCCAGGCAAGCCACGTGTGTTTATGCCGTACGTCGGCGGTGTTGGTGCATACCGTGAGAAATGCGAGCAAGTGGCGCGAGACAACTATGAGGGGTTCACAACAACCGTGGCTGTGAAGCGGCGGTAGGGGATCGTCACTGCGGTGTGACACGCTGTTTGGCACGCGGGCTTCGGAACTGCTGTTTGTCCGCCCGATCTATCTGGGCGAGACAAGGCGATTTCGGCGTGGAACGCGCGCATTCCTTCGACGAAATGAACCGCGCGCGATCCAGCCGCATTTCTGTATTCGCCTTTGGAAAGCCGAACGTGTCCAAGTGACCAAAATCAGGGTCGAAAAAATGGGGGAGGCCCATAGATTTAGTGTGACGACGCCGTGCTCGGTCTCGCTGTCGTGGCAAGCTCGGAGCACTCATCCGCCTTGTACGCATCAATCCCTACCGTAACCCAGATGCGTCCAGAGGGGTCGGTCATCAGCCTACGATTGATGCCGCGCTCTGCTTTCCGATGTAATTACGTCGGTACAAGATGGTCCAGACTGTCAGGCCAACGTACGCAGCGTAGCTGATGTACGAAGAGACGCGGTGCGCCTCGTCGTCACTTAAGTTATAGGTGAACCAAAGCCGCGCCATATTTTCCGCAACAAGGCCGATACCCCATGTGGCGGTCATTATCCGGATCGACTTTACGAGCGCCGGGCGAGAGTGCCACATTGCGTCAAATTCGAGCTCTCCGCCCTTCCGTTCGCGTGCCATCGTCGACCGCGCGAGATAGAAGACAAGCGGTCGGCGCAAAAGAATCGACCCGAGGAAGAGCAACCCAATAATGCCACTCACCAACGGCTCACGCGCAGCACGACCCCATTGCATCGGGCTTGCTATAAGTAGAAGGAGAGACATGCCAATTCCTGCGAGTTCGAGCGCGCTGAGCGCATCGAAGTGCCGAAATTGAGCAAGGTCGACGATCATCCATGTTAGCAGCGGCACCGCGGAAGCGATCAGTGCCCCGATGGCTCCGTAGTACGGGAATGCGACCCGGTACGCGGCAGCTGGCAATATCACGTTGACGATAAACGCCAGTAGGTAACGAGTGGAGAGGATCATCTAGTTCGTCTCGCGCTCAGACCGAATGTTGCGCCGACTCGACGCCGCCACTCCGAATGTGCACTGTGGGTCAATATGTTCTCGATGGAAAAACTTGCCACGTAATCAATCGTTCTTCACAAATGGTACCCCCTAAAAGGTCCGCGCCTACTAGGCAAAGGATGCCGTGTTTGGGAGTAGAAAGCAATTAGCCAATGGCAGCTTCTGACCGATTCTGTTTTAAACAGACTTGCGTTTGGGTGTGACGAAAAAATACTACGCCGCAGATTTTACTTCGTATCGTCAGAAAATATTGGAGCTTGATCGAAGTTCCGACTCCGTCGCGCATCACATGTGCATGCATAGCGCTGGTGAGGATGGGAAGGTCACTAACTGGCATAAGGTGCACTACGGTGCCCGCGCCCAAGGCCATCCTCATACCACTTCACGACCGATGCCGCCATCGGTGCTGGACGCAGATCCGTTCCAGATTCGCATTCGTCTCTGCCGATCCGACCTCGACGCAGCACACCGGCTTGTCGAGCGCTCGCGCCAACACCTCGATTTGACGCGGCACGCTGACCACTTCGCCTCCGGTGAGCCGGAAGATGGGGCCTCTCAGCACTTTCAATTCAAGTCAGATGAAACTTGGCTGCGAATCAGGAACGGTCGAATCCGCCACATTGTGGCGATGCCTGTGTTTGAGACCTGTGTTCGCGCGGTACCGGGATATAAGATCAATCCAGCTTAGAGGCAGACCTCTTGCCCATCGGAGGAGATCGGAGGGAGCTGGATGCGCTCAAGCTGTGAGAATAATTCGGTTTCACTGTCGGTCTCGACACCGTGGACGACTCGGCAAACAGCGATACCGTGATTGACACCGTACGGCCTCGTCGGCTAGATCGTTTGTCGAGAACGAGGGCTTTGTTTCGTCCAAGGACGAGATAGATAAATTGATTTGGGTGGAACAGCGGTCGGAATAATGCGTAGATGTAGCTTTCATTTCGCTGGCCACCGTAGGTGGCGTTGTTGATGTTGAAGTACAAATGGCACAAAGGTAGAAGCGAGATCGATAAGCGGTATTCGAATGCCGCGTTGTACGACGTCAACGATGTTCTGTAGGTTGGTGTGAGGTGCCGTTACGATTCTCTGTTTCTAGCTTTATATAAATATATTTGGAGATCTAATAAATGAAAAAATCAGTAATTGTGTTCGGATTACTAACGTGTGTGGCAGGGTCGGCCGGTGCTCAAAGTAGCGTAACACTATATGGAATCGTAGATTCTGGCCTTATGTACACGAGTAACGTCAACACCGGAAAAGGAGGCAAGTCTCTCTGGCAGGCAACGAGCGGGAATCAATATGGCTCGCGCTGGGGACTGCTTGGAACCGAAGATCTAGGTGGAGGTCTGAATGCTATTTTTAGGCTTGAAAATGGCTTCAACAGCACGAATGGGACCTTCCAGCAGGGTAATCGTGAATTCGGGCGCCTCGCCTATATGGGGGTAACTAGCGAGGATTTCGGCTCATTCACGATGGGCAGACAGTACAACGCGATTCAGGATTTTGTCGCGCCCCTTGATACTGCTTCTGTGCTGACACAGTTTGCTACGCATCCCTTTGACAACGACAACTTAGACAACACCTTTCGCACCGACAATTCGGTGAAGTATACGTCTCCAAGCGTGGGAGGATTTCAAGCGGAAGCACTGTACGGATTCTCGAATTCTACAAATTTCGCAGACAATCGTGCTTACAGCTTCGGCGCTAGCTATGCAAAGGGTGGTCGATCGCATTACTTCTGCTCGTGCAGTTTTTCCTTCCTTGCTGCGCCCGCTGGATCAGGCGGCACAACGTCGCTATATCCGACACAGGATGGTCAGGACTTTGCGAAGGCCATTGCAGTTCTACACCGCCGTGGGTTTACTACGGCAAAGCTTGCACGCATATTCGATCTGGGCAGGGCGGAAATCCTGCAATTGCTGGAAGCCAGGGTCGAAGTCGTTCCGTGGAAGTTACGCACAGAACGCGCGAAGCATCTCGCCACGTGGGTTGAACTCGTTGAAAGCTGTGGGAACGCCGATCTTGCCTTTGCGAAAAATCACGCGCTCTGGTTCTCGCTTGGCACGTTAAGCCGGACCGCACCGGACGCGGTCAGACCTGCGGACAGAGTGGCTTTGAGAAGTGCTCGCATGGCCCGCGGCGAGCGACAACACGGCCGGCGAGCCTTCGCCCTTCGGTCACCATGGAGACAATTCGCTCGCGAGAAGTAGCGCGACTGGAGAGGAAATGACGATATTCCTCGATGAGCAAATGAAGGATGAGCCTCTTTTTGGCATCGTGGCACGGTATCTGGAGGTGGCCCGACACGGCAATGTTGATGAGATCGTAAAGCGGCTGTTCGGGCGTGTATGTAGGGCGTCATCGATGGGAATGGGGCTTGATCATGTGGCTCGAGAAACGCGCGTCTGCTGGGGCTACTCACCTGGAACGATCGCGCGGAAAATGACCGTTCTCCAGTATTTTTCGTCCTTGAGTTCGCCGGAAAGAAGCTCTCGCTGCTTAAAGCGGATGACCGGAAATTTACCGTCAGTCGCGAAGCAGCAACAACCGCCGGCAACGCTCAGGACCGGTCTGCATGGCCACAGATACTGTAAGACCTGCTTGCTGCAGGATCGCCACGCATGGGAAGTGCCGCACTGGCGGCGCTGCCATCAACTGCCGGGTGTCATATATTGCCACTTGCATGGAGAGCCGTTGTGGGAGGTGCCAATCCGAAAGATTCGCAACGCTCATGGAAGGTTCTATACCTGTGCCCACGGCTATTTGTCTCCACTCATCGCGGATGCACTAGGCGCCGAGCCGATCAGTCTGGACCTGACGAGCACGCAGACGAAGGGTTGCCAGAAAATTGCAACAATCTCGGCGAGGCTGCTAAGCGGTGAGAATGCTATCGATATATCTGAGTTTCCCAGAGTGTTTGCCGCTTTCATGTCAAAGAGCTCTCCGTATCTCGGCGCCCGTCGGCGTAGCCTTTGTATTGCGCGACTCATGAGGGAATGCTTTGGAGACGAATACTTGAACATGCACGTCCCTCGGTTGAATTACGATAACTTTATTCCGACGATCGGCAGCGATTATTCGCAACCGCTTCGAAAGGTGCTTGCACTTGCATTGATGGAGCTTGTCGCAGATGAGCCGCACCTTGTAGCGGATTCTCGTTTCAGCGATCTCTACGATCACATGTCTTCCGATCAGGTGGTGCGCCTGCCAGCTTTAAGACCCTTGCCGACAATGGCGTGCCCGAGCGTCTTTGCGCAACACGGACCTGGACACCTAGTTGAGAAGGTCGGTCGGCGTCCGAGCAAGATTCAAGCTGCGTGCGGCTGTGGTATGTGTTTCACTTTTGTCCGGTCGGCAGGCAGTCTGGACAGCATGCGGATTACAAGATGGGGACCCGACTATGCGGCGGAGATCAAAAAGCTTCGGGCTTCCGGACTTATGCCGGCGGCAATCGCGCGCCGTCTCGGTATGCCGATCCGGACGGTTATGAATCTTCTGGAAATCCGCGGTCCCGAGTCGGCAACTGTCGATCCAGCAAGTGACTAACGAAGCTCCCATACAACTGCCTGAATAATTGAAGCAGATCTGGCCACGGCTCTTCGGTCCATACATCTATTTTGTAACAAACGCTAACAGGTCTGTCAGGCACCGCAATTCCAATTGTGAAAATGAAGCGCCTGGCGATCCAGGCTGGCGTTCCTTTTTACCTCTTCCACTTGAAAATCCGTTTGATCCATCCCTAATTTTAGCATCTATCAAAGTGCCCGTTGTTACTCAGGGGTACGGACTTGCGTGCATTTTTTGTAAATACCACAACGCTAGAGATGTCAGCTACAAACTTTCGACGGCGGCGAGCGACAGCCACAGGCTTCAGAAGTCCGCATCCGCTTGACGTCGGGGTACAGACTTTTTTGTGCGTTCACAATAGTTGTAGACACACAAATTAAGCTGCACTTTCGACATGCACCGCATTTCGCACAAAAAAGAACGCAGCTCCGATTCCATGAAGTGAAATTCCGTTCTTCGATGCGGTCGGACGTGTAGTACGCACCGTTCCAGAGCAATCCCCTGTCAGTGGGCACCGCCGTTGAGTGTGGCCACGTCGCCATCCGGACTTCATCGATCGAATGCTTACGCAGAGAACCTGTGAAATTGTCCATTCCATAAGACCAGCGGTTGAATGGCGTATCTGCTATGCCCTGAAAAACCATCTCTGGTTGTGCGCCTTCGTGCCCAATCGGCATCCGCATATTGATCAGGATCGCCCTGAGAAGCTTCCGGGTGAACTCAGTCAACGTATCAGTAGCGTCCCGCGCGTAGCGGGGAGCACCTCGGGTCGTCACGTCGCGCTCGACGACGCCAAAGCTCGCGCGCTGGAACTGCACAGGAATAATGCCAAAGCGACGCTCGATCAATCCACGCATGAGAGGGTCAAGGACGCGGACATTACTGATAGAAACATGCAGATCCTGCGTCGCAGTTTTCCAGGCTTGCGCTTTCAGATAGTCGCTTCCGTGGTCCGTCTGAAATCCGATTGACGGGAGATAACGGCACGGCCAGAAATCGGGTCCTATCCGCAATCCATATCGTGCGCAAAACTCATCTTTTGGCGTCACGATATTCTCGAGAACGAGCGCAACACCTTCGAATGACGGCGGCTCTAGCGTAACGTGCACGCCTACGATCATACGGCTCCACACGTCCATCGCAAGGTAGACGGTAGGTCGTCCGATCACTAATGTCCGGTCAAAGACTGAGACCAGATAGACATCGGCGACCGTCGCATCAATCATGTATTGCGCACCGGGGCCCGGGCAGTGCTGCAGCGCATGCCCATGTTTCGGCCGTCCAGTGAGCGCATATTGCCGATCTCCCATGGCACGACGCTTGCGAACCGCTATCGGGACCCTGGTCAGGTAATAATGCTGGAACTGCCTGACGGTGAAACATTGGATCGGTGCGACAGGGAAGAGGTTATTGGATGTCGTGCGGTCGCCAGGCGACAAGTTCGGTCCCCCGGAATGGAATATGGCACTGTCGTTTGAGTAGAGTTTATCGACTCCGACTGGCCGCAGTCGGCGGATTACCATGCAAAACGTTGTAGATCATCTGAACTACGTATGTCGTTGCACGAGGCAGGTTCGTGACATCGGCGGTCAAGTGATTGAACTGGACCTCGCACCAATCGATCAGGTCGGAGATCACCTGCAGATGGGCCTAGGCGGTTGACAGCAAGAACTTTGGTTCTTGGGGGGCGTGGCGCGAAAAAACACGATTCCAATTCCAAATTAAATTCGGAATCCTATATTTAAGTCTGCACTTGGCAAGCTGGACAGACTAGTTCGCGATGATTTCATTTTGCCTTCGTTTTTTCGCTCAATCAGCGCGTTTTGCACGCTGATCGCGCTCGAATCCCAATTCTGAAGCCGTCTGTACGTCTGTTTTCCGCTGGCGGGATGGATGTGGGCATCGTGAGCAGATTAGACGTAATGCACGATGAAGCTGTGACCTTGCGGCAGTTGTGGCTACGGGATTTACCAGGGCACGATGGATGGCGACCGCGCAGAAGCACTGCATTCGCAAATTCTTGCGGTTAAGGGGTAGGCCGCATCAGGCACAGACGTGTCGCTGCGCACAGAGTTATTCCGATTGAGCGGCCTCCAAACTCAGTCGAGGGTGTCAGACGCTTGCAGCTAGGTTGGACTCTGATCTGAACGATATAGAGTGCCACTCCAATGTCGTCAGCACCGGGGCGGGTGCATCCGTCGCTCGGCGCCTTGCCAAAAAGTTTTGAAGCACGAGCCGACTAGTTACCTCGCCTATCAGCCTATTAAATCCTCTGCGTTATCAGGGTTGGAAGGGCGCAAAAAAAATGGCCCGCACCTTCGCGGACCCGGTTCTGGCGGAGCAAGGACGGGCGGCCAGTCTCCCGCCAGCCCCGCCTTGCCCCGTTTTGCGGTCGCGTCTCGCTAGCACGGACGACATCTACATCATAGTCACTGCACCGGCACACGGCGGGGTTTTCTGCCGCACCGCGGGCGGGCACCGACCACAATCGCTCCTTAGGATGAGGACTTGCGAAGTATAGGGAATTGAGAAAAAACGCAAAAAATGATGTAAATGAAGGCCCGGATAATCAGAGCTATCATACCCTTCGTTTCAGGACACTGGCCCTTATATGAACCGGATGACGTCGCCGGATTGACGGGCGCGACCGGAGCCGCGAGAGGCGCGGGCGCAGGCAACAGAAGGCATGGGGCAGTCCGAGGCGTAGTCGATGGTCGCGGCCGGCCGATCCCCGGGGAAGGCCGGGCCTCCGGCGCAGAACCCAGGCCGTTGACCTTTCGCGGTCAGCGTCCCTGACCTTGCATGTGCGAATTTCCTCAGGCGCCTTCAACACGCGAGCGCCCGGTACGACAGGCGGCGACGGGCCGCCATCGGGAGGTGCACCGGGGGCGTGAAACCCGTGCAGTTGCGTGCCGATTGCGCGGAGGCGCGCCGATCGGGTAGGGTGTCGACATCATCATTCACTCAACGAGGAAAAAATCAATGAACAAACAGGAACTGGTGGATGCAGTCGCTGCTGCGACCGGAGAAAGCAAGGCCGCGACGAGTGAGGCGATCGATGCTTTCATTGGCGCGGTCACGGCGGCCGTCAAAAAAGGCGATACCGTGCAACTGATCGGCTTCGGGTCGTTTTCCACGGGCGCTCGCGCCGCGCGGGTGGGCCGCAATCCGGCGACCGGCGCCGAGATCCAGATCCCTGCCGCGAAGACGGTGAAATTCACGGCGGGCAAGGCGTTCAAGGATGCCGTGAACGGGCACTGACAGCCAGCGACAGCCGCAGGCCGCAGGCGTGCCAGCGGCTCACGTTTGCGGGAGCGTCGCGGCCGGAGGCCGGTAGGCCGCGATCGGATGCGCCACTCCGGTGAACAGCCTGGACCCGCCCCGGCCGACCTGGTAGCATCTGGTGCAGAGTTGCCGTAGATGTACATCGGTCTTGCAACCGGTTGGATCCATATACAAATACTGTTATGGAAAAGAAACGATCGCGGATTCACCAGGAGGCCTTGTGCCCGCCGATCGGGGCGCTGTTGCGCTACCGGACGCGCATCGTGCGCGTCATCGCAGAAGCGCGGGGGCAGCGCGCGATGATCGAATCGCTCGACACCACGGGCCAGACCTTTGTCAGCGCCGTCAAGTGGAACAGCCTGCGTGAGCTAGGCGCCCAGCTTTTCTAGTCCGACGCTGCCTTCAGTTGAGCGGGTTCCGAACCACCAGCTGATTGGGCCAGGACGAACTTCCAGTTTCAACCCGAAACGATTGCCGCAACCTTGACGCGAGTGACGTACCCACGTCGGTGTGGATGCGGATTTATGTCGCTTCTATACTGGCGCGCATGTCAATCGAGAGAACACCATGAGACGTGTGATCGTCCGGCGATCGTCTGTTCACGGCAGGGGCGTGTTCGCCGCTCGGCCGCTCGCCGCAGGCGAGCGCGTGCTGCAGTACAAGGGTGAAATCACGTCATGGCGCAATGCGGTGCGCCGTCACCGACGCGAAGGCGTTGATGGACATACGTTTCTGTTCGGACTATCGGACGGGACCGTGATCGACGGGAGTCGCGGTGGCAATAGTGCACGCTGGCTCAATCACGCCTGCGCCCCGAACTGCGAGACCATCGAGGATCAGGGACGGATTTTCATTCATACGCTGCGGGCAATCGAGCCGGGCGAAGAACTGTTCATTGAATATCTACTGGCGATTGACGATCCTGCGAATAAAGAGGTTCGGGCCCAGTACGCCTGCCGGTGTGCGGCATCGGGCTGCCGTCAGTCGATGCTGGCGGACGCAGCGTGAACGGCTGGCTGTGCCGGTAAGAGAGGGCAGCGCTGCTCCCGTGGAAAACGACCTCGTTGCGAGGCGGCCGAACGATGGCATTGTCCGGATCGGCGTGGATGTGGTTGTCCATATCGATGTGCTGAAATCACCATTGCCAAAGGGAGATGCCTCCGACGGTGCTGCTGGCGCAAACACGAAGAAACAGATGTCGCTGGATCTCGACGATTTGTGCTGACGTCGACGCCAGCGCGTATCGTCGACAGATACAGGGGAGCGGCCTTATGAAGAAGCGGAAGTTCGCACGGAAAGGGGCGGGTGAAGTGAGTCTGCCTGAACTGCTGGACCGGCTTGAACGGACATTGACCGAGATGCCAGCCCGCATTTCGGTCTGTAGAGCGCTGTCGGATCTGAACCGGCGACTCGGCTCGACCAACGGGAAAGCTGCTGCGCGGACCGGTCGAACCACGCCCTCGCGACGTCGACGCCAATCCGCTGTCGAATCCCTGCCACTTTTTTCTTAATCGTCGCTGGATCGGCCGACCTTTCGATCTCTGGGAATAACCCGGGACCATTCACCGGCCTCCGCGAATCGTTAGGGCAAGTCTCCTGCATCGGACCGAGTTCGGCCAGTTTGAGACACTGGCAGAGTCGGAGTTGTAGCGGAGAACGGCCGTTCACTCCGCGCTCCCCCTTTCGCAGTTCACCCTACCTATTCAATGATCTAGAAGTGCCTTTCCGGCACGCACATTGGACCAAGGTCCAATGGCGGCCTTTACACCAGACTCATAGCCTATGGGTTGGGGCGTGCAAATCCATGCGGATCCCATGTCCCGTCGCTGCGCAAGCGCCGTGGAACAAGGGCGAGCTGCGCTGGGCGGAAGCAGCGGTGAAGCGGGAGGAAATTTACGCGATCCAGGGCACTGATAAAGCTATTCAGTGAGACCTGCAAGCTCACAAGGGTACGTTTGCTCGTCGTATGCCACGCCACGGGCAAATAGCATTCAGCAGAACCATCTCGGCTGGATCAAGGCAGCGCGCTGGCGCAGGCTGGGATCTTCAAGAATCAATGCGTGGGTAACGGACGGGCACTGTGACCGGCAACGCGATTCGCAAGGCGACCGATGGCATCGCCGATTTCCTTAGACTGGAATCGGCGGGCGGCCTGCTGCTAGTGGCCGCAGCAGCACTCGCGCTGATCTGCAGTAACTCGCCGCTTCGACATGCGTATGACGATCTGCTGAAGATCCCTGTGGAAGTGCGTATTGGATCGTTTGCCGTCGCGAAGCAGCTACTGCTGTGGGTCAACGACGGTTTGATGGCTATCTTCTTCCTCCTCGTCGGGCTGGAGGTCAAGCGTGAGGTGATTGAAGGAGAACTGAGCACTCCCGCACAGGTCGTTCTACCTGTCGTTGCCGGGGTGGGCGGAATGGTAGTGCCAGCACTTATCTATCTCCTGTTTAACCACGGACATGGCGCGACCCTGACTGGCTGGGCCATTCCTACGGCCACGGACATTGCATTTGCGCTCGGCATACTTTCCCTCCTCGGCAAGCGGGTACCGGTGTCGCTGAAAATATTTCTAACTGCAGTGGCGATTGCCGACGATCTTGGCGCGATCGTGATCATTGCGCTGTTTTACACCGCAGACCTGTCCATTACGATGTTACTTTTCGCGGCCGTGGCCATTGCGCTGTTGATCGGCTTGAACCTGCTAAAAATCACGCGAATCGCACCTTATGTTTTTGTCGGCGTGATCTTGTGGGTATTTGTTCTGAAGTCCGGTGTTCATGCAACGCTTGCGGGGGTTGCAGTCGCTTTCGCCGTGCCGTTAACGACAGCGGACGCCCAGGGCCACGCGCCCCTGCACGAGCTCGAGCACAACCTTCATCCTTGGGTGGCCTTCGGTATTTTGCCGATTTTCGCTTTCGCAAACGCCGGTGTCTCGTTCGCCGGCGTTACGATGACGGCGCTGGCAGAACCGCTGCCGCTTGGCATCGCCGGAGGTCTTTTCATCGGCAAGCTCGTCGGTGTCTGTGGGGCAAGCGCCGTGCTGGTTCGGCTCGGTCTGGCCAGACTTCCTGAAGGAACCAACTGGCTACAACTGGTTGGCGTCGCCGCATTGTGTGGCGTCGGCTTCACCATGAGTCTGTTCATCGGCTCCCTCGCTTTCGACAGCCCCGAATATTTCACGCCCCTGCGGCTGGGCGTCATCGTGGGCTCGACACTGTCGGGCGTGACGGGTTATCTGTTGCTCAGGTTCGCGTCGGGTGACACCAGCGGAAGTCCGTCAGGCAAGGCTAACTAATCGGTCTACCAACCGGAGAGGAACATCGTGAGCCTCGACACCCTGGAAACGCTGATGGCCGCGTCGCTCGTACTTCTGCTCGGGAGGTGGATCCTCGCCCGGACACCCATACTGCGGGCTTACAGTATCCCCGAACCGGTAGTCGGCGGACTACTTGTCGCGCTGCTGGTTTTTGCGCTGCGCAGCGCCTTGAAAATCGACGTGCGTTTCGACACTGCGCTTCAAGTGCCGCTGATGCTCACGTTCTTCGCTACCATCGGTCTTAACGCAGATATCGCGGGGCTGAAAGCGGGCGGGCGGGCGCTGATTGTCTTTCTGGGCGCAGTGGTCGGGCTGCTTGTGATGCAGAATGTGCTCGGCATCGGCCTCGCCTGGGCGTTGGGGCAAGAGCGCATTCTCGGCCTGCTCGGGGCGTCCGTCACCCTGTCAGGCGGGCATGGCACGGGTGCCGCATGGGCCAAGGTGTTTGCAGAACGTCACGGGCTCGCATCGGCAACAGAGATCGCGATTGCCTGCGCCACGTTCGGCTTGATACTCGGAGGATTGATTGGCGGTCCGGTCGCGCGTTTCCTCATCACGCACTATGGCCTTGCTCCCAACCCCGAATCGAATTCCGCAGGCACGACCGGCTTCGAGCAGCCCAAAGCGGTGCGCCCGATCACCGCGGATGCAGTCATCGAGACAGTGGCGCTCATTGCCGTTTGCCTCGCGGTCGGCTCGGCGCTCGCGTCCTGGTTGAACGGCACGGCGTTCGAGTTGCCCGCGTTCGTGTGTGTATTGTTCGTTGGCGTCGTTCTTCGCAACGGGCTTGCTGTGCGCGGCTGGTATCAGGTCTTCGAGGACGCAACAGCGCTGCTCGGCAATATAAGCCTCGGACTCTTTCTGGCGATCGCACTGATGAGCTTGCGCCTGGGGGACCTGGCCACGCTTGCGCTACCCCTTCTCGCAATCCTGATAGTCCAGGCGATGGCCATGGCCGGCTACGCAATCTTTGTCACCTTTCGGATCATGGGGCGGAATTACGATGCGGCGGTGCTGGCAGCGGGGCACTGCGGTTTCGGCCTCGGGGCTACGCCAACTGCCATCGCGAACATGCAAGCCATTACGGGGCGATTCGGCCCCTCCCATCTGGCCTTCCTGATCGTACCGATGGTGGGAGCGTTCTTCATTGACATCGCGAATGCGATCGTGATCAAGTTGTTCCTGCTGTTGCCAATTTACGGGTAGAGATGGCGCCATTGGCCATCCCCGCGAACTATGTGCTGGCAATTCCACCAATCGAACGGCCTGGATTCCCTGCGCCACGTCCATTTTCAGACCAGGAATTCGACGACCCCACCGTTTAGGTGATACATCGCTCCAACAATTTTTACTTTTCCATCCTTCTCCATCGGGGCCAGCACGTTACTGCCATTTCGTATTGCGTCGATCGTGCGTCGAACATTGGTTTTCGCCACCGCATCGACAAATTCATAATTCTTACTGCTTCTGTCACCAGAGTATTGCGTCTCATCCACAGCCGGTCTGATCTTGGCCAGGAGACCCGTCAGGTTTCCCAGTTCAACGTGATCAATGGCGCCCTTGATTGCCCCGCATCCTGTGTGCCCCATAACCAATATAACTTTAGCGCCGGCCGCCGCACAAGCAAACTCCAGGCTTCCAATGAGATCCTCATTAGCGATATTGCCCGCAATACGCGCGTTAAAAGTATCTCCAATTTTCGTGTCAAGGACGATCTCGGCCGGAGCCCGGGAGTCAATGCAACTCAAGATCACCGCCGCCGGATATTGCCCGCCGGCAGTAGCTCTCTTTTGCGTCAAATAATCGTGAGGCAGCATTTTCCCCAAACGGAAACGTCGATTTCCCTGCTTCAGGTCCTCGATAATCTGGTCCGGTGTCAACTTGTCTCGCTCAGACTTCGATAGCGCCGCCGCGTAAGCCGATTCAACGCCCCCCATGCTTCCCGCCAGCCCAACGGCTGCGACGCTCAGGGCAGTCTTCAGTACGGTACGTCTTCCAACGCTGTTAGAGGACTCCGCCGGACAACAGTCAGTTTTCTGGTGCATTTCATTCTCCGCAAACAACCGCAAAACGATCATTGCCATCGGCATCACGGACGCTGTCGTGCGTCATTGGGCGATTATCTTCGCGGCCGCTCCCTGACGGGCGACAGCAGATCGCCATGCCACCTGCTCCGCAGCGTGTGGAATAGCCCTAAACGGATGGTATTTGCACTGAGGCTCCTAGGCTATTGGACTTTGGTCCCATGGAGGGACGAGCAAAGCTATGGAAACCGACCGTTCCATACACTGCGCAATTGGCCTAAAGTTCAAT
This sequence comes from Paraburkholderia sp. SECH4, assembly GCF_030511745.1. Classification (NCBI taxonomy): domain Bacteria; kingdom Pseudomonadati; phylum Pseudomonadota; class Betaproteobacteria; order Burkholderiales; family Burkholderiaceae; genus Paraburkholderia; species Paraburkholderia sp. SECH4. The sequence goes on from NZ_JALOCP010000021.1 coordinate 47,409, forward strand.
TGCCGGAAGCAGTAGGTCCGACAATACTTTACTGGATGCGCAATCAGGCAGGGTTTGGCCGTTGTGGGGGTGAGGCGATGTCTGAGAATCGGTATGAGGCGACGTCTGACGGTTCGAAATCGGACGACAGGCTGGGCAACAAGCCATACGGGAAGGAACTGGCCCAGCTTCACGTTGAAATGGTCAAGCTCGAGGAGTAGGTCGTGCACCATCACGATGATCATAAGCTAACCTGATTTCATAAGGGAGATAATGATCATGCAAGACGCACACATGCTGTTGCCCGACGCGCTGGTAGTGCTCGCGATCGCGATCGCCTCCCGGGTGGGAGACTTCTGCTCCGAAGCAACGAACCGGCGTCTTGCTTACCTCATCGCGCTCCTGTCGTCGACCGCGGCGGGCGTGTGGTTCGCGATCCAGTCATTCGATTCGCACCAGTACTATTTCTTCTCGCGGATGATCGTGATCGATTCATTCGCCAGCGTGATGAAGGCGGTCGTGTCGCTCGGCTTCGCTGTCTCGCTGGTCTATTCGCGTAGATACCTCGAAGATCGCGGCCTGTTCCGCGACGACGTGTTCCTGCTCGGCATGTTCTCGCTGCTCGGCCAGTTGATCATGATCTCGGGCAACCACTTCCTGATGCTGTACCTCGGTCTCGAACTGATGTCGCTATCGCTGTACGCAATGATCGCGTTGCGCCGCGACGTCGCGCAATCGAGCGAAGCGGCGATGAAATACTACGTGCTTGGCGCACTGGCTACGGGTTTCCTGCTGTACGGCATCTCGATGCTCTACGGCGCGACGGGCTCGCTCGAACTGAGCGAGGTACTGAAGGCGGTTGCTTCGGGCCGCATCAACGATGCCGTGCTGCTGTTTGGCGTGGTTTTCATCGTCGCAGGCGTTGCATTCAAGATGGGCGCGGCGCCGTTCCATATGTGGGTGCCGGACGTCTATCAGGGTGCGCCGACCGCAATGACGCTCTTCGTCGGCGGCGGTCCGAAGGTCGCGGCGTTCGCGTGGGGCCTGCGCTTCCTCGTGATGGGTCTGCTGCCGCTTGCCGTTGACTGGCAGGAAATGCTCGTGCTTCTCGCGGCGCTATCGATGATCGTCGGCAACATCACGGGTATCGTCCAGCGCAACATCAAGCGGATGCTGGCTTATTCGGCGATTTCGAACATGGGCTTCGTGCTACTCGGTCTGCTGGCGGGCGTTGTCGACGGCAAGGCCGGTGGCGCGGCCAGCGCGTACGGTTCGGCGATGTTCTACAGCATCGTGTATCTGGTTACGACAACAGGTACGTTCGGCATGATTATGCTGCTCGCACGTCGCGATTTCGAAGCCGAGACGCTCGACGACTTCAAGGGTCTCAACCAGCGCAGCCCGGTCTTCGCGTTCGTGATGATGGTGATGATGTTCTCGCTCGCGGGCATTCCGCCGACGGTTGGCTTCTACGCGAAGCTCGCCGTGCTCGAAGCGACGGTGAACGCAGGTCTGACGTGGCTCGCGGTGCTGGCCGTGATGACGTCGCTGGTCGGCGCGTTCTACTACCTGCGCATCGTCAAGCTGATGTACTTCGACGCGCCCCAGGACACGACGCCGATCTCGGCCGGCGCCGGCAACCGCACGCTGCTTGCGCTGAACGGAGTGGCTGTGCTGGTGCTTGGCATCGTTCCGGGTCCGCTGATGACGGCCTGCCTGCAGGCTATCTCGCACACACTGCCGCTGTAATATCCGCAGCAGGCTGGTTTACCCGGACGCTTATGATAGAAATTCACGCGTACCTTGTTCATCCCCCTAACCCGGCCGGGATGTATCCTCTAGACAGCGCGTCGCGGTTGCAGCGAACACGCGAGCATGGAAAGTGCGTTCAGCGATTTCGGGCGCGACGCCCGGAGTAGTAGCGGTGATGACATGAAGCGTATTTATGCAGTGATTGTGTTGTGCAGTGCGTTGGCAGCATGCATATCGGCGGGTGTCGACGTCAAACCAGAGCAGCTGTCGAGCTTCAAGCAAGGTGTGACTGGCCTTGACGAGGTTGTCGCCGTGCTTGGATCTCCAACGGCACAGACCACGCTAAGCGATGGATCGACCGTGCTGATCTATTCATTCGTCACATCGAGGCCTCGTCCCGAAAGCTTTATCCCGCTCATCGGTCCGCTCTTCGGCGGGGCCGACACGCAATCTTCGACAGTCGTGTTCGAGTTCGACGAATATGGCGTTCTCACGAGTCAGCGCAGGACGACATCGAGCGGTGCACAGGGATTGAGTGCGAAGACGCCCGGCACGCTGCCGCAATCGGATGAGCCTGGTCAAACGAAATAGCTTGAGCCCGGCCTGTCCGCGAATGCGAGAGATCTGGCGCTCGGCAAGATCAGAAGGCTCGCTATGACAGGTAATCCATTGATTAGCGAGAGGCTGTAGCATCCGCTGCAGTTCCGTCCTCCGTGCGCGGTACCGCGTCGTGCGCCGGCAGCGCCGGGAGTGCGGACTTGAGATGCACATCGCGCTGCGGGAACGGAATTTCAACTCCCGCCTGCCGCAACTCACGTTCGATCGCTGTGAGCACATCGTGGGTGGCGGGAATCCGTCGATTCACGCCCTCGACAAAGAAACGCGCCTCAAAATCGAGTGAACTGTCACCGAAAGCGAGGAAGAATACGCTGGGGGCGGGATTCGTCAGGACAGAGGGCACGGAGAGCACGGCTTTCAGGATCGATTCGCACGCAGCCGCGGTGTCGGATCCATAGGCGACGCCGACCTTCAGCACGACCCGCGTAATGTGATCGCTCAGCGTCCAGTTGGTGACTCGCTCCGTGATCACGGTCTTGTTCGGTATCACCACTTCCTTGCGATCGAAGTCGGTCACTGTCGTGGCACGCGCCTGCACACGGGTCACGACGCCGGTCACGTCTGCGACGGTCACGGTATCGCCGACGCGGATCGGCCGCTCGAACAATATGATCAAACCGGAGACGAAATTTGCGAAGATTTCCTGCAGGCCGAAGCCGAGGCCTACGCCCATGGCCGCGACCAGCCATTGAATCCGGGACCAGTTGCCGCCCAGCACACTAAACACCGTCATCACCGCTCCACCCACAATGACGTAGCGGGCCACGGTTCTGATGGCATAGCGGCTGCCGCCCGAGAGCCGTGCCCGATCTGGGAACGCGATATCAAGGAAGCCGCCGATGTTTTTGACCGCAACGACTGCGATAAATCCAATCGTCAGGGCGAGCATCACGCCCCCGAGGGTGACGGTGCGCTCCACCGTTTGCCCCTCCTCGACATCGGCATAGGTCCAGAGAGAAATCTCGTTTAGCAGGCTCAGACCCGGCAATGCTCCGTGCCAGACCACCAGCACGGCAACCACCAGAAGTATCGCGGACAACGCACGCAACAACCGCGTCGCCTGGGCTCCGATCGAGGCCAGGTCGGGGCGGTCCAGGTTCTTGCGCGCCCCGTCGATGAGGACGTCTGCCTCCCGATCCATGCCCTGTGTCCGCGCGCGCTCAAGCTGGTTGCGCCGGTCGCGCAACCAGCGCGCCGTCAGAGTATGGAACAGCGCGATCGCTGCCGCAGCGAGGCCACTGATCAGCGTGAGCCGACCGAAGACCTGCGCAGCGTTGTAAAAGCCAGCCGCTGACAGTACCGCAAGGGACAGCGGCACCACACAGGCGAACACGTAGGCAGCATATTTCATGACCACATTCCGGTCCTCCGCGCCTGCACCGAAATACCGCGAGAGAACCGGGCCACCCGGCCGAAAGGTCACGCCGATTACTCCGGCGAACACGATGAGCGCCAGCATATGGGTTAGGCGCCCCAGTGAGGCCCGTACGATGAGATCGTCATACTGGGATGCGGCTCGGTTGACGAAGCCTAGCGGCACCACGAGGAACGTGAACACGCGTGACGCGCGGCGCAACGCGCGCACGGATTGCGCCTCGAGTCCGAAATGCAGTTGGGCAATGCCATCAGGACGAAACAGCCTTGAGAAGAACAGCCCTATGAGTACCCCCCACGCCGTTGGGTCGAGCCCCTCGCCGACAGCATTGGCAAATTCTGAAGCCGTCGACGAGGCGACGATCAGGTTGCCGACCGTCCAGATGGCCAGCGGCAGCGGCACAACGACGAGCAGGGTTGTGCCAAGGGCCTGTACTGTGGCGGTGACGTCGGGGTCGCCCTCTGCTCCCTTGCGCTCAGACAGGTGCCGCAGACGCGCAAGCAGACGCTTGCGCGTCGCCAGGATGGCGAACACGGCGCCAAACAGGACAAGCACCTGCAGCAAGCGTTGCTTCGCCTGATCCTCGATGGTTTCACCCACCTCGCGCCAGCCCGTTGGCGAGGCTAGCCACAACAGCGTCTGCGGCAAATCGCTGAAGGACCGTTCGGACAGGGGAGCCACAGGCACCCAGAACAGCGCCTTGTCGATCAGGCTGCGATAGTCTTGCGCGATGCTCAGGAGCTGGTCCTCGGCGGCGACGAGTTCATCCAGTGTGTTCAGGTAGGTTCGCTGCGAAGTCGAAAGCCGATCGAGCAGTTCCCTGCGATCCGCGATCAGCACTAACGCTTCGCCGCGCACGGCCGCCAGTTCTGCCGGGCGCGTGCGCGCAGCCTCTTTGCGCATGACGGCGTCGAGCTCCTCGTCCGGGTTCGCGAGGCGACGTTGTTCGCGCTCGACCTGGAACGCAGCCGCAGCGATTGACTCAGCGGCGCGCGCCCGTTCGCCGCGCGCGCGACGGAACTGTTCCGCTTCAGGCAGCGCGGCAGCGCGCTCCGCGAGCACCCGGGCCATTGATTCCGTGAGCTTGCTGCGCGCGAGGCCGAGGCGCGCGCGCTGAAAATCAACCGCCAGCTGTTCCGCCTCCGCCGTGCGCCGATCGCGAGCCTGCCGCAGCGACTCGATTTCTTTCGCCGTCCCGGCAAGCTGCGCCGAGCTTTGGACATTGGCCGCCGCCAACCGATTCAAGGTGGGACTGCGGTCCACCAACTGTCGTTGGCGCTCGGAGGCATCCTCCTCGGCTCGCCGGGCGTCATCTACGCGACGCTGATCGACGAGCGCCACCAGCCGCTTCAGGTCAGCATCGTCGCGCTGCAATTGCGTCCGAATCACTTCCCGCCGCAGTTGCGTCAAACGGGCCAATAGAGGTTGCGCATCGATGCGGCTGCGCAAGGCGTCAGCCTGAGCTTCACGAACCAGCAGCGCAGCCCGCCTGGACTGTATCTCCGTCATTGTGAGCAAGGTCTGACGTGATGCACCTGAGGCCGTCTGGATCTCTTCGCGCAACCGCTCCAGACCGGCTTGCGCCTCGCGCTGCGTGTTGCGCAGCTCCGCGGGCTCCGTGTCGACACGTTCGATTTCGAGGTCGAGCATCGCGAGTTCGGCGCGCGCTGCGGCCTGGCGAGTTTCGGCCTGGACCCGCGCCTGCTCCAGTTCGTTGAGTGTGCTGCCGGCACGCGAAGGGCCGGCAATCGCCTGGTCTGATTCAGCGCGCAGTTTTTCCAGTGTCCGCTCCAGGTCACGAATCTGGTCCGGCGCATCGCGCATTAACTGACGATAGGTCTCCGCCTGGGCACGCAGTTCGGGAACACGCTCCATATCCGCGAGCGTTGCGCGGGATAGTTCCGCGATGCGTGCCTTGGTGGGCACATCGACGTCCTTGCGGACCTCTGCTTCCCGGGCCGTGCGCCGCACCTGTTCGACGGTCAGGTCAGTGTTCGAACGAACAACGGGAGGTTTCGCCAGCGCGACTACAACCGTCATGGCTGCTCCGACCAGCAAAAGCCGCGCGATGGTCAGGGGACGAACCAGACGGATTTTGTCCGGACTACTGTCGACGGAAACCACCACCGCCACCCCTTGCGCCGCCCGCGCCGTTGGCCCTCCGGTCGAAACCGCCTCCCGATTGCGCGTAGCGTTGACTCTGGGTCGCACCTCTCTGACGATTCTGCATGTCGTTGTTCAGCTCTCCAAAGGAGGGCTGTGCGCTGGTCCGGTTGATTCCACCCGCAGCATTTTGAGGCTGGGCAGCGGCCCTGCTCGGCGGTGCTGGCGTGCCGCGCTGCTGCTGAAAGTTCTGGGCGCTTTGCTGAGTGGTCCGGGGATTCGCCGGCTGGGTTCCCGCGGGGCGTTGCTGCTGATAGCTCTGGGCGCTTCGCTGAGTGGTTCCGGCCTTACCGGACTGAGCCGCTGCGGAGCGCTGCTGCTGATAGTTCTGCGCGTTTTGCTGAGTCGCGCCGGTATTCGTCGCGGGGGGCATGCGCTGGGACTGCGCGGCTTGCGCTTTTTGCGGCGACGACTGCGGGCTGGGTTTGTTCACATTGGACCAGGAACCGTTATCGTACTTCTGCCAGCTCCCACCGGTGTTCTTGTACACATTGCCATCACGCCCGGCGTAAAGGTCGCCATTTGCGGTCTTACCGGCTACGGCACGGCCGTTGGCGGTGCTTCCAGCAACCGCCTTGCCGCCTGCCGAATTCTGATAAGTCCCGACCGTGCCCTTCGCTGTGGTGGTGTGCTGCGTCGCCGCCCACTGGTTCCCCTTCGTCACGACAGAGCTTCCCCACTGGCCGTACGCGTTCGATCCCTGACGGGTAGCGGCATAAGCGCCGGTGTAGGGGTTATAGGCCTGCGCGACACTCGCGCTGCCGTACTTCCCGGAAGCCGTGGCGCCGCGCGCGTATGTACCGGTATAGGGATTGTACGAGGCGCCCCACTGCGCGCTACCCGCCGGGCCGTAGGCACTGCCGCGTACGCCGCGCGCGCCTGTATAGGGGTTGTAGGTCGGGTATCCATACGGCGCGGGACGCGGATAGTAGATGGGATACGGCCCGTAGCCCACGCGGACATAGGGCGGATAGTAGTAGCCGTTGCCTTGCGCAACGATCGCGCCGACGGCGGCGCCTGCGATAAACATGCCGAGATATCCAGCGGTATAACTAGCCTGGATAGACCCGCCCGGCACGACCTGTTGTGTCACGTAAGTGACGTTATAAACGGGCGATGCCGGCGGGATCGTATAGATCACCTGAGGCACTGAACTGCTGGTTTGCCAGGGGCCGGCCGGCGACGGCGAATCGAACCATACGCCCCGCGAACAAAGGTAGTAGTGGTTCTGTACCTTGATGATCTTGTCGGGGGTGTTGGTTGCGTAGGCGAGTGGGGTGCCTTCGATCGGTGCGAAATTCGGCTCGCCGCTGTATGCGACCTTGATCTCAGCCGCTGCCGCAGCAGGGTTGACTTCAACCGTGGTCGGAATCTGGGCGAGCAGCACCGCGTCCTTGGCCTCCGGCGTGCCCGGTACGGAAGCGAGGACTCGCGAGGCAGCGCTGTCGCGAGGAATGTTGGCGAAATCGGCCGGTAGCTGGTTCGTTGCAAACGTCCATGGCCCACTGGGGTTGGGCGACGAAAACCAGCGGCCTGCCGTCAGATAATAGTAGGTCTTGGTCGGCGTGTAGACGAACACATCGCTATCGGTATTCTTCGCAAACACCAGTCCTGTGCCGGGGATTGCGGTGTAAACCGGTTGGCCGTCGAACACGATCAGCTCGGCCGGCGTACTGCTGAAGAAGACCGCCGGCGGCTTCGCCGAGTTCTTCGCAGACGGCGGAATGAAGGGCTTCAGGTCCGTCCAGGTGGGGTCGGCGGGAATCTTCGTCATCTTGGCTGGGAGCGTCTTCGTTTCCGCCCAGCCGGTTTTCAGGTCGGTCGACGTCATCCACGACTGACCGGTGAACAGGTAGTACTGGTGGGCGGCATTGTCGACGAACAGCGGCCAACTGGCGTTGACGACGAATGAGACATCTGAATTCTGGATCGGCGCGGGCACCGGGTCGCCATCCACAAACAGCAGTATCGCCGGCCCGAAACTGACAAAGATGGTCGGTGGATCGCTCTTGATGGCTACGACGGGTGCTGCCTGTTTTTTGTCGATGCTCGCCACCAGCCGATCCATCGACAAGGTTAACGACGCCTGCGGATTGAGAAATTTTCGCACTGCTTGATCCAGCTTCTGGCTCGTTGCCTGGTCCGCACCGGGGAAAGCGGTACCGGTAATTTGCGGACTGCTTAGAAGTACGTTGCGGCTGTCGATATCCACATCAGTGTGCATTTGCAACGTGATCACGCCCACCTGTGGTTTGCCGCCGCGCGGGGTGATCATAATCGCCATTCGACCGGTCAGTTCCCTGAAGTCTTTCCAGTCGTCGATCTGTGGCTGGTAATAGGTGAGGGTCGCGTCCTCCTGGACCATTTCACGCGGCCAACCAGGGTCTTGTGTCGCGGCGCGGATCGGCTGCATGGCCGACAACGCGAGTGCCAGCGCCAACATTCGGATGGGCAGTCTGGAAGTCACGATGCTTTGCTCCTGTCCGCCTCACGGCACTTCCGCAGCGCGACCCGTGCCAGGGACGGAAGGCGAATGAGCAGACACGGGGTACGGATGCTGGCGGCCGGGTCGCTGTTGCCGCCAGTGGTGCAGCTAAAAAGATAGGTTCACTACAGCGCGCATGCAATTGGACCTTGGTCCAATTGCATGCAGCCGCGCAGCGAGCAAGATGCGCAACAGTGAGCGTAATACCAGAATCGGAGGATTGCAGGGTGAACCACCTCGCCGTTGCGTTGATTGTGTTCGTATGCGTTGTCGGCAGCGCGCTGCTGGGTTCGTATCTGCGCGTCGTGCTGCCGCAACACCACCTTAGCGATGAATCGATCAGTGTTGTCAAACTGGCGACCGGTCTGGTCGCTACCATGGCCGCGTTAGTGCTTGGCCTGCTGATCTCGTCGGCGAAAGCCTCGTTCGACACGACAAATAGCGAAGTTGTACATAGTGCCGTTGACATCGTGCGCCTTGATCGCGTCCTGGCCCGATATGGACCGGAAACGCAGGAGATTCGCGGCTTGCTTAAACGTATCACTGCCGTGTCGATCGAGGTGCTCGCTTCCGGCGATCCGTCGCAGTTGGCGGGAATGAGCGGGCCCGATGCAGTGGAAAGGGGAGAGGACTTCCAGCGCAAGGTGGAGGAACTCTCGCCGCACAACGCCGTGCAAGGTCAATTGCAGGCACACGCCCTCCAGATCGTCGATGAAGTGTTTGCCGCGCGCTGGCTGGCGCTACTCCAGCAGAAGGGCTCGATCCCCGTGCCGCTGCTGGTGGTTCTGGTGTCCTGGCTAGCCATTCTCTTCGGCACGTTTGGTTTGTTCGCGCCTCGCAACGGTACGACCATGACAGCGCTAGCCATGTGTGCACTGTCGACTGCCGGCGCGATCTTTATGATTTTGGAAATGAACACGCCTCTCAATGGGATAGTCAGAATCTCGCCTGAGCCCATGCGCGCAGCGCTCGCCATTCTTGGCCAGTAGCCGCTCGATCGCGCGGGCGTTGGCTCTGCTAGTCCCGCACTCAGGCACGATCAGCGATTGAACCAGCGGTATTGGAGCGCGACCGAGACGGTCTGGAAATTGCCGCCGACGCGTGTTATCAGCCCACGCGACCACGCGAGCTTTGCGGACCACTTTTCGGTAAGCGGCACCGACAGCGTGACGCCGTAGCGCACACTGCGCTGGAGGTCCTGATCCTGGGCGCCGTTCACGCTTGTCCGGCCGCCCGTGAAATACGTCGCGTCCGCGGCGAGCCAAAGCCCGGGGCGCCAGGTGTAGCCGCCATGCAACTGGAATTCGGGTATCGGATCCTGGCTGCGCCTGCGTCCGCCGAAAAAATCGTTGTTGTCTGTGAAGAACCACGCGCCCGCTGCGCCCTCCACGAACCAGTTGCCAATCGGCTGGGACAATCCGATTTCTGGTTTGAACGACCATCGGTTCGACCCCACGTTGATCAGGCGGGACGGCACGTACTGCCCTGTCGGTGCCACGACGCTCACACTGACACCGAGGACCGTGGAGGGTTTGCGCCGCGCGAATTCCTCCGGTGTGAGCGCCGGATCGCCCAGCAGATTCAGAGCGACCCTGAACCGCACGTCGCCCAGTCCTGATCGATAGGCATGCTCCGGCCTACCCTCGACGTCGCCAGTCACATTCGCACTGGCGTACGGGACCGACACCGCAACGCTTGCGGTATGACCAGCGACGCCGAAGCTGTGCGAATAGCCGAATGCATACGTGTTGATTTTGGCCTGCACATTGGCAATCGGCAACGAAGGGTCCACCGAGAAGCCGCCGCTCGATCGTGCATAGTCGAACACCACGAAATTCGTGCCGACAGGCGCAGCCGAATAGGCGCGTGGTTCCATTTCCTGGGCACTTGCCAACGCGGACCAGAGCAAAGCAACACCGACACGCACCGGCCGAAAGCGCCGCGCAGCGCGCGTTGCCGAACGGATCTCAGCCTTGCAACCCGATGTGACTGTGTGATTCGAGTCGATCGATGGTTTCGGCATTGTCGTGACGTTCGTCTCTGATTGGTGTATGAGAAGGCTGGATCATCGTTGCTCGCAATAGGACCAAGGTCCAATGTGCATTCGACCGCATGCGACTAATCTGGAAGATGCGCCAGTCCGGTCGCGTCGTTCCTGGGAGAGAGTCATGACGAGTTCTGTACGCACATTCGCGGTTCTGCTTACGTTGGCGTGCGCCGTGCTGTCTTCGAGTGCGTTCGCGGAGTGCGCCACTAACGCGCGCGGCGAGACCGCTTGCGGCAACGGACAGACGGCCGGCGGCTATAACCCGAATACGGGTAACGCGTGGAAGGCCCAAAAGAATCAGAACGGCGTCACGACGACCCAGACGAGCAAGGGCGGAGAGGCCAAGACAAAGAACGGGAAGGGCGTGTATAAGAGCCCGAGTGGGAAGACATGCTATCGGAGCGCCAACAGTCAGGGATGCAATTGAATGCATGAAGCTAGTAGCCGTTTGCGCGCGCGGTGCTACTGTGGCTTTCCTCGCGCGCAGCTAATCCAGTCGATAACAGGCCGCCGACAGATCGTAGGCTTTTCGGCGACCCGGACCTTTATTCGGCGAGGTAGTCGTGCACCACGGTGCCAAGGCCAAGTGTGAGGTCTGACAGGATGTGCACGCCGGATATCACTTCAATGACAGGCAGCGACGCAACGGGCGCGAGTGCGTGGTTGAACAGTTCAAGCGCGGCAGGACCTTCCCATGCTCCCTTCACCGTGATGTCCTCGCAGAAATAGCGCACCAGTTCGCAGATGCGTGGCGAGCCATCCACGTGTGGAATGATCTTGAGCAGAAAATTGGGCGCGGACAGCGACGCGAGGATCTGGTCGTGCGGTAGCGCGCGATGCTTGTAACCCATCGTCGCAAGTGCGATCGGCACCGGGCCGTATCTCAGGATGCCGCCAACGGTGTCCTTTTCGACTCGCAACTCAGGTGACGCGAGCTTCTTGGGGAATCCCCATATTTCGCGGCCGCCGGCGATCGGCGGTTCGTCGTCGAGAAACATGGCGTGGACGTAGCTGCCTCGCTGGCCCCGAAAACTGACCGGAATCACCTGGCCGCTTTCCGTGTAGTCACCAAAGCCCGTTGAATCGGGCATCCGGATGAATTCGAATTTTACGAGCGGCTCGGTCATTTCGAGGGGAGCCGGAATGACCTCGGCCAGGGCGTCAGGATCGGTCCGGTAGGTAATGATCAGGAACTCGCGATCGACAAATCGATAAGGGCCGGGCGGATACGCCGGACTGGTGAGCGGCATGGCAAACGCGCGCTCCTTTACGTCGGCTTCGGTCATGTTGCATGCTCCTTATGTCGGCTGCGATAGCCCGACGTGTTACTTGGTCAGGTCGTAGATGCGCACGCCATTACCCAGATCGGTAGCATGGCGCCATTGCGGGTTGGAGATCGCCCTGCGGGCGTCGCTGTACCCAAAGTCCCACAATTCCATCACGGTCGCGCGTGAGAATTCGTAATCCTTAAAGCTTGACGAACGCGTGTTGTGCCGGTTGATGAAATGGACAAGGGCGACGGCGCCTCGCGTGCTGATAGCGTCAAGCTTCTGAACGTCGGGGTCCGTTCGAAGCTCGGGTGGCAGCTTGTCGAGCAGCCGGTGCAGCGAGTTGCGAAGTTCTTCGATTTCGCTGACTCGGTCCGTATTGACGCGTGTCTTGCTCGAGTACTGGATGTCCTTCATGCGCTCCTGCACTTCCCTGATGGATTTCGGCAGTTCGCCTGCGCCGCTGAATACGTCGACCTGCAAGATCAACGCGCTCATCCTGTAGTCCTCGTCCAGCACGTACCAAAGCGGCGAATTGCATGCGATACCGCCGTCCCAATACCATTGTCCGTCTATATGAACAGCGGGAAAACCCGGAGGCAGTGCTCCGCTTGCCATCACATGCTCTGGACCGATCTGTGTCTTGTTATTGTCAAAATAGACCGAGTTGCCGGTGCTGACGTTGACGGCGCCCAGCGAAAGGCGGACCGCCTTCCGGTTGATCAGATCGAAGTCGACCAGTTCTTCAAGAGACGCCTTGAGCGGGCCGGTGTCGTAAAGGCTCAGCGCATCGAAGTTTCCCTGAGGCGAAGCAAAAGGCGCCGGTAGACGCGGCGAAAAAAATCCCGGCACACCAAAAGCGACTGAGGATGCCGCACTCATGAAGTTGAATAGTGGGCGGACTGGATCGAGCGACAGGGGTGGCACAAATGGAGCATGCGCCGATACGCGCTCCCAGAACTGCCGCAGTCGCGCGACACGCTGCTCAGGCGGGTTGCCCGCGATCAGTGCGGCATTGATCGCGCCAATCGACACGCCAGCGATCCAGTCGGGCGAAACCCCCGCTTCGGCGAGGCCGGCATGAACGCCGGCCTGGTATGCCCCGAGCGCGCCACCGCCCTGCAGGACCATGACGGTATGGTCGAACTTGCCCCAGCTTGTGGTCGGATTTGATGGTTCAGCCTGGTGTGCTTTTGCCATGACTACCCCACAAGTGAAGAAATGTTTGCGCAAGCGTTGCCGCTTCGTCGTGCTACGACCACCCCCATGGTATTTTTCTCGCAAGTTCTGTTTCATTTAGGTGTTGCTTTACGGATACATTGAGAATTCCTTAAGAATTGCGTCGGCTGCGAATCCCTGAGCGAGTCGGCTATTACGTCATTAAAACTACATACACTGCCGCGTGCTGGCAATTGGACTTTGGTCCCATCCAGCAGTCATCCACAACACAGGCATTCAGGTCAAAACATAGATGAATGTGCCGTGCGTTATTTACTATTGTCCGACCGCAGACTAGGATTAATTGACCGTTTTGTTCTATCCGACCGCGGAAGTTCTAACTGAACCCTTTTAGGGGCGCGCGGTGCCCGATTCTGCTGCTAGTCAATCACTGAATAAATAGAAGGATGATGCGCTGTCATGGCGACGACCCGGCAGACCGCCCGTGAGGCAGGCCGGGGCCGCCCAGTCACGAGGGAATCATGATTCTGCATGCCCAGGCCACTTCGCAAGATCTGGTTGCGGCAACCGGCTTCCGGATTATGGCGCATTGCATCTCGTCGAAATCCAGAGTGAATTCTTTCAGCACTTCTCCCGGTACCAGCCTTTGAGATGGAGTCTGGCGATGAGCATCGTCATGCCCGTGATTGTCGTGCTGGAAACGACCCTCATTCTGTGGTTGCTGGTGGTGTTGGCGCGACGCCAGGGGGGGCGGCATCGATTGCCAGTATTAAACCGCCAGGTAGTTCTGCGCACGCAGAGCGCGTTCTGCTGAGCCTGGATGCGATGTTTGCACGCATTGCGAGAACGGTGGTCCAGGCGGGCTCTTTCCGCTCGTTGGCGAAAACAAGTCCGTCAGGCGGCACCGGTGTGGAGGCATCTCGCGGCGCGGGAGTTTCTGGTGTGACGGAAGCCGGCCAACGTGGGCCGCGCGCAGGGCATCCATCTACAGATGAACCTGGCGCGGCTGCTTCCGCGAGGGTGGTTCGCCGGGAAGCTTGTACGAGTGACGGACGATCGACGGACATACCGCATGCCCAGGCAGCCGCTCCGGAACGCAAGAGCGGCGAGATGTGTTTTCGCGAAGCGCTTGTATTATTCCCGTTTGCGATTCTGATGCTGGGTGAGCGTGGCCGCATGGTCATGGTCAATCCGCAGGCTGCGAAGCTGTTTGGATACGAATGCAGCGAAATGATCGACAGACCTGTCGAGCTGCTGGTGCCTGACCTGCGTTTCGAAAGCAACGCACCCTTCTGGACGGACCGGTTCGCGTTACCCGACCTGCGCGGCGCGGCGCCTTTGCAGGAACTGTCCGCACGGCGCAAGGACGGCGTGGTGTTTCCCGTGGAAATCGGGTTGAATGCGTTTCGCTTCGACGACGATTGCGTGACGCTCGCTTTTGTCATCGACAGGACAGATCGCTATGAGCTGCACCGCAACCGTCAGGAGCTCGCGCATCTGACGCGCGTCTCCACCATGGGGCAACTCGCCTCCTCGCTCGCCCACGAGCTGAATCAGCCGCTCACTGCGATTCTGAGCAATGTGCAGGCCGCACAACGCTTCATGACCGCCGACTCCATCGATCTGGCGGAATTGCGGGAAATCCTCAATGACATTGTTCAGGATGACTATCGCGCCAGCGAAGTGATTCGGCGCATCCGCGCGATCGTCAAGAAAGGCGATCTTGAAGTCGCGCCGCTCAATCTCGCGGGGGTGGTCCGCGACGTGGTTCTGCTGGTGCACAGTGACGCGATCGTGCGAGGCACGCGTTTGATGCTCTACATCGACGAGACACTGCCGCCCGTGCGCGGCGACAGGGTGCAATTGCAGCAGGTCATGCTCAATCTTCTGCTCAACGCATTCGACGCGATGAACGATGTGCCGCCCGTTGACCGGATGGTAGTGGTAACGGTCAAGCCTCAGGGTAGTGACATGGTGTGCATTGCGGTTCGCGACAACGGGCAGGGACTGACAGCGGACAAGCTGGATAAGATATTCAAGCCCTTCTTCACATCAAAACCCCAGGGGCTCGGTTTGGGATTGTCGATCAGCCGCTCCATCATCGACATGCACCGCGGGCGACTCTGGGCCGAAAACAACACCGATCGAGGCGCGACGTTTTATGTCACGCTGCCCGCGAATGCTGCGACGCCGGACGACGAGTCGCGATAAAGGCCATGACACATTCTGATCTGCTGGTATTCGTCGTCGACGACGATTCAGTGTGCCGCGCGTTGGCACGTCTGATCCAGTTCGCTGGCTATCGGGTAGAGACATTCGGTTCGGCCCGCGCATTCCTGGACAGGATCCGCGCCGAAACCCGTCCTGCGTGTCGGAAGGCTGACACCTCGCGAGCGGCAAGTGATGGCGCTCGTCGTGAGTGGCCGTCTGAACAAGCAGGTCGCCGGCGAACTGGGCACGGTCGAAAAGACGATCAAGGCTCATCGCGCGCGGGTGATGGCGAAAATGGAAGTCTCGTCGCTGGCCGAACTGGTCCGCGTCGCCGAGAAGGCCGGCCTCGGCACTGCCGCCGAACCACACGCGTCGCACTAGGCCACATTCCGGCGCGAACGGCGGACGGTGCGGGCGGATTTTTCGCGCTCTAGCACCTACTCGGGACCAAGGTCCAATAGCGGCAAACCTGCCTGACTCGTAGTCTGTCGTATGGAGGAGTGCACTTGCGCGCGCACTTCCGGACACCGGACTACGTTCAATGGGAAAACTCAAACCATTCGTTGTTGTCGTCGATGACGATGAATCGGTGAGCCGAGCGATCAAGAGACTGTTGCGCTCAATCGGAATCGCCGCCGAAACGTTCGCAAGCGGCGACGCGTTCCTCGAGGTCCTGTCGTCGATGCCGTCATATCACCCTGACTGCGTCATTCTCGACGTGCAGATGCCAGGGTTGAACGGGCTGGAAGTCCAGCGGCGCCTGGCCGGCACTGGCATACCTGTCATTTTCATCACCGCCCACGACGATATCGGCGTGCGCGAGCACGCGCTCGCGGCCGGCGCGGTCGCTTATTTGCGCAAGCCGTTCAACGACGAACTGTTCGTCAAGACGGTACGCGCTGCCCTTGAAGGCGATCAGCCACCGTAGCGCAAGCCCATGCGTTTGCGTATTCAGGCGATATGGGACCAAAGGCCAATTGTTTTAACGGGACGCAAACACCACTATTCACGTTGCCCGCGAAGAATTTGAGGCGGAAACGCATTTCACACCGTGGTGTCAATTTCAGAATGGAGCACGCATCATGATCAAGTACCTTCGGCTAATTCTCGCGGTCCCCCTCCTTCTGTTCGCCGTGGCGTGTTCGACGAACCCGACTGTTGCCAATGGTGGGGACCCCGAGATGGACGCGCAAGCACGTGAGGCACTGCAGCAACTATTCGACAGCACTCCGAAGGCGAAGGATCTCCAATACCAGGCGAAAGCCGTCGTCGTGTTTCCGAGCATCGTCAAGGCTGGGTTGTTAGTCGGTGCGCAAGGTGGAAAGGGCGTGATGTTTAGCCCGGATGGCAGGATCCTCGGGTATTACAGAGTGCGCGGGCTCTCATACGGGATGCAGGCAGGCGCACAAACCTTTTCGGAGGCGATGTTTCTCATGACCGATTCGGCAATCACTGAGCTTACGAGTGGCACCGGATTGTCCGTTGGTGTGGGACCGAGCGTCGTGGTGGTGGATGCAGGGATGGCGAGGTCGATGACAACTACGACAATGAAATCAGATGTCTATGCGTTCATTTTTGGCCAGCAGGGTTTGATGGCTGGTCTGGGCGTTCAGGGGCAGAGAATTGTTAAGTTTGAATAGTGAAGTGCGCAATATCCCCGTGCGGTTATGGCCACCGATGCTCTAACCCGAATCACCTCGGTAATGCACGCCGCGCCGGACGCGCGATCGGGAAACCTGCTCGGCAGAGCCGGGAAATCGCTCGCGCGTTGCGCGGACATTGACCGCCGGTAGCCAGTAAGCAGGTCGACCGCAGATCATTGAGGGCCTCAAGCCATGCAACGAATGCAGCAATTCGCAATTGGTCTGGTGGTATGGGTGCTGACGTTCGCGGCCGCCGCGCAGCAGCCCATCATCTATCCGGCCAAGGGGCAGAGCGCGCAGAAGCAAGACACGGATACCGCCGAGTGTCAGCTATGGGCGAAGCAGACGACCGGCGTCGATCCGGTCGCGATTGCACAGCAATCCGGACAGCCGGGCGCTGCACCAAAGCAAGGCGGAGCGGTCAAGGGCGCAGCCGGCGGCGCCGCCCTGGGCGCGGCAGTGGGTGCAATCGCCGGTAATGCCGGTAAGGGCGCCGCGATCGGAGCGGTCACCGGAACAGCGGCTGGCGGCATGCGCCAGCGCCGCGCCAACCAGGCGGAGGCCGCGCAGCAGCAGGCGGGTCAGCAACAGACGTCGCAGCAGATGGCGACCTTCAACCGGGCAGTGGCTGCTTGCATGACCGGCCGCGGCTACACGGTTCAGTAGACATCGATCGGGACGGGGAGACAGCCATGAGCAGAAACCGTCTAGGTCTTGCGATTGCCGGGCTCGCCGCGCTTGCGCTGTGCGCCGCCTGTCACAAAGCCGCTACGCTGCCCGCCGCCGGAGCGATCGAGGTCACCGTGATGCCGGTGGTGCAGAGCGACACCCCAGTCGATTTCGAATACACCGCGCAAACGCAGAGTTCTCGCGAAGTCGAGATTCGCGCGCGGGTGGACGGCTTTCTCGACAAGCGGCTCTATACCGAAGGGCAATTGGTTCACGCCGGACAGACCCTCTTCCAGATGGACGCGAAGCCTTTTGACGCGGCGTTGCAAACCGCCAGAGGCCAGCTCGCCCAGCAGCAGGCGCGTCTAACCGTCGCGAAGGCGAATCTCGCGCGCGTGATTCCGCTCGCCGCACAAAATGCGTTGAGCCAGAAGGATCTCGACGACGCAACCGGCAATGAAAAGCAGGCGGAAGCCGCGGTGATCGCAGCTCAAGGACAGGTCCAAACCGCCCAGTTGAATCTCAGCTACACGACTATCAAGTCGCCGCTCACCGGTTTGTCCAGTTTCGCGAGGCAACAGGACGGCAGCTTTGTCACCGCCTCGGCTTCGGGCTTGCTGACCTATGTCTATCAACTCGATCCGATGTGGGTCAACTTCAGCGTTTCGGAAAACGAGTTGTTGAAGTTCCGCGAAGAGATCACGGCAGGCCGTTTGCGGTTTCCGGCCAATGACGACTTTGAAGTCACGGTGATCATGGCGGACGGCACCGAGTTTCCTAACCACGGTCATATCAGTTTCGCCAATCCCGCCTTCAGCACCGAGACCGGCACGTTCCTCGTGCGGGCGTCTTTCGCAAATGAGAAAGGCCAGTTGCGTCCCGGCCAGTTCGTGCGGGCCCGCGTGTCCGGCGCTTCCCGGCCGAAGGCGATCCTGGTGCCGCAACGTGCGGTCTTGCAGGGAGCGAAAAGCCACTTCGTGTGGGTGGTCGACAACGACTCCAAGGCGCATCAACGTGTCGTGGAAGTGGGCGAATGGCATGGCGACGACTGGTTCATCACCGAGGGGTTGCAACCGGGCGAGCGGGTGGTGGTGGACGGTGCAATCCGTGTGGCCGCCGATGTGCCGCTGAAAATCGTCGCGGCGCCGGCCGCGCATGCGGCGGCCAACGTGCCGGGAGGCGGGGGGAGTAGTTCGACGGGACATCCGTCCGACACGACCGCCGCGCAGTAGGGGACACGCGACATGAACATCTCCCGTTACTGCATCGACCGCCCGATTTTTGCGTCGGTGATTTCGATTGTCATCACGCTCGGCGGCGCGGTGGCGATGTTCAACTTGCCGATCGCGCAGTATCCGGATGTCACCCCACCGCAGATCACGATTTCCGCCAATTATCCCGGCGCGAATGCCGACGTGGTGGCCAACAACGTGGCCGCGCCGATCGAGCAGCAGGTGAACGGCGCGGACAACATGATTTACATGAACTCGTCGAGTTCATCTACCGGCAATCTGACTGTCAACGCGTACTTCCAGATCGGCACCAATCCGGAGCTGGCGCAGGTGGACGTGCAGAACCGCGTGAACCTCGCGTTGCCGCAATTGCCCTCTTCGGTGCAGTCACAGGGCATTCAGGTGCAGAAGAAATCGTCGGCGTTCATGATGGTGATCGCCATCTATTCACCGGGCGATCGCTACGACGCGACGTATATCGCCAACTACGCGAATATTTACGTGCTCGATGCGCTCAAGCGCATTCCCGGTGCGAATCAGTCGGCCATCTTCGGTACGCCCGATTACGCGATGCGAATCTGGCTAAAGCCCGACCGCATGGCACAACTGGGTATCACGGCGGGCGATGTGCAGCGGGCGGTCGCCAACCAGAACCAGCAGTTCGCCGTGGGCCGTCTCGGCCAATCGCCGACCGGCGCGCCGGTCGAGCAGTCGTTCGCCGTGACCACGACAGGTCGCCTGAGTGAACCCGAGGACTTCGACAACATCATCATCAGGGCAGCCAACGGCGATGCCGCGATTGTGCGTCTCAAGGACATCGGCCGCGCCGCGCTGGGCCAGAAGGATTATTCGATCCGCAGCCGCTTTCAGGGCAAGCCGGCCACCGTCATCGCGGTATATCAGCAACCTGGCGCCAACGCACTCGACGTCTCGAAGCAGGTCCACGCGACACTCCAGGAAATGAAAAAGACCTTTCCTGAAGGCCTCGAATACGACATCGCATTGGACACTACCGACTTCACGCGCGCGTCGATTTCCGATGTCGTGCACACGTTTTTTGAAGCGCTCGTACTCGTGGTGATCGTGGTGTTCGTCTTCCTGCAAAGCCTGCGCGCGACGCTGATTCCGGTTCTGGCCGTACCGGTGTCGATCATGGGCACGTTCATGGGAATGCTCGCGCTCGGCTTCTCGATCAATATGCTGACGCTATTCGGCATGGTGCTGGCCATCGGCATCGTGGTGGACGACGCGATTGTGGTGATCGAGAACGTCGAGCGGAATATGAACGTGCACAAACTCAGTCCGAAGGAGGCCGCCAGGCGCGCGATGGACGAAGTGGCCGGCCCAGTGGTCGCGATCGTGCTCGTGCTGTGTGCGGTGTTTGTGCCGGTGGCCTTTCTCGGCGGCATTACGGGGCAGTTGTACAAGCAGTTCGCCATCACCATTGCGATCTCGGTCATTTTCTCCGGGGTGGTCGCACTGACGCTGTCGCCGGCGCTGGCCGCCTTGCTGCTGAAGCCCGGCCACCATGAGAAGAAAGGCTTCTTCAAGTGGTTCGACAGGAACTTCGCGAAGATGACGCACGGCTACACGTCCGTGGTCAAACTGGTGATCAAACGCTTCGTGGTCGCGCTGTTGCTGTTCGTCGGCATGATCGCGCTGGCGGTGGTGATGATGCGCACCATTCCGACCTCGTTCCTGCCGCCTGAAGATCAGGGCTATCTGCTCGGCGCGGTCATCATGCCGGACGCGGCGAGCCTCGATCGAACCGGCGACGTGTCGCGGCGCGTGACCGATTACTTCATGAAACAGCCTGCGGTAGGCAGCGTGACGATCGTCGACGGCTACAGCCTGCTCGACAGCCAGAACAAGAATAACGCTAGCACGTTCTTCATCGGCTTCAAGAGTTTCGATGAACGCTACAAGTTCGCCAATATCAGGACCCAGAACGCGAAGGCGGTGTTGGTCGACGCCTACGAGAATCTCTCCAAGGTCAAGGAAGGGATCATCCTGCCGGTCAATCCGCCCTCGATTCCGGGGCTCGGCACGACGGGCGGCACCGAGATGTGGATTCAGAGCAAGGGCGATGCGACCACGTCGCAGTTGGCCGGCGTGGTGGACGACTTCGTTGCGAAGGCGAAAAGCCGGCCGGAACTGGCGCGTGTCACGTCCACGTTCAATGCGTCGTCGCAACAGTTGCTGGTGGACGTGGATCGCGACAAGTCGGAAACGCTCGGCGTGCCGATCGAAGAAGTGTATAGCGCGATGCAGACGATGTTCGGCTCCCTCTACGTCTCGCAGTTCAACCGTTCGAGCCGGTTGTGGCAGGTCATCCTGCAGGCCGAACCGCAGTACCGTCTCACGCCGCAGGATCTGAACCAGCTTTACGTACGGAGCAAAACCAACAACATGGTGCCGCTGAAGGCGGTGGTGAACTCGAAGTACGTCACCGGCCCCGATCTGATCACGCGTTTCAACAATTTTCCGGCGGTCAAGATTACGGCGAATGGCGCACCAGGCTACAGCTCCGGGCAAGTCATCAATGCGCTCGAGGAAGTGGCTGACCAGGTGATGCCCGCAGGCTATGGCGTGGGCTGGAGCGGTGAGGCGTACGAAGCGCGGCAATCGGGCGGCACCTCGGGACTCGTGTTCGTGTTCGGTCTCGTGATGGTGTTCCTGATTCTCGCCGCGCAATACGAGAAGTGGAGCCTGCCGTTCGGCGTGCTGCTGGCGGTGCCGTTTGCCTTGTTCGGGGCGCTGCTCGCGATTCTGTTGCGTGGCCTCGAAAACGACGTGTATTTCCAGATCGGCCTGACCATGCTGGTCGCGCTCGCCGCCAAGAACGCGATTCTGATCTTCGAGTTCGCGGTACTCAATCGCGAAGCAGGCGAGTCGGTGTACGACGCCGCAGTGACGGCGGCAACCGAGCGGCTGCGGCCGATCGTGATGACCTCGCTCGCGTTCATTCTCGGTTGCGTGCCGCTGGCCATCGCGCTCGGTGCGTCGGCCAACAGCCGGCATTCGATCGGCACGGGCGTAATCGGCGGCATGCTGGGCGCAACGGTGATCGCGGTGTTCTTCATTCCGATGTTCTTCTACGTGCTCGAAACCATGTCGGAAAAGAGCGGCGGCAAGAAGACGCCGGGTGCGAGCGGCGGGCAGGCGGGTGATGGCGGTTCCGGTCCCGATCCCCTTCCGGTAAAGCCTGCGGGCTCCGGCGGCCCTGCGGTCACGCCTTCCGCGCAACGTGAGGGCGACTGACATGCGAGGCTTTGCGTTCCCGCTGCGTTTGCTCCCCGCCTTGCTGCTGGCAATCGGGCTGGGCGGTTGCCTGCTCGGCCCGGACTACGTCCGCCCGAACGTGCCGACGCCCGCGAACTTCCGGTTCGAAGCGAGTGAAGCCGTCGATGCGGCCAATACGCGGTGGTGGGAGCAGTTTCAGGACCCGGTTCTGAACGATCTGATTCTGGCCGCGCTCGCTGACAATAAGGACGTCAAGATCGCCGCCGCTCGCGTCGACCAGTTTCTCGGCCAGTTCGTGACGACGCGCTCGGCGCTGTTTCCGCAGGTCAACGCCGGTTTCGACGCCTCCCGTCAGCGTGCCTCGCAGCGCGGACCGACGCCGCTGCCGGCGGGCGTGAGTCCCGTCTTCAACGAGTTCCAGGCGCCGCTGACGGTGGGCTGGGAGCTCGACTTCTTCGGGCGGGTGCGGCGGGAGACCGAATCGGCTCGCGCGAGCCTGCTGGCGAGCGAGGAGGGCCGCCGCGCAACGATCCTTTCGCTGGTCGCCTCGGTGGCCACCGCTTACATCAATCTGCGCGACCTTGACCAGCAACTGGCGATCGCGAGAGCGACCACGGACAGCCGCGCCGGATCGGTGAAAGTATTCCAGGCGCGTTTTTCCGGCGGTGATGTCTCGCAGATGGAGCTCGCGCAGAGTCAGTCCGAATATGAAGCATCGCTCGCCACGATTCCGCAGCTCGAGACGCAGATCGCGCAGCAGGAGGACGCCTTATCGGTCCTGCTCGGTCGCAACCCTGGCCCGATCCTGCGCGGACGCGAACTGACCGAACTGGTGCTGCCCGCCGTACCGGCAGGTCTGCCGTCCGATCTGATCGAGCGCCGTCCCGATCTGCTGCAGGCCGAGCAGAACCTGGTCGCCGCCAATGCCCTGATCGGTGCCGCACGTGCGCTGTATTTTCCGCAGATTTCGCTGACGGGCCTGTTCGGCTCCACGAGTATCGAGTTCTCGAAACTGTTCACCGGACCCGCGCGCGTCTGGTCGTACGCCGGCTCGCTGACGGTGCCGATCTTTACGGCGGGCAGCATCAGCGGGCAGGTCAGCCAGGCAGAGGCGCAACAGCAACAGGCGCTGGTCCAGTATCAGCAGGCTATCCAGACCGCGTTCCAGGAAGTCGACGATGCGCTCATCGCGCTGCAGAAGTCGCGCGAGCAACTGGTCGTGCAGGCGCGCCAGGTGGAGGCGTTGCGTACGTATGCGCGGCTCGCGAGGCTGCGTTTCGAAGGCGGCTATACGAGCTATATCGAGGTGCTGGATGCCGAGCGCAGTTTGTTCAACGCGCAGCTTGGCTACACGCAGACCAATGGCCTGATGTTCAACTCGCTGATCGGTCTCTACAAGGCGATGGGCGGCGGCTGGGTTGTGCAGGCCGAGGCGATGACGGGGCGAGTGATGGGGCAGAAGGCGGTGGCACAGGTGGCCAGTCAGGCTGGCGATCAGTCGGGGACTCAATCAACGAATCCGTCGACGACTCCGACAACCACGGCGCCCGGCGCGGAGCAGCCTAAATGACCACCGCAACGACAAACGAGGCAAACGAGGCCGGTCCGATCCCTCTCGTCGCCTGCCACGAATGCGATCTGCTGCAGCGCGAATCCGCGGTGCCGCCCGACGGCACACTGCGCTGCTGCCGCTGCCACGCGGAGCTCTATCGCGCGCATCCCGACAGCACCGACCGGGCACTGGCCTTCACGCTGACCTGCGTCGTGCTGTTCTTCATCAGCAATCTCTATCCGATTGTCGGACTCGCGGTGAACGGCGATCTCGTCGAGACGACGTTGCTCGGTGCGGTTCGCGTGCTCTACAAAGACGGCATGTGGCCGATCGCGGGTCTCGTGCTAGCGACCACTTTCCTGATGCCGTTGATGCAGATGACTGCGATGGCGTATCTGCTGGTGCCGTTGCAACTGAACCGCCGCCCGTATCACGCCGACTTTGTGTTTCGCCTGATGCATCTCGCGCAGCCGTGGGGCATGACCGAGGTGCTGATCCTCGGCATGCTGGTGGCTCTCGTGAAACTCGCGCACATTGCGAGCGTCGTGCCTGGTGTCGCGCTCTGGTCGTTCGGCGCGCTCATGCTGCTGCTGGCGGCGGCCGGCTCCGCCTTCGATCCACATGCACTCTGGCGGCGCATGGGCAGCTTCGACGATGCGGCCTCGAAGACAGAGGCGGACGCTGCCGCGTCAGCCCATACCGCCCTGCGTTGCGGCCTGCTGAGCTGCCATAGCTGTGGCCTGCTGGTGAAGTCGACGGCTCATGTGCACGGCGCCGCGTGTCCGCGCTGCGGCGCCCATCTGCATGCGCGCAAACCCGACAGTATCGCGCGCACCTGGGCCTTCCTGATTGCCGCCATCGTGCTGTATATCCCGGCGAATGCGCTGCCCGTGATGAACACCAGTTCGCTGTTCGGCTCGGAGAAGGACACCATCCTGAGCGGCGTGGTCTATCTCTGGACCTCGGGTTCATGGCCGCTCGCCGCGGTGGTTTTCATCGCCAGCATCGCGGTGCCGATGCTGAAGATACTGGCGCTGATGTACCTCGTAATCTCCACGCAGCGACGCTCGGTCATGCTCCTGCAGCAACGAACCCGCATCTATCGGCTGGTGGAGCTGGTGGGCCGCTGGTCGATGCTCGATATCTACGTCATCACCATTCTGGTCGCGCTCGTGCAGTTCAACGCGCTGGCCACGATTCAGGCCGGGCCGGCCGCGGTCGCGTTCGGTTCGGTAGTCGTGCTGACAATGTTCGCGGCCATGTCGTTCGACCCGCGCCTGATCTGGGACGCGATGGAGGATCATCATGTCTAGACCTCCCGTGCCACCAGAGCTTCCTGAAGCGGTGGCCACGCCTCGCTCGCGCTGGCGCATGCAGATCGTCTGGCTGGTGCCGATCATTGCGGTGCTGATCGGCGGCTGGCTCGCGGTCAAGGCGGTCCTCGAACAGGGGCCGACGGTCACCATCAGCTTCACGACCGGCGAAGGTCTCGAAGCGGGCAAGACCAAAATCAAGTTCAAGAACGTGGATGTCGGTGTGGTCAAGAGCGTGACCTTGTCGAGAGACCACCGCAGCGTTGTCGCGACCGCCGAGGTGGTCAAGGACGCGTCAAGCATGCTGGTCGACGATACGCGTTTCTGGGTCGTGCGCCCGCGGATTTCCGGGGGCACCGTGTCAGGCATCGGTACGCTGCTGTCCGGTTCCTTTATTGGCATGGATCTGGGTGCCTCAACGAAGTCGCGGCGCGACTATGTCGGTCTCGAGACGCCGCCGGTTTTCGCCAGCGGCGTGCCCGGGCGGGAGTTCGTGCTGAAGAGCGAGGATATGGGCTCGCTCGATATCGGCTCCCCGGTCTTCTTCAGACGCCTGCAGGTGGGACAGATCACCTCGTATTCACTCGACGCGGACGGCAAGGGTGTCACGCTGCGGGTCTTCGTCAACGCGCCCTATGACAAGTACGTGAAGAACGATACGCGGTTCTGGCACGCAAGCGGCGTCGACGTGTCCCTGGGTACCGATGGCGTCAAGGTCAACACGCAATCTGTGGTCGCGATCCTGATCGGCGGCCTTGCGTTCCAGACGCCGGATGAGACGACCGGTCAGTCCGAGGCTGCCGTTCGTACCGAATTTATGCTGTTCCACGATCGCGCGGAGGCGATGAAGCGCCATGACCGCATCATCGAGAGCTATGTCTTCAATTTCAACGACTCGGTGCGCGGGTTGACGGTCGGTGCGCCGGTCGATTTCCGCGGCATCGTGGTGGGCGAGGTGGCCGCGATCTATACGCGTTTCGATCAAGCCAAGAAGCAGTTCAGCATTCCGGTCGAGGTGCGCCTTTATCCGGAGCGGTTCACATCGCGTTACCAGTCTGGCGGGTCCGGAGGCCGGCTCTCATCGGATCCCCACCGGATGGCGGAATGGCTGGTCTCGCAGGGCCTGCGAGCGCAGTTGCGAACCGGCAACCTGTTGACCGGACAGTTGTATGTTGCGCTCGATTTCTTCCCCGCTGCGCCCAAAGCCGAGGTGAACTGGAGCGCGAACCCGCCGGAACTGCCGACCGTGCCTGGCGGACTGCAGTCACTGCAGGATTCGGTCACCAGTCTGGTGGCCAAGCTGAACAAGATCCCGTTCGAAGGGATCGGCAAGGACGCGCAAAAGACGCTGGCGGATGCGGATTCACTTCTCAAACAGCTGCGCACCGAGGTGATGCCGCAGGCTCGGGACACGCTCGCCGCCGCGCAGACGGCGCTGGACTCGGCGAACGGTGCGTTGCAGCCGAACTCGCAGTTGCAGCAGGGCACCACCGATGCAATGCGTGAACTCGCGCGCACTGCGGCGGCCTTCCGTACCCTCGCGGACTATCTCGAACGCCATCCAGAGGCGCTGATCCGCGGCAAGCTGGAGGATAAGAAATGATGCGCCGATCCTTACCCATTTCCATGGCGGTGGCGCTCGCCGCGTTGTGCGGTTGTGCGTCGTCGCCGATGTCGGAGTTCTATACATTGAGTCCCCAGGCGCCGCAGGCGAGCGCCCCCGCCGCCACTCCGGTCACGGTGCTGATCGGGGTGGTGACGGTGCCTGACCTCGTCGACCGGCCGCAGATCGTGGTTCGCTCCGGTGACAACAAGGTCGAGATCGACGAATTCGCCCGCTGGGCGGATCCCTTGAAAACCCAGATACCGAACGTGGTCCGCGCCGATCTCGCGCGTCTGCTTGGCAGCGCATTCGTGTCCACCCGCCCGATGGCCGGCGATCCGGCCTCGGCCTACCGGGTGCAGCTCGATGTCCAGCGCTTTGACGGCACGCTCGGCGATGCGGCCACGGTCGACGTGTTGTGGTCGGTGTCGCCGCCCGGGAAAGGTTCGCCGCGCAGCGGACGCAGCACTGTGCAAGAGCACTGTGCAGGCGCCGGTTACGATGCGTTGGTGGCTGCCTATAGCCGGGCCCTCGTCACGGTCAGCCGCGACATCTCCGCTTCGATCCGCCCGTAGCCCATCCGCACGGAGGAAAAGCATGGGTCCCGTATTCGTGGACGTAGCGGAACAGGCGCGCTTGAACGCCGCGCGTGAGGCTCAAGTCCCATGGAAGAAATGGGGACCCTATCTCAGTGAGCGACAGTGGGGGACGGTCCGGGAGGACTACAGCGAAAACGGCGATGCCTGGAACTACTTCACCCATGACCAGGCGCGCTCACGCGCCTACAAGTGGGGCGAGGATGGACTCGGCGGATTGTGCGACGACAAGCAACGGCTGTGCTTTGCGCTGGCATTGTGGAATGAGCGTGACCCGATTCTGAAGGAGCGCCTCTTCGGCCTCACCAACAGGGAGGGCAACCATGGTGAGGATGTCAAGGAATACTACTTTTACCTCGACAGCACGCCCACCCACTCCTACATGAAGTACCTCTACAAGTACCCGCAACGGGAGTATCCGTACCGGGATCTGGTCGAGATCAACCGAAGACGATCACGTGAGGAGTTCGAGTACGAACTGCTCGACACGGGCGTCTTTGACGACGACCGTTATTTCGACGTGTTCGTGGAATACGCCAAGGCGGGTCCGGAAGATATCCTCATTCGCATTTCCGTTCACAATCGCGGCCCGGACTCGGCCCGGCTTCGGGTCTTGCCGACACTATGGTTCCGCAACACCTGGTCGTGGGGCGAGGACAATCGCAAGCCCTCGCTGCGCGAGGCGGGTCCCGGCGCCATTTGTGCCACTCACCATGAGCTAGGCGAATACTGGCTCCATTGCGATGGCGCCCCGGAGACGCTCTTCACCGAAAACGAGAGCAATGCGAGGCTTCTGTGGAACCAACCCAACGCATCTCCCTATGTCAAGGATGCGTTCCACGCGTACGTCATCTCGGGGCAAGGCGACGCAGTGAATCCCGCCAGGACGGGAACCAAGGCCGCGGCCCATTACGTTTGTGACGTATCCGGCGGCGGCAGCGACACCATCCAGCTGCGCCTGACGGCAACCAGAATGGACAATGCCTTCGGCGACTTCGGGAACATGATCGATACCCGCATCGCCGACGCTGACGAGTTCTACCAGCGGATCGCGCCCAAATCGCTGACCGAAGATCAGCGCCGGGTACACCGCCAGGCGTTGGCGGGAATGCTGTGGGGCAAGCAGTATTACTACTTCGATCTCGAGCTCTGGCTGCGCGAGCATCGGAGTCATCCATTGATCGAGGCCGCCCGTCGCGACGTGCGCAATACGGAGTGGTTTCACATGTTGAACGCCGACGTGATCTCCATGCCGGACAAGTGGGAGTATCCGTGGTACGCGGCCTGGGACCTGGCCTTCCACACGATCTCTCTCGCGCTGGTTGATTTCGATTTCGCGAAGGAGCAGCTGCTATTGATGTTGCGCAGCCTGTATTTCCATCCAAGCGGGCAGATTCCGGCCTACGAGTGGAACTTCAGCGACGTGAATCCGCCGGTGCATGCCGCGGCCACGCTCTGGCTGTACAAGTACGAGAAAGAGCTGGGACGGGCCGACCTGCGATTCCTTGAGCGCTCGTTTCAGGGGTTGATGCTCAATTTCAACTGGTGGATCAACCGCAAGGACCCAGCGGGGCACAACGTCTTCGCCGGCGGATTCCTGGGTCTGGACAACATCGGCGTATTCGACCGCAGCGCGCAGCTTCCGACCGGCGGATCGCTAGAGCAGGCGGATGGGACGGCGTGGATGGCATTCTATTGCCAGAGCATGCTGGAGATCGCCATCATCCTGACCGAGTACGACCCGATCTACGAGGAGGCCGCCTTCAAGTTCGTCCAGCATTTCATGTGGATTGCCTATGCGATGGACCGTCGCGGCGAACATCAGGACGAGATGTGGGACGAGCAGGACGGCTTTTTCTATGATCTGTTGCGGCTCCCCGACGGCCAGACGATGCGTCTGAAGGTAAGGTCGATGGTGGGGCTGTTGCCGCTGTGCGCATCGACTGTATTCGAGGCGGAATCTGTCACTCGCTATCCGAAGCTGATGGAGCTGATCATTCAGTTTCGAAAACGCTACCCCGAGCTGGTTGCCCATGTGGCCCCGACCGATGCGGGTTACATCGGCCATAGGGAACGAAGGCTTCTGTCGATCCTCAACAAGCGCAAACTCGAGCGCGTGCTCGGCTACCTGCTCGACGAGAACGAGTTCCTGGGGCCGCACGGCATTCGTTCCCTCTCTCGCTATCACCTCGACCATCCATTCGTGCTTAATGTCGGTGGTCAGGAGTACAAGGTGCAGTACCTGCCGGCAGAATCGAATACCGGCATGTTCGGCGGCAACTCCAACTGGCGCGGTCCGGTGTGGATGCCTGTCAATTTGCTGATCGTCCGGGCACTGGTGAATCTCTACAGTTTTTTCGGCGATGAGTTCAAGGTTCAATGTCCAACCGGTTCGGGGCCGCACATGACGCTGTTCGAGGTGGCGCAGGAAATCGTCCGCCGGCTGACCGGTACGTTTCTGCGCGATGCGAAAGGGCGGCGGCCTGTCTACGGCGGGACGGCCAGATTCCAGGACGACCCGCACTGGCGCGACCTGATCCTGTTCTACGAGTACTTCCATGGTGACAATGGCGCGGGCCTTGGGGCGAGTCATCAGACGGGCTGGACGGGTCTCGTCGCCCCTCTGCTGGACCTGTTCGCGCGCGTCGACGCGAATGCCGTGCTGGAAACCGACCGCTGGCGCGTGATGGCCAGGGTCGTAAGGGAGCAGGTGGGTGGAATCTAGCCTTTTTATTCGGTGAACTTCTCGGCGATTTGTCGTTCATGGGCTGCGCGTTCGCCGAGCGAATCGTAGACGGGCTCACAGCGCAACAGAATGGGGACGATCATCGCGGTGAAGCAGGCTGTGAGCATCGGGAAGAGCAGAGTGAAGCTTCCCGTCATCTCCGTCACCAGGACGATCCCGGTCACCGGAGCGGCCGGCGGCCATTGGGGCGAGGGAGCAGGAATCGGTGCGCTCGTCGGCGCGATGGGCAGCGGCATGCGAATGCGGCGCGAGCAGCAGCAAATGGCCATGCAGCAGCAAGGCATGCAGCAGCAGGCGTCGAGTCAGCTTTCGACATACAACCGCGCAGTGGGAGCATGCATGACCGGTCGCGGCTACACCGTCGAGTAGGCGCCGTACCTCACCCACCCGATCCCTGGTCCGCTGGTCGCTCACTGATTCACGACAGGCAGGAGAAGCAATCATGCTGAAGAGTTTGCGGGTAACAGCCGTGGCGGTCCTTGTTTGCGCCACGCCTTCATGGGTGCTCAGTGCAGACTTCGACGGCAGCAAGCCGCTGCTGTGTGCGACGATCGACGCGCACTTCTGCGACGTAGGGGAAGTCTGCTATCGGACGCTACCGGCGATTCTCGGCGCGCCGCAGTTCATGCGTATCAACTTTGCGAAGAAAACCATAGTCGGGCCGAACCGCAGCACCGAGATCCGGTTCATGGAACCGAGCAATGGACAATTGCTTCTCCAAGGGACGGAACTGGGCTATGCCTGGAGTGTCGCGCTTGATACACAGACTGGCGCGATGTCCACAACGCTCGTCAACCACGAAGACGTGTTCGTGCTCTTCGCGGCCTGCACACCGACGTAGTTCAGTTCGATGATGGTCGCGCCACTTCACCTCGCGGGCGTCATTCGTGAAGTAATCCTTCTGGTGCGCAGCGCCTCTCGGGGCGCGAGAGACGCCCTTGATCGCCTGCCTGCAGGAAACTATCGCGTCCTGCCTGAAGCTGACCTAGCCAACAGCCTGCCCGGTCGGTTTCGTGGGCATGGGACCGAAGAACATCGCCTTGAGCTTGTCGCGGCCGATCACGCGAGCCAGTTCAGCGAGCACGCAGTAGTTGGCGATCAGCGTCACCAGCAGGATCTGGATCGCCCAGAAATGCGGCCAGTTGAACTCGGCCAGCAATTTATGATTGGCGGCAACCAGGCCGGGGGCCTCCTTCCAGTAGTCATACAGGTGCTCCAGGTAGTGCACGAACAACGCTACGAGGGTGTAAATCGCCGTCTTCCAGCTGGCATTCCATATCAGCGGCTTCTCGGGAAAGCGGTTGATGAAAGGCAGCATGTTGGCGATCAGTACCGATTTGCCGAGAATCAGGGCGGTAATGGTCACGGAGGCCGATGTCGGCAGTGAGATCCCGGTGCCCCAGGTCGTCAGCGCGCGAATGATCGCGACGATGTGGAGGATGACGAAGAAGAAGATCGTCGGCGGTAGGATCTCCATGAACTCATGCTTGATCCTGGCGGCCAGCTTGCTCATGTTCCTCTCCCGATGTGGTTGGCTTCGCCAGCGTCCACCGGATACGGCTTGAAAGCGGAGGCTGAACTGGCGACGCCGTTCGTCCACGTTGGGTCTAGCGACCCAATACCCCTCCTCGGATCCGGGAGGAATCAATCGCGCATAGACGACAAGCGACCGGTTTCATTGAGCGCATATTGGACCATGGTCCAATATGCGCATCCACGCTGGTGTCATAGTCTATCTTAGAGGCGAAAACGGTTGACCGCGCGTTCGCGGACGAGGCGCCCGAAAAAATCAAGAACCAGGCCATCCCTTTGGAAGCGATGATCCCAGGCCCTTTCCCGAGTGCCGCATTTTTTGACGAAATGAGGACAAGCTCATGATCAAGCGTCTCCTGTGGTTTGCGATGGTACCTGCGTTGCTGTTCGCGAACGCCGCCACCGCTCAATACCCGATGATGGACATGGTCGCCGACAAGCTCGTTCAAAAGTACCAGCAATCGTCCTGCGAGCAACTGTGGCAGGAGAAAGCCCAGAAACAGGGGCGACCCAAGCCCGAGAGAGAGCAGGAGGCCATGCAGATGCTGCGCGACGATCCGCAGATGCGCGCCGCTTTCATCAATAGGGTGGCAGCACCGATTGCCAACAAGATGTTTGAATGCGGCATGATTCCATGATGTCGTCGGGCACGCCGTGAAACCGGGTTACTTACCGAGGCCGCGATGACCTGCGAGAAATTGAAGTGGGGCGTAACCATCGTTATGCTGAGCGTTTTCCTCGCTGCAAGCGGCAACGCCCAGCAAACACAGCACACGCAGAAAGCAGCCGCCAGGCCGGCGGCGAAGCCTGCCGCGCCAGCGTTCCAGCCCGGACTCGAGCCACGCGCGATCGACATCCTCAAGGCGGCGAGCGCCCGCCTTGCCGCCGCCAGGTCGATGTCGTTCACTTCGGTCGTCTCCTATGAGAGTCCGAGCCGCCTCGGTCCGCCGCTCGTCTATTCCACCAGGTCGGAGGTAACAGTCCGGCGGCCGGACAAGCTTAGGGTCATCACATCCGGCGACGGGCCACCGTCAGAGTTCTATTACGACGGCAAAACCATGACGGCATTCGCGCCGTTGGAGAACCTGGTCGCGATCGCCGACGCGCCCCCGACAATCGA
This sequence comes from Paraburkholderia sp. SECH4, assembly GCF_030511745.1. NCBI lineage: Bacteria > Pseudomonadati > Pseudomonadota > Betaproteobacteria > Burkholderiales > Burkholderiaceae > Paraburkholderia > Paraburkholderia sp. SECH4. The sequence continues at coordinate 79,736 of NZ_JALOCP010000021.1, forward strand.
CGCCGCGTTACAGGTGGCCTTCGATTCCGGGGCAATCTATTTCCCGTTTACCGATGTGATCGTCGCGGATCCCTACAAGGACATCGCCGACGGACTGAAGATCGCTTTCTACATCGGTCAATCGAACGTGGTCGGCGGCACGACAACGGACATGGTGGCGTATGTCACTGGGGATGTGTTCATACAGGTCTGGATCGGAGCGCAGGACAAGCTTCCGCGCCGTATTTACGCCATTTACCTCAATGATCGTGCCCAGTTGCGCCATGTACTAGAACTCTCCGACTGGCAACTGGATCCCGCCATTCCGGCGGATACCTTTAATGCCGCCAAAGCAGCTGGCGCGGCCCGCATTGCGTTCGCGCGTCCGGACGCGAGCGATGCGCCAGGAATGAAGCCGCCGCCGAGAAGCAAGCACGCCGGGACTCAATAAGGAGACGCATCGTGAAGAAAGCCGTCATCCGTCTGGTGGGTCTTCTCGTCCCGGCGCTCACAGCGGGTGCAGCCGGTGCATGGTCGCATGCCAACTATTACGGAGGCAGCACGTCGCATGCGCCCGGTTCGGGGTCGACAACCCGCAGCAACGCGTGGGGCGGCAGCGAAACGCACACATACGGCCAAGGCACGACCGCGACCGGCCGCTACGGCGACACCGCAACGCACGCACAAGGATCTGGACAGACGAGCTTCACCAACCGATATGGCGGGAGCGCGACCCACACCTATGGCCAGGGCACCAGCGCCACCAACGCGTATGGCGGTTCGGCTTACCATGCCGCAGGCTCGGGTTATACGAGCTACACGAGCGCCTCGGGTGCGACCGCCTACCATAGCGCTTATTACGGCGCCAGGTACCCCGCCTACCATCCTCCGGTCACAGTGAACAATTATGGATCTAGCTGCTACAACTGCGGCGGCTGGTCTACCGCCGGCGCAGCCGCAGCGGGCGTAGCAGTCGGTGTGGCGGCGGGCGCGGCCATAGCTTCGGCCAACACGAACGCCGCTGCGTCGAATGCTTACAACGCAGGCTACGTCGCTGGGGCAACGACAGCCCCGCCTGCACCCGCACCCGTCAGTACGACGTTCGCCATGGGTGCGATCTACGCGGCGCTACCGGCAGGCTGCATAAGGCCCGCGGTTCAGGGCGGCACATACTACCTATGCGGTAATACGTGGTTCCAGCCCGCCTACGGCGCGAACGGTGTTTACTACCGCGTGGTGCCTGCACCTTGAGGAACGTCCAGCGGGGTCAATCGTGAGTTCATTGGTAGTCGCCTCGATCGTGTTTGTGTGCGTCTTCGGCAGCGGGGTGCTCGGCTTGTCGCTTCGTTCGTTCCTTCCCGACCATCACCTGAGCGAGGATTCGACTGCCATCGTGAAGCTGGGAGCCGGGCTGATGGCGACGCTCGCCGCTCTCGTCCTTGGTCTTCTCATCGCCTCGGCAAAGGTTTCTTTCGACCGGCTCAACGACGAGTTCACGGAGACGGCCGCTACGGTCATCATGCTCGATGGCACGCTGGCCGATTATGGCCCGGAGGCGAAAGACGCCCGCGAGGCCCTGCACCGCACCTACGCCTCAGCAGTGGATCTGTTTTATTCCGGGAGAGGTACCGGGAAGGCCAACGTGGACGCGCCGGAGAGCTTGGCGCACGTAGTGCAATTTCAGCAAAAGCTTCGGGAACTGGCACCACGAAACGACATGCAGCGCATGCTTCAATCGGAGGCTCTCGCCCGCAGTCACGACCTGGCGAAAACGCACTGGATGCTGATCCAGCCGGGGCAGGGCGCGATTCCAGCGCCATTCATGGCGGTGCTGGTACTCTGGCTTGGTATCCTCTTCGCCGGTTTCGGACTGGTCAGCGCCAACATCCGAACTGCTATTGCGACGCTTTTCGTCTGTGCGCTATCGGTGTCCGGCGCTATTTTCCTGATCGAGGACATCGCCCACCCGCTCGAAGGGCTGATGCAGATCTCGCGCGCGCCGGCGCAGATCGCGCTCTCCCATCTCGGGCAATAGCCGCAGTCGTCCGCACACCCCCCGTCTTGATCGAAAGTAGCGTCGAAAGCTGCACCTCATTGGAGTCGAAATGCTGCCGATGCACCTCCTGGGCACGAAAAATCAGGTCCAGGAAGGGCAGGCCGTAGAGCGCCAGGATGGCCTCCACGCTCCACCGCGCAGCGGTACCTGACTCGCGTGCTTGCGCGGCGGCAGTGGCGGCGGTTGCTGCTGCGGCCTCGGCGCGCAGCGAGGCAAGAGGAACGATGGCAATGGGTTTCATGATTGTTCCGTTCTACATAGCTTTCTCAGGCGCTCGGCGCCTGACCGGCGATGGTGACGCGCTGCCCGTAGCGGTTGAGCGGGTAGTAGTCCCAGACCGCATGGTGTTGTGTGCATCGGTTGTCCCAGAACACCATTGAGTTCAGCGTCCAGGGAATCCGGCAGACGAGCGGTGGCGTCAGTTCAATCATTCGATAGAGCATCTCGAGCACGCACCTGCTCTCGTAGCTGGTGAGCTGGACGATGCGGGACGTGAAGCCCCGATTGACAAACAGCAGTTTGCGGCCCGTCTCAGGATGGCGCACCACGATCGGATGCTCCGCGGTCGGAAACCCGCCTTCCGGTGCCTTGTGCTTGTAGTTGCCGACGTACGGAATCGCGCCGTCGTGAATAGCGGTCATGCCCTCGAGCAAACTCTTGAGTCGATCCGACAGCATGTCGTAGGCGAGGTACATGTTGGCGAACATGGTGTCGCCGCCGATGCCTCCCTCTGGCATCTGCGTGACGTAGAGCATTGAGCCCATCGGCGGTTCGGCGTCGCACGACACATCCGTGTGCCAGCCCTCGCCAGCCACACTCCTGGAATGCTTGCCAGCCTTGACCTCGAAGATCTCCGGGTCTTTGCCGGGCTTTACGGCGTTGAGCGGATGCACGTGCAACGCGCCGAAGCGCCGGCGGAGGCGCTTGTGCTGCTCGGACGTCATTTGCTGGTCGCGGAAGATGACGACCAGATTCTCCAGCCACGCATGACGGATCTCGTCGAACTGTTGATCCGAGAGTTCGGTGGACAGATCCACGCCGCCGATTTCCGCGCCGATCGTGTGCGTCAGCGTTCGACCCGGACGCGTCGAATGAAGCCGGTGTAGCGAGCCGGCGCTCGACCAGGCTCCGACGATCACCGACCCTGTAGTTTTTCACGCCGCTGCCGAAAATGCTCAAAATCGTGCGCGTACGCGCACGGACCTTCGCCGCTGATCACAGGACACTGCGCCAGCCGGAGCCAGGCGCGAAACTCTGTACGGGTGGGTTCAGGAATCTCGTCAATCCGGATGTAATGCACGTTATCGCTGGATACGGGGTGGTTCTGGGACAGGTCAAGGAGTTGCCGGGAAAGGATCATTGCGGATTCGTCAGGTGATGTCGGAGCAAAAAACGGGAGGAATTTACCAAATCCTGAAAGGGAGGGGTTGTGCGCAGGAGCAGATGGCGGGAGGACGGCGCCCGTCTGGCCTGCCGTTTCGGATCAAGCGCGGGTCCCGAACTTCGTGATGGGCAATAGCGCAATGCCTCGTCTGGACCTCGTCAGGTTGGGCTCGGAGCCGCGTCGACCCATGTGCCTGCGTCCCCGATGCGTACCGCCTTTGCGAGTTTTCGACAATGCCGTCCAGGCAGCGAGACGGAGATCGCCTAACGACGGTCCCTGGCACGTGTAGTTGATTTGCGAGCGGGTGCCTGGGGCAGGCGGTCGCACAGATCCTTAAGGAGATTTCCGACCCAGGTTCGATCTTCAGCACTCAACCGCTCAAGCTGGTCAGCGATCGTGCAACCGATATCAGTGGCCCTGTTTGAGCCTCGTCCCAGCAGCTTTGCGACCGGTACGTTGTAAAGCTCCGCAAGCTCGAGCAGCCGTGGAATGGTAGGCCAGTTCGCGCCTCGTTCGAAACGACTGATCGTCTCGGAGAATACGCCGAGATGTTCTGCTATCGCTGGACTCACGCTGACGCAGAGGCCTACTAGGAAAACCGCGCATGCGACGGATGCCTGGCACGCAAGGAAAGGAGGGCGATTCGGACGCGATTGCTCGCCCGCCGGGGATCTCAAGTGAAAAACTGCCGGAATCCTCGATCTTCTTGACATTAGTGGTCGCAGTGCACCAATTGCTGCACTGTCTGGCCTGCGCGACGCATGCATGTCCTTGTCTTGGTCACAAACACTTTGCATTCGAAATCGAACCCCGGCGCCGTTATGCAACGTTACTCTCGGCAAAGAAACGCCCCTTTGTTGGCGCCCCAATAAACGGCAACGCGAAAACGCCCGCACCGTAAAGAAAGTGCAGCGTTTCGTGCGCCGGTTGGTGGCTCCTCGTTGCAATGCGGCCAAAAGTGCAGACTTTCCGTCCTTTTGGCTCTGGTGCCAACGGCCTAGAAGCGCCTTCCGATAAGAAATTGAAGTTCATGCTTATTTGTGTGCCCACAATAGTTATCGACATACAAAAAGGTCCGCACTTTCCACGGCGCGGGAAGGCGCACGTCACTGTAAATATGAAAGGCATCTGTCACGTTATAGTTATGTTCTATCAATAGCATTGCAAAAATCGCATTCTGTTAATGGCCTCCCTCACATATATTTTTATGTGCAGTAGGCCTGCCGACGCGGGCCATCCCGGTCCAATACACGCAACGACGTCCTCATCGGACGAAGGCTATGCGTGCCGGGTGAAAGTGCCAATACATCAAAAAGAGCCCATCATGTGATTTCCCGACCGCCCGCCGGCGCTGGTTCGGCGATGCACCGTAGAAGCCAGGCGCCGTGGAAGAACTGGTAGTGGGTACATTCCCCAAGGAGATAGTGCATGTCAAACGATGCAAAGTGCCCGTTCAATCATGCCGCCGGAGGTGGCACGACCAACCGTGACTGGTGGCCAAAGCAGCTACGGCTGGATCTGCTTAGCCAACACTCCAGCAAGTCGGACCCGCTGGACAACGGCTTCAACTACGCCGAGGCGTTCCGGAGCCTCGATCTGGCTGCGGTGAAGAAGGATCTTGCGGCACTGATGACCGACTCGCAGGATTGGTGGCCGGCAGACTTCGGCCACTATGGTGCGTTCTTCATCCGCATGGCCTGGCACAGTGCCGGCACGTACCGCATCGGCGACGGCCGCGGTGGCGCCGGGCGTGGCCAGCAGCGGTTCGCGCCGCTCAACAGTTGGCCGGACAACGTCAGCCTCGATAAGGCTCGCCGCCTGCTGTGGCCGATCAAGCAGAAGTACGGCCAGAAAATTTCCTGGGCCGATCTGCTGATTCTTACCGGCAACGTCGCGCTCGAGACCATGGGCTTCAAGACCTTCGGCTTCGGTGGCGGTCGCGCCGACACCTGGGAGCCGGACCTGGACGTCTACTGGGGCAACGAAAAGACCTGGCTGGGCGGCGATGTCCGTTACGGCAAGGGTGCTGCCGGCAGTGACGACGAAGGCGTGGTCGTGGCCGATCCAGCACTGCACGGCAGCGAAGTCAGCCGCGACGACAACGGACGCAACCTGGAAAACCCGCTGGGCGCCGTGCAGATGGGCCTCATCTATGTCAACCCGGAAGGTCCCGACGGCAATCCTGACCCGCTCGCCGCGGCACATGACATTCGTGAAACCTTCGCGCGCATGGCCATGAACGACGAGGAAACGGTCGCGCTGATCGCCGGTGGCCACAGCTTTGGCAAGACGCACGGCGCCGGTCCTGCCGACAATGTGGGTCCGGTGCCCGAGGCCGCCGGCCTCGAGAACCAGGGGCTGGGCTGGAAGAGCAGCTTCGGCACCGGCAAGGGCGCCGACGCGATCTCCAGCGGACTGGAAGTCACCTGGACCACCACACCGACGAAGTGGGGCAACGGCTTCTTCGAGAACCTGTTCAAGTACGAATGGGAACTGACCAAGAGCCCCGCCGGCGCCAACCAGTGGGTCGCCAAGGATGCCGGCGAAACGATTCCGCACGCTTACGATGCCTCGAAGAAGCAGCGGCCGACGATGCTCACCACCGACCTCTCGCTGCGCTTCGACCCCGTCTACGAGAAGATTTCGCGGCGCTTCCTGGCCAATCCCGACCAGCTCGCCGATGCCTTCGCCCGTGCATGGTTCAAGCTCACTCACCGCGACATGGGACCGCGCGTGCGCTATCTTGGACCGGAAGTGCCCGCTGAAGAACTGATCTGGCAGGACCCCATCCCGGCGGTCGACCACGCACTGGTCAACGATCAGGACGTCGCCTCGCTCAAGCAGAAGATTCTGGCGTCAGGGCTGTCCGTTTCGCAGCTCGTGTCGACGGCATGGGCGTCGGCATCTACGTTCCGCGGCTCGGACAAGCGCGGCGGCGCCAACGGTGCACGCATTCGCCTCGCTCCGCAGAAAGACTGGGCGGTCAACCAGCCCGAGCAACTGGCGAAGGTACTGAAGGTCCTCGAAGGGATCCAGAGCGAGTTCAACGGCGCACCGTCCGGCGGCAAGAAGGTATCGCTGGCCGACCTGATCGTGCTGGCCGGTAGCGCCGGCATCGAGCAGGCCGCAAAAAGCGCAGGCCATCCGGTGACCGTGCCGTTTGCGCCGGGACGCGCGGACGCTTCGCAGGATCAGACCGACGTGGAATCCGTCGGAGCGCTTGAACCCGTCGCCGATGGTTTCCGCAACTTTCTGAAGGGCAAGTACAGTGTCCCGGCTGAGGCGTTGCTGATCGACAAGGCGCAATTGCTGACCCTGACCGCACCCGAGATGACGGCGCTCATCGGCGGCTTGCGCGCCCTGAAGGTCCAGAGCGGGCAGGATTCGCATGGTGTCTTCACCAAGCGGCCGGAAACGCTGACCAACGACTTTTTCGTCAACCTGCTCGACATGGGTACGGAATGGAAACCGGTCTCCCGGGACGTGTTTGAAGGGCGCGACCGCAAAACCGGCGAGTTGAAGTGGACCGGTAGCCGCGTCGATCTGGTGTTCGGTTCACACGCCCAGTTGCGGGCGCTGTCCGAAGTCTATGCAAGCGAGGACGGGCAGGCGAAATTCGTTCGCGACTTTGTCGCGGCGTGGGTCAAGGTGATGAACCTCGACCGCTTCGATCTCGCCTGAACGGGTGTGGGGGGCCGTCAGGGTTGCAACCCTGACGGGACTTTGCTCCACCTTGCGAAGGTAACTCTGCATGTCGCGGTGCGACTCCGGTTATATCGGAGTCGCACCGCTTTTTTTTCGGCGCCCGTGCCATACCGTGCAGCCTGAGTGACTCGAACATTCGCGTCATTACATCAGCCTGCATGATCGTCCTCCCCCTTCCTTAGGCTTCGTAGCGGCCCACTTTGGTCAGCGGCTCGACCGTTGGGTTGCGTGCGGGTGCCAGTCAGTCGATTCAGGGTTTACGCGGTGCACACATACTTGAAAAATCAAGTACACTCGGTCTCAACATATTTGAAAAATCAAATAAATTAGCTTCTGGGACAAACCCGTGTGATGCGCCTCATCTTCCCTTTGCAGATGAGGTTGCGATGCCTTGAATTGGAGCCGATCAATGAGAAACAAGATTGCACTTGAAGAACACTTTGCGATAGACCTCACTATCGAGCAGTCGAAAATTTATGCGCCTGCCGCCGTTTGGGAAATGCTGAAGTCCAATCTGATGGACATCGAGCAGCAGAGACTCGAGCGGATGGAGCAGGGCGGAACTGAGTATTCAATCTTGTCGCTCAACTCGCCCGGCATCCAGGGTATCCCGGACATCAAGCAGGCGATCGATGTTGCGCGACGGGCCAATGATGTCCTCGCAGAACATGTTGGCCGCCATCCATCCCGTTTGGGTGGATTTGCCGCGTTGCCTATGCAGGACCCCGAAGCGGCGGCACGTGAACTCGAGCGGAGCGTGAAGGATCTCGGATTCCACGGCTTCATGGTGAACGGCTTTTCCCAGGTGGGCGATGCGGAAAATGTCGTGTACTACGACGCCCCGCAGTACGCCGATTTCTGGGCGAGTGCGGCGGCGCTCGGCAAGCCTTTCTATATGCATCCTCGCGATCCGTTGCCTTCCCGCGAACCGATCTACGATGGTTTTCCGTGGCTGACCGCGGCGACCTGGGCGTTCGCGGTTGAAACGAGCATTCACGCACTGAGGCTGATGACGTCCGGTCTCTTCGACCGCAATCCTGGGTTGCAGATGATTCTTGGCCATCTCGGCGAAGGGATTCCGTTCAACGTCTGGCGTGTCGACCACATTCTTCAAAAGGCGCCGCGAGGATTGCCCTGCAAGCGCAGCGTGGGCGAATACCTCAGGGAGAACGTCTACGTCACGACGAGCGGAAATTTCAGAACCCAGACGCTGCTGTCCACGATGCTGGAAATGGGCAGCGACCGGATCATGTATTCGGTCGACTATCCGTTCGAAACGCATGACGAGGCGTCCCAGTGGTTCGACACATGCTCGATCAGCGAAACCGATCGCGTGAAGATTGGACGGGAAAACGCACTGCGTTTGTTCGGTCTTGAATGATGCAAGGAACAGGAGAAATCGAATGTCCGTGACTGAATTGGCACCAGCAGATGTGTGGCGTAACAAAATCTATAGCGGCGGATGGAAGACCGGAGGCGCGGGGACAATCCCGGTGACCGAGAAGGCGACCGGCGCGGAAATGGGATCGATTGGCTGCGCATCGGCTGCCGATGTGTCCGCGGCCGCCGCGATCGCGACCGATGCGCAACGCGCCTGGGCCGCGACGCCGGGGCCTCAGCGAGGGGATGTGTTGCGCGAGGTCGCCCGTTTGCTGGAGGTGCACAAAGAGGAGATCGCCGTTCAGATTGTCCGCGAGACCGGGTCGATACGGCCCAAGGGGCAACTGGAGGTGACGTTGGCGATACGCGAGATTCTCGAGGCTGCAGCATTGGGCAGCCAGCCAACCGGGATGATCACGACAAGCGACGTGAAGGAGCGGCGTAGCGTAGCGCGCAGAATTCCAATGGGCGTGGTCGGCGTCATTACTCCATGGAATTCCCCGTTCATTCTGGCGGCGCGCGCCATCGCTCCTGCGTTGGCCACCGGCAATGCAGTGCTGCTCAAGCCCGACCCGCAATCGCCGGTCAGCGGCGGTGTCCTGTATGCGCGGCTCTTCGAGGCGGCGGGGCTGCCCGAGGGGCTGTTCCATGTCCTCCCCGGTGCGGCGGAAACCGGTGACGCGCTGGTCCGGGATCCGCTTGTCAACATGATCAGCTTCACGGGATCCACGCGGGTTGGGCAGGCGATCGGCGCCGTAGCAGGCGGTTTGCTCAAGCGAGCGAGCCTCGAACTCGGCGGCAAGAATCCCTACATCGTGCTTGACGACGTCGATGTCGAAGCTGCGGCGAGCGCAGGAGCGTGGGGATCGTTTTTGCATCAGGGGCAAGTCTGCATGTCCGCGGGCCGGCATCTCGTTCATGAACGCATTGCTGACGCCTACATTGAAAGCCTCGTCAGGCGAACTAAGGCTCTATCGGTTGGCGACCCTTTCAAGGGCAATGTCCATCTCGGCCCCATCATCAATGAACGGCAGGCCGCGAACGTCGATCGCATCGTCGCGGAGTCTGTCAGCAAGGGCGCGAAGCTTCTCGCCGGTGGGACTCGCGCCGGGCTGTTTTTTAACCCGACCGTCTTGGTGGACGTCGCGCCGGGGATGCCTGCGTTCGAGGAAGAGATTTTTGGTCCCGTCGCCGCGGTGACCGTGTTCAAGAACGATGACGAAGCGGTAATGCTCGCCAATCAGAACCGGTATGGCCTGGTGGCGGCAGTGGCTTCTTCGGATTTGCGTCGCGCCCAGCGGATTGCGGACCGACTGCACGCCGGCATCGTCCACATCAATGATCAGACGGTCATGCACGAGGTGTTTGGTCCGATGGGCGGTCTGGGTTTGTCCGGCAACGGGCACAACTACAGCACCCTGACCAACATCGACCAGTTCACGGAATGGCAGTGGGTGACGAGCCGCGACGAACTTCCGGCTTATCCGTTCTAGAAAGCTGTTGTGCCGGGCTCGCCGCATACGGGCACGGATCCGCGTCGCCCGGCAACGTCGAGAAGACAGAAATGACCCATTGGCGCACGATTTGATGCGCAAACGGAGTGAGGTGAATAGTGACCCCCGATACTGCGCAGCGAGTCGAACAGGCGCCTGCTTCGATCGTCGACATTGGCGCGTTGATCGATAGCCAGCCACTGAGCACCTTCCAGAAATGGATCATGGTGATGATCGGTTGCTCGGTGGTGATGGATGGGTTCGACGTGCAGACCATGGGTTTTGTCGCGCCTGCGATTGTCCGTGCGTGGGGCATCAGCCCGGCCGAACTCGGCCCCATCTTCGGTGCCGGTTTGCTGGGGATGCTCGCGGGCTCCATCGTTCTCGGCGCCATGGCCGATCGCGCGGGGCGTCGGCCGGTGCTCATCGGCGCGACTGTTTTCTATGGGCTATGCATGCTCGGTACCACCCTGGTTCAGAGTGTGCCGGAATTTCTTGTCCTTCGTTTCCTGACCGGTTTCGGTATCGGCGGCGTGATGGGTAACGCTATCGCGTTGGTCAGCGAATACAGTCCGCAGAAATATCGGGCGTCGCTGATGACATGGGTCTCGTGTGGCTTCACGGGTGGGGCAATTGCTGGAGGACTTCTCTGCGCAGCCTTGCTGCCGTCGATGGGCTGGAGATCGGTGTTCTTCGTTGGGGGCGTATTGCCGCTGCTCATTGCCGTCCCGATGGCCAGGTATCTGCCGGAATCGCTCCAACTGCTGGTGGTCAAACAGCGCAGCCTGGAAAGGGTGGCTCAGTGGCTTGGGCGAATCGCGCCGAACGTCCAGCTTGCACCGGGGACCCGCTTTGCCGTTCGCGGGCAGCCGCAAGCGAAGGCCTCCGTTGGCGAGCTCTTTCGCCACGGTCGCGGCACGACTACGCTGTTGCTATGGGGGATCAACTTCGCGAACCTGCTTGATCTCTTTTTCCTGTCGAACTGGCTTCCGATGCTTTCCTTGCGAGTTGGCCACGGGGTGTCGACGGCTGTACTCATCGGCACCTCGTTGCAGATCGGCGGTACTGCGGGTGCGCTGCTGCTGGGCCCGTTGATGGACCGTTTCGGCTTCTATCGTGTCCTGGCGCTCAGTTTTCTGGTGGCGACATTTTCGGTGGCATCGGTTGGTCTTCCCGATCTATCAACGGGGTTGCGCTATGCCGTCGTGCTGATAAGCGGAATCTGCATCGTCGGTGGGCAGCCGGCGGTCAACGCGTTGACCGCGACGCTCTATCCAACCTCGCTGCGGGCCACCGGGGTCGGCTGGAGTCTGGGAATCGGCCGGGCAGGCTCAATTATCGGTCCTGTCGTGGCCGGACAACTGATCAGGCTGCAATGGTCGAATACCGCGTTGTTTGTCGCGGCTGCGGTGCCCGCATTGGCATCGTGTCTGATGCTTGTTTTCCTTAGCCGCGCTTCGACGAGAAATCGGATCGATTGCGTTGAGTGTTAGTGGGTTGCGACAGATTTAGATAAAAGAAAAACAGCAAAGCACTGTCGTGTCAACGACAGATTGCCCAATCAGCCAACCTGGATAATGACCCCGTCGTCGTTCGAATACGACCGCGAAAGGTCGTACCGTTAGCGATCTGGTACGGCTGCTCAAGCGGGGCGGTGCGGCTCGAACGGTTCAATCGAATGGGCAGGTGGTTGCCTGACAATGGACTCGAGTTCGGCGGTATCTACCAAGGTGATTCGGCCGTACCGGACGCGCACGAGTTGCCGGTCTATGAACCAGCGCAGCTCCTTGTTGACGTGCTGGCGTGAGGCCATGAGCAGCGCAGCCAGATCTTCCTGCGACAGACGGATGCCGAGCGTCACGCCATCGTTATCAGTGTGGCCGTAGCGTTTGCCGAGTGCGAGTAAATGGCCGGCGAGGCGCGCGCGAAACGACATCAAACCAAGATTGCCGAGGCAGTCGTGAAGGTGGCGTGCACGCGTGGCAAGTAGCCGGAGCAGGCTTGCGTTGAGCGTTGGATCGCGTTCGAGTGCGGCGTTCAACGCATCTGCGGGAATGTGAAAAAGCCGGGTGAGTCCGCGCGCCCGCTGGTTATGAATGGAGCGCTGATCGGTCATCACGGCGGTGAGATTGGCCAGCTCGCCCGGCGGGATGAACGTCTCGACGGCTCGAATGCCCTGAGCGCTTGGCCATCCCCATTCGAGCATGCCGGAAAGAATGATGTGGACATCCGTGCAAGGATCGTTGGCGAGATAAATCAGCTCGCCATCTGCATACGTGCGCAGATAGCCAGCTTCGACGAGGGCGTCGAGGACGGCTTCCGGCCACGCGCGCAGGGCTTCATGGTTACGGAACGCAGTCCATATGATCTCCCGCTGCCTGTGTGACAGGTCGCGGCCGCTCGACTGCAATGGCAGATTTGCCGCTGCTTTGGCGGAGATGTCTTCAGCGCGGTCGACCGGGGAAAGGTTTCGGGGTGAAGCTTGCATGCGGCAGTCCGGTTCGGAGTGTTTGAGGCGAGTATCGATAAACGCGAGCTGTGCGAATGAAATGTCTCGGGCGATAAACGATAAACGATAAACGCGTTTCGCGGCATGGATGAAGGGCCGCTTTAAGGACGTTTTTTCTTGTGAGCCGCCGGACGTCAGCCGGCGGGACGTTGGAACGCGAGCCGTTTGGATCTCGCCCTAATGGGAGAAGATTTACATGAGTCAACCGATTGTGAGCGGCGGCGCGCTGGACGATGCAACCGCAGCCACGCGTCATGATGTCGATGTGCTCGTCATCGGTGGCGGTCCGGCCGGCACCTGGGCCGCGATTAGCGCTGCAGCGAGAGGGGCGACGGTCGTGCTCGCGGACAAGGGCTTCTGCGGGACGTCGGGCGCGACGGCGCCGTCAGGCACCGCGATCTGGTATGTCTCGCCGCTGAGCGATACGCGCGAGCGGGCGAAACAGAGCCGTTTTGATCTGGGAGGCCAGCTTGCGGAACACGACTGGATGGATCGCGTCCTTGAGCAAACCTAGGTGAACGTCCACCAACTTGCGGAATGGGGCTATCCGTTTCCCGTCGACGAAAACGGCGAGGCGCAGCGCACATCGCTGCAGGGGCCGGATTATATGCGGCTGATGCGCAAGCGCGTGAAGGAGAGCGGTGCATGCATCCTCGATCACAGCCCGGCCCTCGAACTACTCGTGGATGGGGGCGGCGCGGTTGCCGGCGCGCGCGGCGTGCAGCGCCAGAGCGGGGAAACGTGGGTCGTGCGCGCGAAGGCCGTGGTGATTGCAACGGGCGGCTGCGCGTTTCAGAGCCGCGCGCTCGGCTGCAACGTGCTGACTGGCGACGGCCACTTGATGGCCGCCGAGGTGGGCGCGGAGATGTCCGGCATGGAGTTCTCGAATGCCTATGGTCTTGGTCCGGCATTCGCTTCGGTCACCAAATCTCTCTTCTATAAGTGGGCGACGTTCTACGACGAACAGGGCGTGAAGCTTGAGGGAGCGGGCTCGGCATTCGGGCGCAGCGTCATTGCGCGCGAGCTGCAGATGCGCCGCGTGTTCGCGTGTCTCGATCGAGCCGACGAACAGGTTCGCGTGTGGATGCGCACGGCGCAACCGAACTTCTTCGTGCCTTTCGACCGGCTGGGAATCGATCCCTTCACCCAGCACTTCCCGGTAACGCTCAGGTTGGAAGGGACGGTTCGCGGAACCGGTGGCCTGCATGTCACGGGCCGCGATTGTTCGACGTCGGTGGAAGGTCTCTATGCGTCAGGCGACGCCGCGACTCGCGAGATGATTTGCGGCGGGTTCACCGGAGGCGGCAGCCATAACGCAGCATGGGCGATGTCGTCGGGTTTCTGGGCGGGTGCCGGTGCGGCTGACCACGCGCTCGCGAAGCGTCGCACCGGGACCGGCATCGGCATCGGCATCGGCAGACTCTATTGCGCGGGCGATGTCGGCTTGCGCGACACGTCGCACAACACGTCCTTTGACAGCGCGAGTGTCGTGAAGGCCGTGCAAGACGAGGTGTTCCCCTATGAGCGTAACTGGACGCGCAGCGGCGACCTGCTGGATGATTCGCTCAGCCGCCTCGATGCACTGTGGGCGAGCTTGCGCGCAAGCTCGCCGGCACGCGATGCGCACGAGGTCGTGCGTGCGCGAGAGGCGGCGGCGATGGTGGCGACCGCGCGCTGGATGTATCGCAGCGCGCAGGTACGTACCGAGACGCGCGGCATGCATCGACGCGCGGAATATAAGTCGATCGATGCCGGGCAGCGCCACAGGTTGATCAGCGGAGGTCTCGACGACGTATGGGTCCGCAGGAAGGAGGTGGACACGGGGTTGGTGCCGGCTGAACATCAAGGGGCCCATGCATGATCGAAATTTTGAGCGAATCGCGCTGCACGGGATGCAATATCTGCGTGCGCGCATGTCCCACCAACGTGTTCGAGGCGGTGGAAGGCGGCATTCCGCGGATCGCGAGGCAGAACGACTGTCAGACCTGCTTCATGTGCGAGCTGTACTGTCCGGCGGATGCCCTGTTCGTCGCGCCGCAGGCCGATGCCGCCGTCGAGGTGGACGAAGCACGTCTTCCGCACGGTGTACACCTCGGCAGCTATCGCGAAGCACTCGGCTGGGGTCCAGGTCGCAGCTCTACCGCCGCGCTTGACGCAAGTTACGCACTGCTGACGCCTATCCATTGATGAAAGACGGCAGCAATGCCATAGCTTCGACGAGACGCCGCACCCCTCGTCAGAGGGGTAGCGGCACCGCTCACTCGGGCACGAAGCCGGTCTTGCCCTCGAACATCACGGACTCTGCAATGTCCTTTTGCGCCTGCAGCGCGGCCAGACTCCTGGTGTAGCCGGCTTCCAGCACCGAATAGGCATCTCCGCCGAGGACGGTGCGCAGCGGCGGCTCCGGCATCTGGCTGACCGTATAGATGGCGTCGGCCATTTTCACGGGGTCGCCCGAAGCGTATGCGTCGCCGTTCTCCGCGATCCAGCGGCGCAGCTTCCCAACCGCGCTGTCCTTGTATTCATCGAGTTCTGTGGTCCAGCGGATATTGGCCACGAAGCCGGTCTTGATGGAGCCCGGTTCGATGATGATGGTCTTGATACCGAACTCGGCGATTTCCTGGCTCACCGCTTCGGCAAAACCTTCCAGACCGAACTTCGCGGCGTGGTACAGCGCGCCTCCCGGGAAGGCCGCACGTCCGCCGACGCTGGTGACATGGATGAACGTGCCGCGTTTCCTGGCGCGCAACGCGCCGAGGAAGGCGCGCGTGACGTGGATAGGTGCCAGCAGATTCAGCGCAATCTGCTGCTCGATATCGGCCTCGCTCATTTCCTCCATCGCGCCGATCACGGCGCCGCCCGCGTTGTTGACGACCACGTCGACATCGGAATGGCGCGCTGCGGCGGCCCGAACCTGTTCGTGATCGGCGAGGTCGACCGACTCCACCTGGAGCAGATCCGGATAGGCCTGCTTCAACGCCTGCATCGCTTCGACACGGCGCACGGCTGCAACCACAGGATGCCCCTGGGCCAGTACTTTTTCCGTGAGGGCGAGCCCGAGACCGCCGGACGCGCCGGTAATGAACCACTTCTGATTTGCCATGATACCGTTCTCCTTACAAATAATGAGCGCGTACGCGCTCAATAATGATCGAAAATTTTTAAACCGTGATTGCCCGCCAGGCGACATGGAAGCCGAGTTGCAGGTGACGTTCGGCGCTCTCGGGGTGCTTGTCGACGTACTCGATCGTCGTGTCGGCGATGTGCTCAATTATGGACGAAAGAAATGCGATCGAGGCGTCCACCAGTACGCCATCGCGCACGGCGTCTTCCATCATCTGGGACACCGCCAGAAACGGCCCCATTCCCTGTGCTCGTGTGTCGTCGAGTATGTGGCCGGAAGCCGAAAGCCGCGAGAGGGCGAACCGCCCAGCCGCATTGGCCAGCCCCCAATTCACATAGCGCTCGAAGACGTGCTGCATGCGCTGGCGATAGCCCGCCTCGTGCGGATAGTCCGGCATCACGGATCGCGCCAGATCCTGCTTCAGGTGCAGGTACAGTTCCTGGAACAAGGCGTCCTTGCTCTCGAAGTAGGTGAACAAGGTGCCTTCGGCCACACCGGCGCGCCGGGCGATGCCCGCCGTGGTGGCCAGCACGCCCTGTTCAGCAACGGTCTGCGTTGCGGACAGCAGCAGGGCGCCGCGTTTTTCCGGACTCAAAGGGCGTGCCATCGTATGCCTGCATAAATATAGAGTGATTACGCGCTCAATTATAACTACTTTTTGGGATGAGTGCCGACAAGAAGACGGGACGAAGAATGACACTCCAGCCGCGAACGAGTCGAGTCAAGTCAAACAAGGTCATCAAGTGCGCCAGCGTTTTCGTACACCTTGAGCAGCATGGTGCGAAGAACCTGGACGTCGTTTGCCGTGAAACCGCTCAGTATCACCGACTCATGTTGCTTCGCGACCGGGACGATGCGCAGCGCCAGTTCGTCTCCCTTGCTTGTCAGGGCAATCCTGATTGATCGTCCATCCGTCGTGCTCTTCTCGCGCTTGACCAGCTCCTGGCTCTCAAGACGGTCAATGATCCTCGACAGCGCGGAAATATCCGATGTCGCGTGCACCGACAATTCAGACAAGGTCTGGTGCGGAACGTACAGCAGCGAGGCACAGACCCGCCACTCGCTGAGGTTCAGGCCGAACGGTTTCAGTGCCTTCGCGAATGCGTTGCCCATCCGGCCTCCGGCACGTGTCAACAGGAACGGAATCGCCTGCTCGAGTTCTTGTGGTCGCTTGGGTGTCTTCATGGTCATCGGTGGGTTGCGGGTTTACATGGGTACGTATATTTGAAAAATCAACTATACTCCACTTCAAATGTAGTTGAAAAATCAAATAAATGTTACCCGGGCGAATTCGGATAGTCAGCTTCCTTTCTGAGTGAGCAACGCGTCATACGCTGAACCAGGGCAGACGTGAGGGAGGAGTCGGATCAATCGAGCCTGGTTGGATATGAAAGGTTCAGAGTTCGTCCTTCAATAACTTCATTGGCATTACTAATAAAAATAACAATTGTAGCGACGATTTACGCGAACGGAGATCGGATTTGGACACTCAAGTCATCATTGTCGGCGCTGGCCCGGTAGGACTGACACTTGCGATCGACCTTGGCAAGCGCGGCATAGCGTGTGTGCTTGTCGAGCAAAAGGCAGAGCCTCAGTTTCTGCCGAAAATGGAGCGTTGCAACGCGCGCACCATGGAGATCTTCCGGCGGCTTGATCTCGCGGACTGCATCCGGGCTGCCGGCATGCCCGAAGACGTCCCCATGGACATCCAGATCATCCGCTCCATGACCGAGCCTCCGATTCTGCGCTTGCCCTATCCGTCGGTGGCGGAGGCTCGCGCGCTCACGCACGAGAGCCACGACGGCAGCCTTCCGCTCGAGCCCTATCAGCTCATCTCGCAGTACACACTGGAGCCGCTTCTTCTTGAGGTGGCCGAGCAATTGCCGGCGGTCACGGTGATGCGGAGTACGACGTTTCTGGAATTCACCGAGCAGGACGATGGTGTTCTGGTCGCGGTCAATGCCGCCGACGGTGTGAGAAGAACCTTGAAGGCCGCCTACCTCGTGGGCTGCGACGGTGGCGCGAGCCATGTACGCAAGCAACTGGGCATCCGTCTGGAGGGCGAGGGCGACATTGCGCGATTGAGGCAGGGCCTGTTCTACTGCGAGCAACTCTACGAGCGGCTTCCGATGGGCAACGGGCCGAGCCGGGGGCGGCACTATCTGGTGGCGGGCGGGCCTCCCACTTTCATGATCATGCAGGATTCCACACGACATTGGACGGTCCATTCCGCCGTCGAGAGCGATGACGAGATGCGGCGGATGTTCGAGCGGATCATCGGCGATGCGTTGCCCTACGAGATGCTGTATTGCGCGGAATGGCGGCAGAATCTGCTGCTGGCCGAACGCTATGGAAAGGGACGGGTGTTTCTCGCAGGCGATGCGGTGCACCTCGTGATTCCTACTGGCGGTCTTGGCATGAACACCGGCGTTGGCGACGCTACCGATCTTGCCTGGAAGTTGGCCGCTACGCTGCAAGGGTGGGGCGGCCCGGGGTTGCTGGCCTCCTATGAAGCTGAACGGCGCCAGATTGGCGAGCGGGTCGTCGGCGCATCGCGCTACGCGTCGCTTGGATATCGCGCATGGTTGGCCGAGGTGCGCCCGGAGATCGGGGACGATACGCCCGCAGGGTCGACTGCTCGTGCTCACCTGGCCGTTGTGGCGAACGTGGAGCAGCGCAAGTCGAACGAGATGATCGGAGCGGAACTGGGCTATCGCTATGTGGACTCGCCCATTATCGACAATGTACCGGGAGGGCCGCAGCACGATCTGCGTGCCTATCTTCCCACGACGTGGCCGGGCGCGCGGCTTCCCCATATGTGGCTCACCGACGGAAGCGCCATCCAGGACCGATTACGGCCGGAGCGCTACACGTTGATCGACGTCACGGGTGGGCATGATGCGGGCCCGCTTCTCGCCGCGTTCGAAGCGCTCGGCGCGCCGCTCGACGTGCTCGTGCTCGCGGATTCGGCGCTTCGCACCGTCTATGAGCGCGACCTCGTCCTTGTCCGGCCCGACATGCATGTCGCGTGGCGCGGCGACCGGCTCCCGCAGGCCGTCGATGATCTCGCCGCGAAAGTGACAGGACATAGCGACATAAACCGCGCAATGGGTTCGATCAGCAGCCGCTGACCGAGCCGGCTGAATCGAATCAAATCAATATTCGGTCAGCCCCACGCTGCAGGCTCGACGCGCGACGGCGCAGGGGTGCCGTCGTCTTGAGATTTCAACAACATTGGAGACGAGAAAATGAGCGCACGGTTGAATCGGGCCAGAGGTGGGCATTCATGGCACCGGCTGCTTTGGTGGACGCTCCCGTCGCTTGCGGCATGTGCGTCGGGAGTATCGCATGCGCAGAGCTCGGTCACCCTATATGGGATCATCGATACCGGCGTCGAATATGTGACGAACGTCGGCGCTCAAAAATCCAGCTCAGTGCACGTGCCGTCTCTCACAGCCTCGCTACCATCGCTGTGGGGCCTTCGTGGCAAAGAGGATCTGGGTGGTGGTCTGAGTGCGGTTTTTGTATTGGAGTCGGGGTTTGCTCCCGGACAGGGCACGCTGAATCAAGGGGGACGTCTGTTTGGCAGGCAGGCCTATGTCGGGCTTGCGGGGCGGTGGGGGACCTTGACCCTCGGGCGGCAATATTCGCAAATCTTCTGGGCGGTATTAACGGGCGACACGCTGGCGCCGAATATCTTTGCCGCCGCCGATCTTGACCCCTACTTGACCCAGCCGCGCGTTGACAATTCGATCGCCTATACCTTCACGTCGTCGGGACTGACTGTGAGCGCGATGTATTCACTGGGACGTGACGTGGCCGATAGTGTGCCGGCCGGAGGGTGCGCCGGCCAATCGCCGACTGACTGGCGGGCCTGCAAATCAATGTCCGCGATGGTGAAATATGACGCCGGGAAATGGGGTGCGGCAGCGGCCATCGATCGCAACTACGGTGGGGGCGGCACTGGCTCGCCCTTGCCACTTAGCTCGCAAACCGATACACGCGCCGTCATCGACGGCTACGTGAAGTTTGGCAATTCGACTTTTGGAGCGGGATTCCAACACCGGATCAATCACGGAGCACAGACGCCGAAAGTCTTCAACGCGACCAGCAACTATTGGTGGGTCGGTGGATCGTACTTGCCCGTTCCATATATTTCGCTTGACGCACAGTTCGGCCATATCACCGTGAACAGCAATGCCGCGGGGGGCTCCGTGATCGCCGCGCGCGCCATGTACTTCCTGTCCAAGGGCACTGCGGTGTACGTCACGGCAGGGCACGTGTTTAACCAGCGTAACGCAGCGTTCTCGATTGACGGTGGCGTGGTGCCGCCCGCTTCGACGCCATTGCCAGGCGTGAGTCAAACCGGTGCGATGGTGGGTATTCGACACCTGTTCTAAATGTCCTGCGGCCGCTCGATTGCATCGTGAGGATAACAATATGTTCTCTTTGAATACGCTATTCGCCATCGTTTATCCACACAGTTGATCGTGACGGCTTGCTCGCCCGCATGATCCATTTTCCAAAGTAGCAAGAGGCTCAAGACAGATATGAAACCCCGATTCCGTCAACTGATATTGGCCGCTACGGCTGCCGTGTCGCCCTTTCTGGGTGTTGCGCATGCGCAGGTCGATACGTCGAAAAGCACAGTAACCGCCACCTCGAAGCAGATGAACGTGCCTGTCGACGGGACGTTCAGAAAGTTCACTGCGCAGCTCGTCTTCGATCCGGCCAAGCCGACGGCGGGCAGCGCGCAACTGACCATCGACACCGCCAGCTACGATCTCGGCGACCAAAGCTACAACCAACAGGTGCGCGGCAAAGACTGGTTCGACACGGCGCAGTTTCCCAACGCCACATTCGTCTCGAGCACCATTGCACCGGCTGGCGGCAACCAGTTCAAGGTCAGCGGCAAGCTGACCATCAAGGGTAAGTCTGAAAACGTGACGGTGCCGGTCACCGTCACGCAGCAGGGTGCGACGCAAACCTTCGACGGCACTTTGCCGATCAAGCGTAGCCAGTTCGACATCGGCTCAGGCGAATGGAAAGACACGTCGGTCGTCGCCGACGAAGTGTCGATCAGGTTTCACATTGTTGAAGCCAAAAAGTAAGCAGCAAAACCGCTCAGACTCCCCAGGAGGATCACAATGAAGAAGCAACTTTTGACCGTAGCGATCGCCGCTCTGGCAGCAGGCACATCGTTCGGCGCGAAGGCAGCGGAGACCACGTATCAACTGGATCCCACGCACACGTACCCCAGCTTTGAAGCCGATCACTTCGGTGGCGTCTCGATCTGGCGCGGCAAGTTCAACAAGAGCAGCGGCACAGTGAAGATCGATCGCGAAGCCAGGACCGGCACGCTGGAAGCGACTATTGACATGACGTCAGTGGATATCGGCAACAATACGCTGGATACGGCGTTGAAGAGCCCGAAATTCTTCGATGCCACTCAATTCCCGACCGCTGTCTATAAGGGCAAGTCGATGACGTTCAAGGGCGATGTGCCGGTCGAAGTGATCGGCGAGTTGACCCTGCACGGTGTGACGAAGCCGCTGAATCTGAAGATCGAGTCGTTCAAGTGCTTCCAGAACCCGCTGCTCAAGCGCGAAGTGTGCGGCACAGATTCGACCGCGAGTTTCGACCGGTCGGACTTTGGCGTTGACATGGGCAAGACTTACGGCTTCAGGATGCAAACGGTGCTGCACATCCAGGCTGAAGGTATCAAACAATAAGGCGGCATCGCCCAGTCATATGGGGCGATTTTCATCGGACCGCGATACCAGACAAGGCTCCTCACGCGCAACGTTCAGCTTGCGCGAGGGGAGCCGCGCGCCGGATCACGGCGTGTATTTGCTGATTTTTTGCCCTTGCACGCCGAGACCTGCCATCAATCATTGCTGACCGTAGATGAACGCATAGACGTCGGATTTCAGGGTCGTGGTGGTCATCGATTTGCCCATTCCCGCGTCCACGACCACGACGCTCGGGCCGACGCCGACCGACCATCCGTCGCTCGCGTTGAGGTAGTTGATGGCTGAATCGCTCATCAGGAACATGGCTTCAGAGAAGGTTTGTCCGCCAGCTTGCAATCCCCAGGAGACTGCTCTCGCGGTGTAGTAGCCCATTACCGTTCCGTCGGGGGCGAACATCACCCCCCTTGCCGCCTTGCGCGCCGGCAATGAACCCCACCTTCAGAATATCGGGGAATACCAGAACCGCTTTGGCCTGTTGCTGAAGTTGTTGTGTCCGTGGCGCGTCGGATTGTTCGCGGCCTCGAAGGGCGGTGATGGTGCGGCCCATACCGGTTGCGGGACGCTTCGAGTGGAATAAATAGTGGTGTTGCGCGCACGTAAAGACAATTGGACCTTGGTCCAATTGCACGTTGCAGCGCGGAGCGCAAGATATCGAATCGCCACGTGCGCAACCAGAGACGGAGGACCGCAGGGTGAACCACCTCGTCGATGCGGCAGTCGTATTCGCGTGCGTTTTCGGCAGTGCGCTGCTTGGTTCGTATCTGCGCCGCGTGCTGCCACAGCACCACCTCAGCGATGAATCCACCGGTGTGGTCAAACTGGCGACCGGTCTTGTTGCAACCATGGCCGCATTGGTGCTGGGCCTGCTGATTTCGTCGGCAAAAGGCTCTTTCGACACCATGAATACGGAGCTTTTGCATAGCGCTGCCGCTATCGTTCGTCTTGATCGCGTGCTGGCCCACTATGGTCCGGAGACTCAGGAGATTCGCAGCGCGCTTAAACGCACAACCGAGGCTTCGGTTGCGGCGATGTCTTCCGGCGATCCCGCTCAACTGGCCAGATTGAGCAGCCCCGAAGCCGTGGCCCGCGGAGAAGCATTTCAGCGTCAAGTGGAGGAACTCTCGCCGCACACCGATACGCAGCGTCAATTGCAGGCGCGGGCGCTGCAAATCGTCGACGATGTATTAGCTACGCGATGGCTCGCGCTTCTTCAGCAAACGGGTTCGATTCCGATACCGTTGCTCGTGGTTCTGGTGTCGTGGCTGGCGATCCTCTTTGGCACGTTTGGCCTGTTTGCACCTCGCAACGGCACGACGATGACGGCGCTCGTGATGTGTGCACTGTCGACTTCCGGTGCAATCTTCCTGATCATGGAAATGAATACGCCGCTCGGCGGAATAGTAAAAATATCTTTCGCACCGATGCGCGCGGCGCTCGATATTCTCGGGCATTAAGCATTAAACACTAGGCATAAAACACTAGGTAAAAGGCATTAGGTAGTGGGAGTCAGGCGCTGCGTTTTTTGCGAATCCGCTACACAGTTGCATTGCCAGACAGGGCTCAATTGAACCAGTGGTATTGAAGCGCGATCGAGATTGTCTGGAAATTGCCGCCCACACGCGTTACCAGGCCACGCGACCACGCGAGTTTGGCGGACCATTTCGCTGCCAGCGGCACGGACAGCGTGACACCGTATCGTGCTGGGTGCGCGTCGCACAAATTCTTCCGGAGAGAGCGCCGGGTCGCCGAGCAGGTTCGCCGCGATCTTGAAGTGCACGTCGCCGAGACCCGAGCGGTATTGCTGCTGAAAAACACCCTTCACGTCGCCGTTCGCATTCGCGTTCGCATAGGGCACCGACACCGCGGTACTCACGGTACGTCCCGCGACCCCGAAACTGTGCGAATAGCCGAGCGAAAAGATGTTGATATGTGCCTGCACATTGGTGATTGGCAACGATGGATCGAACGATACGTCGCCGCTCGAACGTGCATAGTCGGATACCGCGAAATTGGTAGCCACCGGCACAGCAGAATAGGCTCGCGGCTCCATCTCCTGTGCGTGAATCGACAGTGCGGACATCGAGCACAGCAGAGCCACGCGAACCGAAAGCGCCGTGATTTCGGGACTGTGCGATTCGAATCGTTCGTTGCATGCGGCATAGTGGTCAAATCCACTTATGCTGCTGCCTGCAATAGGACTAAGGTCCAATATGCATGCGAGCGGATGAGGCTAATCTGGAAGTCGTGGCAGGCGTAGCCGTGCATGTGCTTGTGCCTGCTGCCTCAGGAGACGACCATGAAAGTGTTGTTCGTGTTGATAGCCTTTGCGCTTTCATCCAATGTATTCGCGGAATGCACCACTAATGCGCGAGGTATGACCGAATGCAATAACGGGCAGGCGGCCGGCGGCTATAACCCGAACACCGGCAACGCATGGAAGGCGCAAAAGAATCAGAACGGTGTCACGACAACAACGACGAGCAAAGGCGGGGAAGCCAAGACCAAAAACGGTAAGGGCGTATATAAGAGTCCGAGCGGACAGACCTGCTATCGCACGGCCAATGGTCACGGGTGCAATTGATGGGATGTGAAACTGTGTTACCAATCGATGAAGCACTTGGACAGGTTGAATTTGGTCACATTCGTCGGCGGACCGAAATATGTGCAAAAGAAATACCTCAATCACGTTTACATGTTTAACCGTCCGTACTAGGATTAATTTTGCCGGTTGAAAGCGTTCCGCAGATGTAACTCCTACCGGTGCACTCGTTCCGCATGCGTCCACAGACAGCGCGTATCTTCGTCGACTTGTTAACTGTCTAAAGAGACGATGAGCCTGCTGTTCAAGAGGCGCAGTCTCGCGCCGATGTTCAGCAAGACTTTTGGCAACCAATCTCGCGGTGCCGAATCTTGAGAGGCCGTTCGGACATGAGCTTCGTCATGCCTGCTATCGTCATTTTGCAAACCGCGATCATTCTCGGGTTGCTGGTGCTCGGATTGCGGCATCGCGCATCTGCGGCGTTCAGCAGTGTTAATCCGCCAATTGCCGGAGCGAATTCTCGCGACCGCGGGATGCCCGGTGAGCATGCGGCGCATTCAGCGCATCTCGAACTGGCGGATAAAGCGGCTCTACATGATTCCTTAAATCAACCCCGTCAATCGGAACGTCAGCGTCCCGAACAATTTCTCACCCCTCCCGCGGTTTTCGGTGCGCCAGATAGCGGTCTACCGGCATCGCGCGCGAGACGGCGTTTTACGGATCGGCTTCGCATGATGACCTCCGCGAGAACCGCGCGCAGGAGAACTCATGATGACGTCGCGCGAGCGGTGCTCGTGCACGATTCACACGCTGACGATGACAATGACGAACAGGTAAGCGGCGAGCATTATTTTCGTGAGGTACTGGCGTTATTGCCGCTAGCGACGCTGATGCTCGACGGGCGCGGCGTGATGGCAATGGTCAATCCGAAAGCGGATCGGCTCTTCGGTTATGACTGTAACGAGCTGCCAGGCAAGCCGGTGGAAATGCTGATTCACGCGCTGCGTTTCGACAGCCACGCGTCACGCTGGGATGCTCCCCCAGCCACGCAGCAATTGTGCAGGTTCTTGCCGCTGGACGATCTATGCGCGCGCCGTAAGGACGGCACCGAGTTTCGTGCCGACATCGACCTGTGTGCATTTCGTTTCGAAGGTGAAAACGTCACGCTCGCATTCATCATCGACAAGACGGACCGGTATGAGTTACGCCGTCAGCGCGAGGATCTTGCGCATCTGACACGCGTATCGACGATGGGACAACTCGCTTCCTCGCTCGCACATGAGTTGAATCAGCCGCTTACCGCGATACTCAGCAACGTGCAGGCTGCGCAGCGTTTCATGATGGCCGATCCGATCGATCTGGCCGAGTTGCGCGATATTCTTAACGATATTGTCCAGGACGATTACCGGGCCAGCGAGGTGATCCGGCGGATTCGCGCGGTCGTCAAGAAGGGTGGTCTCGAGGTGATTCCTCTCGACCTCGCCGGCGTGATGCGCGATGTGGTGGCGCTGGTGCATAGCGATGCGATCGTGCGCGGTACGCGCGTGACGCTCGATATCGACTCGACATTGCCGCCAGTGCGCGGCGATCGGGTTCAATTGCAGCAGGTCATGCTGAATTTGTTGCTGAATGCGTTCGACGCGATGAATGAGGTCCCACCCGTCGACCGTATGGTGTGCGTCACGCTCAAACCGGCCGACAACGGCATGGTGTTGATCGCTGTTCGCGATCGGGGCCATGGACTGACCGCCGATAAGCTGGACAAGATCTTTAAGCCGTTTTTTACATCAAAACCCCAAGGGCTCGGTTTGGGATTGTCGATCAGCCGTTCCATTATCGACATGCACCGCGGGCGACTATGGGCCGAAAATAACAACGATCGAGGCGCGACATTCTACGTGGCATTGCCGGTTGGCGATGCCACGCCGGAGGATAAGTCGCGATAAAGGCCATGACTGAATCCGATTCACTTGTCTTTGTCGTCGACGACGACGATTCCGTGCGCCGTGCGTTGGCGCGTCTGATCCACTCCGCTGGTTACCGTGTCGAAGCATACGGCAATGCCCGCGCGTTTCTCGAACGGTTGCGCGAGGTCGATTCTCCGGCCTGCCTGATTCTCGATGTGCAATTGCCTGACCTGGACGGGCTGACATTGCAGCGCGAACTCAAAGCGATGCTACCGATCATCTTCGTCACGGGTCATGGCGATATCGCCATGACAGTGGGCGCGATGAAAGCAGGGGCCACCGATTTTTTGGCAAAACCTGTGAACGATTGCGATCTGCTCCGCGCGATCGAAGCCGCTTTCGAACGCGTTGCAGAGACCCGCGCGGCGCGTTGCGAGCTGGATGCGATCCGTGGCCGGTTGGACAAGCTCACGCCGCGTGAAAAGGAAGTCATGGCGCTCGTGGTCACGGGCCGCCTGAACAAGCAGGTGGCAAGCGAGCTTGGCACGGTCGAAAAGACCATCAAGGCTCATCGCGCGCGCGTGATGGCGAAGATGGAAGTCACTTCGCTGGCCCAGCTCGTGCGCGTCGCGGACAAAGTCGGTCTCGGCGGTGCGGGCGAAACCCACGTTTCGCGCTGAAGTCATTGCAGTCCGTTAGCCGTAGTGTGGCCCGGTTCGGGGCCTGCTCAGGTGCGCGTGTCGCCGAAGGGCCGCACGGCCGATCCGTGTGCGGTTCGCAAAAGGTCCGCACGGTCCACACCCGGCCCGCACCTGATCCCTACTCCATCGACACGGGACCAAGGTCCAATATCCGTGAACCTTTCCGCCTCGTAGGCTTTCGTCTGGGGGAGTGCGCTGACCCGCGTATTCCCGGACACCGGACTACTCTCCATGGGAAAACTCAAACCATTCGTTGTCGTTGTCGATGACGATGAATCGGTGAGCCGGGCGATCAAGCGCTTGCTTCGCTCCATCGGGATCGCTGCCGAAACGTTCGCCAGCGGCGACGCGTTCCTCGACGTTCTCGCCTCGATGCCGTCGTATCGACCCGACTGCGTCATTCTCGACGTGCAGATGCCCGGGCTCAATGGACTCGAAGTCCAGCGGCGCTTGTCCGGCAAAGGCATGCCCGTGATCTTCACTACTGCACACGACGAGATCAGCGTACGCGAGCATGCGCTCGCGGCCGGTACGGTTGCCTGGCTGCGCAAGCCTTTCAACGATGAACTGTTCGTGAAGACGGTGCGCGCCGCGCTCGACGGTGTACCGCCTGTCTGACGAGCAATTGCATAGGCCCGTACCGCGAATTCGCACGCTGGCGGACTATCTCGAGCGCCATCCAGAGGCACTGATCCGCGGCAAGCTGGAGGATAAGAAATGATGCGCCCATCCTTAATCGTAGCAGTGGCGTTGGCGCTCGCCGCGTTGTACGGTTGCGCTTCGTCGCCCAAGTCGGACTTCTACACGTTGAGCCCGGCGGCCGCGCAGACGGACATGCCGCCTGCAGCGCCGATTGCGGTCCTGATCACGGTGGTGACCGTGCCCGATCTCGTCGACCGGCCGCAGATCGTGGTGCGCTCCGGTGACAACAAGGTGGATATCGACGAATTCGCCCGCTGGGCCGATCCTTTGAAAAGCCAGATCCCGCGTGTGGTAGGCGCCGACCTGGGGCAGTTGCTGAACGTCCCGCTTGTCTCCACCTATGCGATGGGCGGCGATCCGGCGTCGGCTTACCGGGTACAACTCGACATCCAGCGCTTCGATGCGGCGCTTGGCGACGCGGTGACGGTTGACGTGTTGTGGTCGGTCGCGTCGCCGGGGAAGAAACCGGCGCTAAGCGGCCGAAGCACGGTCCACGAGCCTTGCACCGGCGCCGGCTTCGATGGTGTGGTCGCGGCATACAGCAGGGCGCTCGGAACGGTGAGCCGCGATATTGCCAGCGCGATCCGCCCGGCGTCGCCTTGAAGGGCGCTCGAGCATGACGTCGCGCGTAGGACGGCATCTGCGATGCAGGCTGTACGACGCTCGTGCGAGCTGCCTCCCGAATGGACGTCGACCGGCATGTGCGAGTCGAATAGCGCAGGTTATCCACAGAAAATGTTCATATCCTTGTGGACAAGTCCTGGCCAAAGCCGCCAAGTGATTGAGCGCAGAGCGATTTCCTGATCGGTACGGCGAACCCGCACATCCAGGCAGACCCAGGCAGACCATCGGCAACGCGCCGCTCATTCCACCGGCGAGGCCAGCAGCGACACTGGCACGCCTTGACAACTCACCCTGGCCACGAGCGCCGCGCCGAGATCGGCGCTTGCTCTTGTGTGCGCATCGAGCGATGACTCTTCCTTGTCGACTCGCAGAATGTTAATCGGCCACGATGCCCGGGCGAGCCGTTCGTGCGCAAAGGACCCGACCCACAGCGGCGTGGCGGACGCGCCGTTCTCCACGGCATAGCCGCTCGGCCAGAAACGCAGGACGTCGCGTTCGTCGCGCGTGTCGCCGGGGCGCATGAGGACCAGCGACGAAGGCACGCCGTTGTTCAGCTTCGGCAATACCGGCAGCGATGTCGCCGCGACGTTCGGCGAGGCAAGCGAGAGCAGGCTGCGCGCCGACAGGTCCGTGCCCTCGATCCATCCCTGGGCGCGCAGTTGCCCCCTGATCGAATCGAGGTTCGACACCCATTGCAGCGTGAGCGGTTCCTTGTGGTCGCCGCCCATGTCCGAGCGATAGCATGGCAGTCTTTTCCACAGCGACACTGTCCACTGCGCTTGCGTGACCAGCACGGGCTGCGGGTGAGGCATGTGGTCCGGCGCCGCTGCCAGGGGATTGACGCTCAGTTGCAGGCCCACGCTCGCGAGCATGACCACCAGAACCACGACCGGCATGAAGCCGCGTGAGGGCGGCACTTCCGGATACCGTAATATCGCCGTCAGCGAGACGATGGCTACCCAAATGTACGCGAGCGCGGCGCCGCCGATCGCGTCGGAGACCCAGTACCTGCCGAAGTAAAGTCCTGCGAGCGCGACCATGATCACGACCACCATACTCGCGGTCGCCACGAGCAAACCTTCCAGCATGCCGACCCGTCGCACGAGCAGGAACGCGAGGAAGCCGTAGACGATCACCGTCGCGGCGACGTGATTGCTCGGAAACACGTACGCGTCGGACAGGAGTTCATTGGGCGGCGCGCGGTGCATGGCGAACTGCAGGGCGAAAATCAGCAATTGGGAAAACACGACCGCGGCGAGCCAGTAGCCGATGGCGCGCCAACGCCGCTCGAGCAGCATCCACACCACCACGGTCACGACCACCGCCGTCAGCGTGAAGACGCTGCCGAGTGTCGCCACGCCTGCAAGGACCGTGTCGCTCCATGGCGTGCGCACCGATTGCAGGAAGTGATAGACGGACAGATCCACGCTCACCAGCGGATCACCGCTGACGACGTCATCGAGCACGCCGAAGAAGAGCGCACCCGCCGCGAGCACGACCAGCGACGTCAACACGATGCTGCTGGCATCCGGCTGTTCGGGGTCGAGCAGCCGCCGCGCGAATCGGCCGAACGGGCCTGGGTGGCGGCACGCCCAGCTTCCCAGGTAGCGTCCCGCCGCGCTCGACCACGCACCGGCATGCGAGACCAGGAACTCCATCGCGCGATAGCTCAGCCAGACGATGCCCACCAGCAACGCGATGATGACAACGAGGCGGAACGACACCGCGCCGGCCAGCAGCACCGAGGCGCCGAAGACCACGCCCGGCAGGATATGCGCGGGAGCCCACAGCAGCGCCGACAGTACATTCATGCCGTAGAAGCGCAGCGGCGTCATACCCAGCATGCCTGCCACCACCGGCACGATCGCTCGTAGTGGTCCGACGAAGCGGGCGAACACGACACCTTTGGCACCATGTTTCTGAAAGAAACGGTGGCCGGCGTCGAGTATCTGCGGGTGGGTGCGAAACGGCCAGAACTGGACGATCCTGTCTTTGTAGCGGCTACCGATCCAGAAGCTCATGCCGTCCCCGGCGATGGCGCCGGCGATCGCCCACAGGAACACCCAGCCGAGGCTCAGTGAGCCGGTGCCGGCCAGTGCGCCGGCGAGGAACATCGCAGTGCTGCCCGGGATGAAGGTGCCGATGACGGCGACGGCCTCCAGGAAGGCCGCAAGAAAGACGACCGTGAGCATCCACGCCGGATGGCCGGCAAGCAGATGCAAAAGGTGGATGTAGGCGTGCTCCATCGTGCGCGATCAGCCGTTCTGGCGTAACGGTTGATCATAACGCGCACGGCGCTGCGCCACATTTTTGCCAACCGGCATCGGGCGACATGCCGGCGCACAATCTCACGAAGCCGTCAGCACATCGCCAGATGCGTTCGCCCCGCGTTTGCCCCGCGTTCGCCCGTTAAGAAGCCGTCAACGAATCGCCGGATACGTGGACCCGCTCGCCGATCTGAACGTCCGGTTGCGTCGGGTAGCTGAAGTTGCGGTAGCTGCCGTCCTGCATACGCACCTGGACCTGATAGGTGGTCTGCTTGCGCACGGCGTGCTCGATCCCGTTGCCGGCAAGACCCCCGCCGACAGCGCCTGCGATGGTGGTGAGAATCTTGCCCCGTCCGCCGCCGATCTGATTGCCGACGAGGCCGCCGGCGACCGCGCCACCCAGCGCGCCGAGCCCGGTGGTCGGCTCAGGCGCCTGCACCGTGTTGATGGCGACGACTTCGCCCGCATAAGGGTCGGCGACCGGCCTTGCCGGCGCGGGTTCATAGGGTGCCTGGTAGCCCTGATTGTTTGCGTACCTCGGTGTCTCCGCGGCGGGCGTGCTGTGCGTGTGATGCACGCGCGGCCGTGCCGGTGCGGCTTGCTGGACCGTTTGCTGAACCGGTTGCTGAACCGGGGCCGCCTGGGGCGCGGCGACCGGAGCGCTGGCAACCTGCGCGGCGACCGTGGTGGCCGGCTGCGCGGGCTCGGTAACGGCGTGCGAGGTAGGCAGAAGGCCAGTCATCGCTGCGATGCCGGTGGCGCTCGCGAGGATGACGGCTACTGCTGCGCCGGCGACCAGGGGGTGGATACGGCTGCGCTGCGAATTACTGGAGGTGAGGTTCGTGTTCATTGCGGGCTCCGCGGGTAGATGCCTGCAATAACGCGGCAGCAGCGCGGCCGGTGGACGCCAGACGCACGCTGCTTTGTAAGCATTTGTACAAATTGCCGACGAAGATGGGCCGGTCAGATTTCGTCGGTAAATTCGTCGAGGAAGCGCTGCAGACGATTGTGGCGAATCTTCGCCAGACGCGCGCCGGTTGCTGTCTGGAAACCGGATGCTTTCAGCGATGAACAAAAGTGGCTGGCGGGCGGTCTTACCGTTTGACCGGGTTCCTTTGCGAGCGTCGTTGGCTCGACCTCGCTACGATGTGCGGGGAGCATGGGTCGGGCAATTCGACGGCATGATGGAGTGGGCTATGAAAATCGTGACAAAGACCCTGTTGGCCGCAGCGCTGATGATGGGTCTGACGGGCGCGGCTTGCGCTCAATCGGCAAACCTTAACGCCAATGGTATGGTCGGTTTGCAGGCAGGTGGGATGAATGGTGCAGGGCAGGGAACGGGTTTGGGGGCGGGCGCGGCCGGGCTGAGCCCAACGCCAGGCTTGGGCACCCTGGGCCACGCCCCAGCGATCGGAGGAGCCGGCGGCACTGGATCCGGCCCGGCGCTCAACAACATGCGGGCGAACGGCACCAGCCTGAATATGAGCCCGGATCCTCGCGCACCGAACGTGACGGGAAAAGCGTTCGGACAGTAGTCGTCACTCAGCCCGAACCAGTTGCAGAACGATGCGCTTCGCCGACTTGAGATGTTCCGCCGTCATCGATCGCGCGAGGCGTGCGTTGCCGGTCTCGCATGCTTCGAGAATCTTGAGATGCTCGTCCTGGAACGCCGGTGTATCGGCGAGCAGCGTGCTTTGCAATCGCTCGTAGCGCTCGACCTGAGCGCGCAGCTCGCGGATCGCTTTCAATTGCCGGCTGTTTGCACACGGCCGGTATAGCAGTTCATGAAATTCGCGATTCAGTTCACCCTGTCTTTGCGCGGTATCGGCATCTCCCAGAAGCCGATGAACGAGTTCGGCGCGGGATAACGTCTCACTGTCCATGCGTTTGACCGCGTGGAAAATGGCGTCGCCTTCGAGCAAGATGCGCAGGCCGTAAATCTCGTCCAGGTCCGACTCGGTCAAGGTGCGCACGACCGCCCCGCGATTGCGCATGAGTTCAACCAGTCCTTCGCCCTCGAGCTTTTGTATCGCCTCTCTCATCGGCACCCGGCTCACGCCGAAGCGATCGGCGAGTTCGCGCTCGACCAGCCGTGCGCCATCCTCCAGTTCGCCGGTCGCGATCAGTTCGCGTAGTGAGGCGGCGATGGCATCGGCCGTCGAATCCAGTTTGTGGTCCATGTGCGTCGAGTTCCTGTCGTTTGGAATAATGGTATACCAAAACGGGTGCGCGCATTTAGAATGCGCCTGTTGCGAAATCAAATCCGGGTCAACAGCGAAGGAGATTGGCATGGCGTACGGCGAGCACAAATACGCGGTATCGGTGCAATGGACAGGCAGCCGCGGCAGCGGCACCTCGGGATACCGTGAATACGGTCGAGACCACATCATCGCCGCGGGAAACAAGCCTGACATTCCCGGGTCATCGGACGCCGCATTTCTCGGCGACGCGAACCGGTGGAACCCGGAAGATCTGCTGGTCGCCTCAGCGTCCGCCTGTCACAAGCTCTGGTATCTGCATCTTTGTTCGGATGCGGGCATCGTTGTTTTGAGCTATCGCGACAACGCGGAAGGCACGATGCTCGATAGTCCGGAGCAGGGCCGCTTTTCACAGATCGTTCTGCGGCCGCACGTCGTCATTCAGGCAGGCGGCGACCTGGAGCTGGCTGGGCGTTTGCATCATACGGCCCATGAGAAGTGCTATATCGCGAACTCGGTCAACTTTCCGATTCTGTGCGAACCGGCTATCGAGACGGATGGGAACTGACGCTTGTGCGGTGCAAGTGATTCAGCATGGCGAGCGTTCGGCATCGCATTGCCAATTGCTTCACACCTTCATGTGCGCCGCACCATGCCATCAAAAATGATGGATTTAACGAAGTAAAAAAACTTGCATTTCGCGCAGAAAAAGCTACCTTCATAAAACAAAACGACTTCTGGCTCGGCACCGGAGGAGACACATGCCGGCTACACGTATGATGATTGCGCGTCGTGCGGGCGTTAGCGTGGCCACGGTCGATCGTGTGTTGCGCGACGATCAGGCCGTGCGTCCGGAAACTGCCGAGCGCGTTCACCTTGCGCTGGCCACGCTGCGCGACGAACGCGCGAGTCGCGGCCGCCCGGCGAAGGCCGGTTCGTTTCGCGTCGCCTTTGTGCTTCCCCAGATCAACTCGCGCTTTCTCGATCATGTCGAGCGCGGTATCGCGCTCTCCGCCAGCTTCTTTCGCGAACACCGCATCATCCCTTCGTTCTATCGCTGCGATTTTTCCAGTCAGCGCGACACGGCCACATTCGCCGAACAGGTGGCCAGCTACGACGCGCTCGTGCTCGTGCCGCTCGACTATCCATGGGTAGAACGTCTGATCGAAGACATGAGCGCGGCGAACGTGCCTGTCGTCACGGTGTTCTCCGATCTGCCGTCGAGCCGCCGCGCCGCGTATGTCGGCGTCGATAACCGGGTCGCCGGTCGTACGGCCGGTTTGTTGATGGGCAGATTTCTCGGTTCCCGCATTGGCACGGTGGCGGTGCTTTCCGCCTCGTCACGCCTGCATGATCAACTGGAGCGGCGCACTGGTTTTTCGCAGGTTCTGGAAGAGGACTTTCGCAATCTGCGCTGGATCGCCGAGCCCGATTTCGCCGAAGACGACGACGGTGCGGGTCTCGCCGCTCAGGGTTTGCTGGCACGCCATCCGGATCTGGTCGGCGTCTATGCGACGGGCGGCGGCATCTCCGGGATTGCCGCGGCATTGCAGGAATCCGGCGACAAGGCCCGTCTGATTGTGATCGGCCATGAATGCACCGCGGAGACCCGCAGCCAGCTCACCGAACGCGCGATCGATGTGATTCTCGATCAGGACGTGCGAGGCATCGTGCACTGGGCCGGCCTTGCCGCGATTAATTTTCTTAACGACGTGCGTGGCGCGCTCGCCATCCCAACGCCGGAAACCCGAATTTATCTTCGTGAGAATGCGCATGCCTGAAGCTCGCGACACGCGGATTGCCGTCTGAATCCGCTGGAGCCGAAACGCGGTGCCCGGCGCATGGGCGCTGTTCCATATCAGGTTGGAGACCCGAGAAAGACAAGGAGAAGACACATGTTACGTCTTACGTCAGCAAGGGTAGTGGCGGCAGCCATCGTATCGCTGGGATTCGGCATGGCGACGGGCGCGCAGGCGCAGGGCAAGCAGTTGACATTATGTTGGGCGGCATGGGATCCAGCCAACGCACTCGTCGAACTGTCGAAAGATTTCACGAGCAAGACCGGCATCAAGATGAAGTTCGAGTTCGTGCCGTGGACCAGTTACGCCGACCGCTTCATCAATGAACTTAATTCGCATGGCAAACTATGCGATCTGATCATCGGCGATAGCCAGTGGATTGGCGGCGCGGCGGTTAATGGGCACTACGTCAAGCTCAACGATTTCTTCGTGAAGAACAAGATATCGATGGACGACTTCGTGCCGGCGACCGTGGTCGGTTACTCGGAGTGGCCGAAGAATACGCCGAACTACTGGGCATTGCCGGCAATGGCCGACGCGGTCGGCTGGACATATCGCAAGGACTGGTTCGCGCGCCCGGAGTTGCGCGCGGAGTTCAAGCAAAAATATAAACGCGAACTCGAACCGCCCACCACGCTGGATGAGCTCAAGCAAACCGCCGAGTTCTTCCAGGGCCGCAAGATCGACGGCAAGACCGTGTACGGCGCGTATATCTTCACCGAGCGCGGTTCCGAAGGCATCACGATGGGCGTGACCAACGCGCTCTATAACTTCGGCTTCGAATACGAAGACCCGAAGAAGCCTTATCACCTGGACGGCTTCGTCAATTCACCGGGCGCGATCAAGGGGTTGGAGTTCTATAAGGCGCTCTACAAGTGTTGCACGGCACCGGGAATGACCAACGCGTACATGCAGGAAGGACTCGACGCGTTCAAGTCAGGCCAGGTGGCGATGCAGATGAACTGGTTTGCGTTTTTCCCGGGACTCTATAAAGACCCGAACGTCGGCGGCGACAAGATCGGGTTCTTCGTCAATCCGCGTGAATTGAAGCAGTTCACACAGTTGGGCGGGCAGGGCATCTCGGTCGTTTCGTACTCGGATCATAAAGACGACGCGCTCGAGTACATCAAATGGTTCGCGCAGCCGGATGTCCAGAAGAAATGGTGGCAATTGGGCGGTTATTCGGCGGCGAAGTCGGTGGTCGATGCCCCGGACTTCCCAAAGAGCGCCCCGTTTGCACCGGCCTTCCTGAAGTCGATGGCGATCGTGAAGGACTTCTGGGCGGAGCCCGCTTACGCCGAACTGCTGCTCGACATGCAAAAGCGCGTGCATGATTACGTGGTGGCCGATAAGGGCACGGCCAAGGAAGCGCTCGATCTTCTGGTCAAAGACTGGAACAAGGTCTTCAAGGCCGAAGGCAAGAACTAGCGCGTTTCCCGACTGGACCGGCGCCGCCTGCACGGATTGCCGCCGGTCCGCTTAAAGGAGTCAGGCATGTTGGCAAACAAGCCTTTTCCGTCGGCTGGGCTCGAGTCAGGCGCACGGGCGCGCGTGAGCACGCGCCTGGCCGGGCTATCGGACCGAACCATTGCGTGGCTGTTCATTCTTCCGACGATCCTGCTGCTGCTCGCCATCAACATCTTCCCGTTGATCTGGGCATTGCGTCTCTCGTTCACGAATTTCAAGTCGAATATGCCGAGCGTGCCGGCGCACTTTGTCGGCATCGACAACTACGTCGATATTCTCACCGACGAAGACATCTGGTACGCCATGCAAGTCACGGCGCGTTTCGTGTTCTGGTCGGTCGGACTGGAGGTGCTGCTCGGCTTCGGCCTCGCGTTGCTGATCAACCGGCAGTTCCGCGGGCATAGTTTCTGGACCACGTTGATCCTGCTGCCAATGATGCTTTCGCCCGCCGTCGTGGGCAATTTCTGGACCTTTCTGCTGCAACCGCAAACGGGTCTTTTCAACGATATCGTCAGCTTCTTCACGGGCATTGCTCCCGGGTCGTTCCAGATGATCGGCGACGTCTCGCTTGCACCGTGGACCATCGTGATGGTCGATACGTGGATGTGGACACCTTATGTGATGCTCATCTGCCTCGCGGGTCTGCGT
Organism: Paraburkholderia sp. SECH4; assembly: GCF_030511745.1. Lineage (NCBI taxonomy): Bacteria > Pseudomonadati > Pseudomonadota > Betaproteobacteria > Burkholderiales > Burkholderiaceae > Paraburkholderia > Paraburkholderia sp. SECH4. Next base: position 115,971 of record NZ_JALOCP010000021.1, read on the forward strand.
TCGATTCCCGACTACATCTACGAAGCGGCGGAAGTGGATCGCGCCACGCCGTGGCGGCAGTTCTGGTCGATCACGCTGCCGATGACCTTGCCGTTCCTGATGCTGGCGGTGCTGTTTCGCGGCATCGAGAACTTCAAGATGTTCGACATGGTGAACCTGCTGACTTCCGGCGGACCGGGTTCGGTAACCGAAACCGTGTCGATCACGCTAAAGCGCGCCGCATTCGAGAAGTGGCAGACCGGCTATTCGTCGGCGCTGGCCATCATTCTCTTCGTGACGGTGTTCGGTGCGGCGAACATCTATGTGAAGGCACTCAACCGGGTGAAACAACGATGAGACCGACTGCCAGTCAATACTCGGTGGTGGCGTCGTCGCCGCGCGCCAAGCGCTTCGCCGCCGCGGCCGTCATCACGTATGCATTGCTCGCCACCTTGCCGATGGTCTGGATCTTCCTGACGAGCTTCAAGACCCAGGAAGACGCGATCGCCTATCCGCCAGTCGTGCTGTTCCAGCCGTCCATGGAAGGCTACGTGAACCTGTTTACGATCCGTTCGCGGCAGACGCCGGAATTCATCGCCAGTCTGCCGCCTGCGCAAACCTGGTATGAGCGCGACGTGCGCAAGCGCAGCATGGTGATCGCGGGTCCGTCGAAGGTGTTGCCGCGCTTCGTCAATTCGCTCGTGATCGGATTCGGTTCGACTTTCCTCGCGGTGTTTCTCGGCACGCTCGCGGCGTATGCCTTTTCGCGTTTCAAAGTACCGCTCGCCGACGACCTGCTGTTTTTTATTCTGTCGACTCGTATGATGCCGCCGATAGCGGTCGCGATTCCGATCTACCTGATGTATCGCGCGTTGGGCCTGAGCGACAGCTATGTCGGCATGATCGTGCTTTATACGGCAGTGAATGTCTCGTTGGCGGTGTGGCTGCTGAAGGGCTTCATGGACGAGATTCCGCGCGAATACGAAGAGGCGGCGCTGGTAGACGGCTACACACGTCTGCAGGCCTTCGTCAAAGTCGTGCTGCCGCAGGCAATCACCGGCATTGCGGCAACCGCGATTTTCTGTCTGATCTTCGCGTGGAACGAGTATGCGTTCGCGTCTTTGCTGACGAGCGGCGATGCGCAGACCATGCCGCCGTTCATTCCGTTCATCATCGGCGAAGGCGGGCAGGACTGGCCCGCTGTTGCGGCGGCGACCACGCTATTCGTACTGCCGATTCTCTTCTTTACTGTCGTGCTGCGCAAACATCTATTGCGCGGTATCACATTTGGAGCGGTGCGCAAATGAAACGTGATTTCGTTCTCACGCAGGGGCGCTGGCTGCGCCGCAGCTATAGCGAAACGGCCTCCACCGTGCTGATCGGCGCCGGCATGGCGATGCTGGTTCAGCCGTTTTCGCTGGCGCTGTTCACGTGGTCGTTTCCGGTCATTCTGGTGGGCGCACTTGCGTTCCTCGTGACGAGCCATTTCCCGGAATAGCGCCATGTCGACCATCGTGCTTGCCAACCTCCATAAACGTTTCGACGATTTCGTCGCGGTGCGCGGCACCAGTCTGACGATCGATGCGGGACGCTTTGTCGTACTGCTCGGTCCGTCGGGCTGCGGCAAGACCACCACGCTGCGGATGATCGCCGGGCTCGAGTTGCCGACCTCAGGGCAGATTCTGATCGACGGCGAAGACGTGACAGCGCTGCGTGCACGTCAGCGCGATATCGCGTTCGTGTTTCAGATGTTCGCGCTGTATCCGCATATGACGGTGCGCAACAACATTGCGTTTCCGCTGAAGAACGAGCATGTGTCGCGCAAGGAAATCGCGACGCGGGTCGATGCGGTCGCACGCATGCTGCGCATCGAGGACATTCTCGATCGCAAAACAGGCGGCCTGTCGGGCGGTGACCGGCAGCGCGTCGCCCTCGGCCGCGCGATCGTGCGGCAGCCGAAGGCTTTTCTGATGGACGAGCCTCTTGGGACGCTCGATGCGGACTTCCGCGAGCTGATGTGTCTTGAACTGCGCAAGCTGCATAACGCGCTCGCGGCAACGACGGTTTATGTGACGCACGACCAGAGCGAAGCAATGGCGATGGCCGACGACATTGTCGTGATGAACAAGGGCGAAGTGCTGCAAGCCGGGCCGCCACATGAGATTTATCATTTTCCGGCCACCGTGTTCGTCGGCAACTTTATCGGCAGTCCGCCGATGAACTTCCTGCCGGTCGATCGCGGTGTCGATGCGGGTAGCGAAGCGGTACAACTTCACGGCGCCGCAGTGCCTGTACCACGTTGCGAGGCGGCGGCCGAGCGTGTTCTGCTTGGCATTCGCCCGGAGCATGTGGTGATCGACGAGCGCGGCCCACTGCGCGGCAAGGTCATCGCCGATGAATATCTCGGCTCGCATCAGGTGCTGGTGATTGAGACCGCGTTGGGCGTCGTGCGCGTGCGGGCGGGCAAGGACGACGGTTTGCCTGCCGGATCGCCGGTCGGTTTGTCGTTTCGCAAGGAGCGCACACTGCTGTACGACGCGCAAACGGGCCGCCTGCTGCCACGCGCCGCTCAAACGATTCCCGCATACGGAGAGGCTCATGGCTGAAATCCAGTTGCGCAATGTATCGAAACGGTTTGGCGACATCCGCGCTGTCGACGATCTTTCGATCGACGTCGATGATGGCGAGTTCATCGTGTTGCTTGGGCCGAGCGGTGCAGGCAAGACGACTACGCTGCGTCTGATTGCCGGGCTGGAACGACCGGATACCGGCGATGTACTGATCGATGGCGCCATTGCTACGGGCGTGCATCCATCGGATCGCGACGTCGCGTTTATCTTCCAGCAATACTCGCTCTATCCGCATCTGACTGTGTTCGGCAATCTGGCTTTTCCGCTGCGCTCGCCAAGAAGGCGCAGCAGCGAGACCGAGGTGCGCGCGCGAGTCCACGCGGTGGCCGAGATGCTGCATATGGAATCGAAGCTCGACAATATGGCGACACACCTCTCAGGCGGCGAAATGCAGCGCGTGGCGATAGGGCGTGCGCTCGTGCGGCAACCCAAGGCATTTTTGATGGACGAACCGCTGTCGTCGCTCGATGCAAAGCTGCGCGAAGAGTTACGTATCGAACTCAAACGCCTGCATCGCACGATCGGCGCAACGATTGTTTACGTTACGCACGATCAGGTTGAAGCGACGACGCTCGCGGATCGTATCGGCATTCTCGAACATGGGCGTCTGGTACAGCTCGGCACGCCCCGCGAGGTATACGGCAATCCGGTTTCGCTCAGTGCAGCGCAGCGGCTGGGCTCTCCGCCGATCAACCTGCTGCCGCCTGCGCTGTTCGATTCGGCGCATATGCCGGCGGGTACGGCCACAGTGGCAATCCGTCCCGAAGACGTGGTGCTGCATGACGGCGACACGCGGGATCAACGCGATGTTTCAGGTGCACAGGACGCATTGAATCTGAAGGTGCTCGAATATTCGCCGCTGCGGCACCTGCTGATCCTCGATCGCGCGGGAACCGCCGTCGTGGCAACGACAGTGGCGGAGCGCAATTTCACGCCCGGGCAATCGGTCGGCGTTTCGCTGCCGGCGCGCAGCCTTTTATATTTCCGAGCCGACGGCAGGAGGATAGCGACATGAACGGCAAAACGGTCATGGCGTGCATCGACGCCGCATATGCGTCGCTGAAGGAACATACCGACGAGATCGCTTTGCTCGACCAGCAGATCGGCGATGGCGATCACATCTTCAATCTGCTGCGAGGCATGGAGGCCCTGCTCGCGGTGAGGTCGGACATCGAAGCCGCAGCATTCGGCCCCGCGCTGGAAATCGCGGCATCCAAGGTGCTCTCGACGGTGGGCGGATCGTCGGGGCCATTGTTCTATTCGCTGCTGAGCGGCATGTCTAAAGCTTCCGAACGGCATGCACCGGATACAGCGGGCTTTGCGCACGTTTTTGCCGCGGGGGTCGAAGCGGTCGGTCAACGCGGCAAGACCGGCGTCGGCAGCAAAACGATGATGGACGTCCTGATCCCGGTCGCGAAGCGCTTCGACGAACTGGCCGCACAGGGCGCGACATCACAAGAGGTGCGCGATGCGTTGCCGCGGGTCGCGGAGGAAAACATGCTCGCTACCCGCGATATGCTGGCGACCAAAGGGCGGGCGTCGTTTCTCGGCGAACGTTCGCGTGGACACATCGATCCGGGAGCGCGTTCGAGTCAGATCATGATTGCGTCGGTATGCGCGCGCCTGGCGCTTCATAACGAGTGAAGGAGCGAGAGACCGTGAAAAAATTCATCAATGATGTGGACGATTTTCTCGCCGAGAGTCTGGCGGGGTTCGCCGCTGCGCACAGCGACCTGGTCGTGCTGAACAATGAGCCGGTGTTTGTGCGTCGCAAGGCGTTGAAGCCCGGCAAGGTTGCGCTGATTTCGGGTGGCGGCTCTGGCCATGAGCCTCTGCACTCAGGCTTCGTCGGCTATGGGATGCTCGATGCGGCCTGTCCGGGGCAGATTTTCACGTCGCCGACACCCGATCAGATGATGGCCGCAGCAAGGGCTGTCGATACCGGTGCCGGCGTGCTTTTCATCGTGAAGAACTACTCCGGTGACCTGATGAACTTTGAAATGGCGTCGGAGATGTCCGAGGTGCCGAATGCAATGGTGCTGATCAACGACGACGTGGCCGTGGAGAATTCGAGTTACACGACAGGGCGGCGCGGCGTGGCCGGCGCGGTGATCGTCGAGAAACTGGTTGGCAGTATGGCGGAGAGCGGCGCGGATCTCGAGCAATGCAAGGCCTTTGGCGACCGCATCAACAAGCGCACCGCGTCGATGGGTGTGGCGTTCACCAGTTGCACGGTGCCGGCGGCCGGTACGCTAACGTTCAAAATCGGCGACGACGAGATCGAAGTGGGTGTCGGCATTCATGGTGAGCCTGGGCGTCGGCGCGCGAAGTTCGCACCCGCTGACGCGATTGCGGGCGAGTTGCTGACGGCGATTGCTGAAGATCTGAAGCCGGCGGCACATGCTGAATTACTTGTGCTCGTCAATGGGCTCGGTGGTACGCCGCTTGGAGAACTGTATCTGCTCTTCAATTCCACGCGTACGTGGCTCGAGCAGCGCGGGCTGAATATCGGCCGGGTGCAGGTAGGCGCGCTGACGACTTCGCTGGAGATGGCCGGTGCATCGATCACACTGTGCGTGCTCGACGATGAGATGAAGCGCCATTGGGACAGCGCAGTGCATACGCCGGGACTACGCTGGGGCGTGTAATGCGAAGGTCTGCCGTTTGCCCGCCGCTCACCGGAGTAACCGTGAGCAGGCGGGCAGCATTGGTTTAATGCAGCAACGTCATCTGCACGACCTTCACGACAACGAGTGCGACCGCCACGATCAGATAGCCGCGCAGCACGCCCATCCAGATGCGTTTGGATAGCGTCAGTTGCGGTGCCGGCAGTTCTTCCAGGGGTGGCATGCGCCACATATTGCGTGCTTCTTTCGAAAACTGCTGCTCGCCAGCGGAAGCCTGGGCGACCGCGGAAGCCGCTGTATCCGTCGATGCGAGCCGCAGCCTGCGAACCGTCACGGTTGCAGCGTAGCCGACCACGGCCAGTAGCGTGCCGCCGGCCAGTACTTCAATGATTGCTTCGCCGGTAATGTCCGGATACATCACCGATGCAGTCAGGATGATTGAGAGCATGACGAGCACCCAGACAACTGCGCCTGTAAAGAAGTTGAGCTTCTTCGAGTTCACCCACGGACCAAGAACCGCACGGTCGTTGCACAACAGCAGCAGAAATACGGTCGCGCTCGGGAGCAGCACGCCTGCGAGCGTCTGCACGGCTTCAGTCAGAAGACCGAGCGGGCTGCCGGGAATCAGGACCAGCGTCGCTGCGGCCGCGATGATGCCGAAGTAGACGACGTAAAAGCCCTTCGCGTCCGTCACGCCGCGGTGCAGCGAGTGGCGAATCTTGAACACGTCGCCGATTGCGTAAGCGGTGGAGAGCGAGACGGCGGCCGCGCCAATGATGCAGGCGTCGAGCAGAGCAACCGCGAAGAGAACCGCGGGTGTGCGGCCGGCATATTTTTCGAGGCTGGCGATCACGCCGCCGGCATCCGTGAAATTGCCGAACTCGGGTTTGCCTGCGAACAGTGCAGAGCAGAACGAGATCATGGCCACCGCGCCGATCATCACGAATACGATGCCGATCCACAAGTCGGCTTTCTCATACTTCATGAAGCGCGGCGTGATGCGTTTATCCACGATATAGCTCTGCTGGAAAAACAACTGCCACGGCGCGACAGTGGTGCCGACAATGCCGATCACGAGCAGCATCACATCGCTCAGTTTCGAATTGGCGGGCCAGTTCGGAATCAGGAAGTCGTGCGCCATCTGGCCGACCGGCGGATGAATCGACACCAGTACGGGCACCAGCAACAGGCTCAACAGACAGAGCGCGACCGCAAAGCGCTCGAAGCGCCGGAAGTTGCCCGTACTGACTGCGGCCATTGTCACTGCGGCGGCGATGCAGACCCCGGCCACTTTCGAAATGCCGAAGAAATCCAGCACGAACGTGATGCCGATGAACTCGGTCACGATAGTGAGCGCGTTCAGGATGAACAGGTCGACGACGCTGAATGCCCCCCAGAACTTGCCGAAGCGCTCGAAGATCAGCCGGGCATGGCCGACGCCGGTCACGGCGCCGAGACGCAGCACCATTTCCTGATTGACGAAGAGAACGGGCACTAGCAGCAGCATGGTCCACAGCAAGGTGGTGCCGTAATTCTGTCCCGCTTGCGTGTAGGTGCCGAAGGCGCCGGCGTCGTTGTCGCCGACCATCACGATGAGGCCGGGCCCAAGGATCGCAAGCAGCGTTCGGATGCGGGCCCACCAGTTGTTGCGAGGCGCGGTATCGTGGTGCGCGATGGTGCCGAGCGCGCCTTTGATGTCGCCGAGATGGGCTTCGTCGAGAACGGCGCTGCGTGGCGGTGAGACATTGATTGGAGTGGACATTTTTGGCCGCCTGAGTAGATGTGGTTTGTATGCAGTGGCGCGTCTTCGGGATCCGCAGCGCGAGTGTCGTCGAATGGGGTCGAGCGACGGCGGCGCATGCGGATCGCGAAGGCGTGCGGGTGCTGACAGTGCCTAATTACGAAGCCGGGTTCGAGATGAGCGCTTTGACGCGCTGCCAGGACACGGCGAGCCAGTGCGGCTTGATGCTGTGAAGCGCGAGTGCAGCGTCGCTGTGAATATGCGCTTGCTGCAGGGTCGGTACGAGGACGGCGATGTACATGGTATTTCTCCGGTGCGTATGGCTTGACGCGGGTTGCGGAAAGCCAACAGACACGGAGCGCGGCCGGCACTACGCGCGCGGCGGCGAACGTCTACTTGCTTTCCTCAGGCAAATGAAAAATTGCGTGGCAATTGAGCGGCATAAGGGATAACTGTCACTGTCCGGCATGGCGGCTCCTTATCGGTTTTGTTTATCTGCGTTGCTTATCGACGTTGCTAATCTGCGTTCGTTAAGTACGTGCTCGTCCACGCGCTCGACCGCACCGGAATTCGAATGGATCGAACCGGCGTGAGCGAACGCTGCCGCGAGTGGATGCTCGCGACGCGATGCCATATGGTTGCGGGACGTGCGTAAGCACGGCGCGGCCGAATGGCGCTAGTTAAGGTGCACGGGGTGAGTTACTACGGCGCGCACCGTCTGCCTGCTGGCGAGACGGCGGCTGAGAAAAGAGAGCGCGGGCGTCGGGCCGGTCAGGCAGTGAAACTGTTCGAAAATCGACTACTGCTGATGTCCAAGGCAATGGCCCCGTTTGTGATGACTGGCGAATTTTATGCACTCCCGCAAGCAGAAGTCAACATGCTTCGTTAAGCGAAGCAAATATTCTTTTTTTATGCGTGCGGCAACGCACTTCGCTATTGCTGGCAAGGCTGAGTCTTTCAGAAGTGACAGGAAGGACAGGGGAATGAAGGGCGCGGATGCAGCGGTGGATAGGGCAACGGCAGGGCAACGGCTGGGGCAGGTGACGGGCTCGCCAGCAAATTCGGAGTGCGATCTCTTTTGTGTGATTTTTACTTGCGATTTTATAAGTGTGCCGAATACAATCCGCCCGTCTCAGCAAAAGGAGTCCCCCGTGGACACATGCTCCAGTAGTGGAAGTCCGATGCCGGTCTACGCCGGCGCAGTACCCGCGAGTTAGCAGCAGGATTACTCCTTCGCCGCTAACTCGCTCCGTTCGGGTTAGCGCGCGTCTTCAGTGACCGGTTCCAGCCGGTCTGCCAGTCGCACGCTCCCTCTGTTTGATCGGTATCGCATTGTTTGCGAGACTCGGTCACGTCTTCGTACATCGCCCGGTTTTGCCGGACCCGATGGGAGTGAGCTTATGTTCGTCAAATCGTTGTCGTATCGTTCTTTGGCGCGCCGCGCGCGCGGCGCTCAGACTTGTCTCACGCAGAAAGTCCCTGAAAGAGCGGGGTGGTGGATGTCGGGCGGCCACGTCGGGCTGACGTTTCTGTTGTCGGTCGGCGTGGCGCCGTCCGTGCTGGCACAGACGCCGGTAGTGGATCCGGTGCCCGCCTCGGATCAGGCGCCTGCCGCAGTTCAGTCTCCGGCCGCAGGGCAGACGTCTGCCGCTGAGCAGACCCCTGCCGCGCCCACCGGACTCTGGGAACGTTCGAATCTGCTCGACGACATGGGCGGGCTGCGCCCCTGGCTCGGCAACTACGGCGTGACCTTCAACCTGCAGGAAACCAGCGAGTATCTGAACAACCTGTCGGGCGGCGTCAAACGAGGCGGCGCTTACGATGGACTGACCCAGTTCGGTATCGTCGTCGACACGGAAAAAGCGGTGGGACTGCCGGGTGGCACGTTTAATGTCTCGGCATTGCAGATTCACGGCAGCAATCTGAGCCAACGGAATCTGCAGACCCTGCAAAGCGCTAGCGGTATCGAGGCCGACGACACGACGAGACTATGGGAGCTCTGGTATCAGCAATCCCTGATCGGCGGAAAAGTGGACCTGAAGGTCGGGCAGCAGAGTCTCGACCAGGAATTCATGGTGAGCCAGTTCGCGACGCCGTTCGTCAACGCGACCTTCGGCTGGCCTGTGTTGCCGTCGGTCGATATGCCGGCGGGCGGCCCTGCCTATCCGCTGTCGTCACTCGGCGTGCGATTGCGCGCCAGGCCTTCGGATGCCTGGACTGTGATGGCTGGTGTCTTCGACGGCAATCCGGTGGGCAGCGAGACGGGCGACCCACAGCAACAGAACCGCCACGGCACGAATTTCAATCTGCGTGGCGGCGCGTTGTTCATCGGCGAGGTGCAGTACGCCATCAACCAGCCTGCGGCGAATCCCTCGGGTACGCAGGCAGCCGGTCTGTCTGGCACCTACAAGCTGGGCTTCTGGTACAACACGCAAAAATTTGCGGACCAGCGTTTCGACAGTGCCGGTTTGTCGCTGGCGAATCCGGCGAGCAGTGGCGTGCCGGCGAGTCACCGGGGCGATTACAGCTTCTACGCAGTGGCCGATCAGACGGTCTGGCAACGGGGCGGGGACAGTCCGCAGTCGGTGGGTCTTTTCGCGAGAGTCATGGGCGCGCCGGGTGATCGGAATCTGGTGGACCTCGGCGTGAATGCGGGTGTAACACTTAAAGCGCCGTTCAAAGGGCGTGACAACGACGTTGCCGGATTGGCCGTCGGTTACGCGAAGATCGGCTCGCGTGCTCAAGGGCTCGCGAGCGATACCGCCTCGCTGACGACACCGGGCTATCCATCGCGCAGCGCCGAGACTGTCGTCGAGGCGACCTACCAGTATCAGGTCGCACCGTGGTGGCAGTTGCAGGCGGACTTCCAATATGTGTTCCGGCCGGCGGGCGGTATTCCGGATCCGGGCAATCCGTCCCAACGCGTCGGTAACGAAGCGATCGTCGGGTTGCGGACCAATATCGTTTTCTGAGTGGACCGCCGGCCGTTTCAACGCGCTTCTGGACGCAGTGGCACGTTGAAGCCCGCAGGACCGGGTAGGGGGATGGGCGATGCGGCGTTGTGGGAATTCCAGTTCCATGACGTCGATACGCAACTAACGGTCAAGCCCCGCTCGCCTCCCCGAATAACGCGACGCCCGCCTCGGTGGAAACTGAAGACGGCCACCGCACGCGTCCTACGCAGCAGCTATGCAGTGAAGAGACCGGCTATGCCACTCACCGATTGCCGTCAAGCAGATCGCCAAGCAATTCGTCGAATGCGGCCTGCGCATCTTCGAGTTCCTGCAACGCAGCGTCGAACGTTTGCAGCGCGAACTGCGAAGGCTGGCCGCTGCCGGCCGGCGGGAATTGCGATTGCAGTGACGCGAAGGCCGCCTTTACCCGCGTGGTTGCAGTCAAGACGCGCTCCATCGCGGCTGATTCTTCGGCTCTCGCCTGTTCGTGATCCATGAAAACTCCGTGCTCGTCTGGTCGGCTCGCGCCGTATCAAATGCGTGACTATGCCACGTCCGCAGTCAGGACAGCGGCAGGCCGCCGTTAGCCTTGATTTCCCGGAGTGACAACGCCGATTCCACCGAAGTCACGCCCGGCAGGCTGCGCATCTCATCGCGCATGAACGTGCCGTAATCGTCGAGATCGCGCGCGACCACCTGCAGAATATAGTCGGCGCTGCCCGACACGTTGTGGCACGCCAGAATTCGCGGGATTGCCTGGACCTCGCGTTCGAAACGGGTGGCCACCGCGCGGTCGTGCACGGCAAAACGCACATAGACGAACGCGACGACGCCGAGGCCGAGGGCGGAGCGCGAAAGCATCGCGCGGTACTGATCGATATAGCCGTCGTTTTCGAGGCGCTTGAGGCGGCGGGCGCAAGGTGTCTCGCTCAGGCCGACCATGTCGGCGAGCCGTGCATTCGACATGCGGCCGTCGTTCTGCAGCGCGGCGAGGATCGCGCGGTCTGTTTTATCGAGGTCGGTTGTCATGGCTTTGGGGTGTTGACAGTGCGTTGGCGGAAAACATGGCTCGGGAGTGGAATGTTAGCGTATTCCTTCAAAGATGAGGACGCTGCTCCTGTATTTCGCCAGCAAACCCTCCGCCGACGACGGCAAGATAGAGCCCTTGAAAACAAGAGGCTTCTATGATTTCCGCACACCTTCTGGTCGTTTATATCGCTGCGTTGTTTGTGGTTTATGCCGTGCCTGGGCCCGACATGGCGCTGGTTCTGCAGACCAGCATCGGACGCGGCGTGCGCAGTGGCTTCGCCGCGGCTGGCGGCCTTGGGGTGGCGCGGGCCACCCACGTCACATTGTCGGCATGCGGGGTGGCGGCGCTGCTGCGCAGTGCGCCCTGGTTGTACGACGTGGTGCGTTACGGCGGCGCGGTTTATCTCGCGTGGGTTGGTATCCAGATCTTCCGTTCACCGGTGTTCGCATTGCCCGAAGGTGGTGTGATGGGCGCCGAGTCGCGGCCGTTGCGGACCGCTTTCGTCAAGGGCTTGCTGACCAATCTGTTGAACCCGAAAGCACTGTTGTTCTGCTCGGTGTTATTGCCTCAGTTCGTGCGTCCTGTAGCCGGACCGGTTGCGCTGCAGATGGTCGAACTAGGTTTGGTGCTGCTCGCCATCGGCGCATGTTTCGACATCGCGTACGCGATTGGCGCGGCGCGCATTGCCGGCTGGATGCGGGCTCATCCTCTCGCGCAGACACTGCAGCGTTGGACTTTCTCAGCGGCGCTGATCGGCTTTGCGTTGCGGCTTTCGCTGGACTGACTGACTTCCGGACTTCCGGATGTCGGCACACGGTGATGCGATGCCCACGACAGGTAGCGAATAGAGTGGCGCGACGCGACTGTCGACGCATGCATCATGCCCGCGCGCTAAGTGATTGTGTTAATAAAGCCGATAGACAGCCGCGTACCGTCCCGCGGCAACACAACCGCTCGCTTCTATCTGTCGATGAAAACTTTTCTGCTTTATGCCGTGACCGCCATTGCCGAGATCGTTGGGTGCTATTTGCCCTGGCGTTGGCTGAAGGAGGGGGGCTCCATCTGGCTGCTGGTGCCGGGCGCGCTCAGCCTCGCATTGTTCGCCTGGCTGCTGACGCTGCACGGCACCGCCGCAGGCCGCGTATATGCGGCTTACGGCGGTGTGTACGTGGCAGTGGCGATCGTGTGGCTATGGGGCGTCGACAAAGTGCGCCCCACGCTGTGGGATGCGGCCGGTGTGGCATTCACCCTGGCCGGCATGGCGATCATCGCGTTCCAGCCGCGTGTTTGACGCCGCACGTGTACTGCTCGTGCTCGTACGCGCCTCATGAGCGGTTCATGCGCCGGTTCGCACGCGGCCGATGTGCGGCTCATGTGCAGTTCATGTCGCAATCACATGGCACTCACGCCACAGCGCATACGCCTTCTTACTTGATGCCGCCCAGATAGTCGAGCTTGCCAAGTTCGACACCGTTGTGACGCAGAATGTCGTACGCCGTCGTGACATGAAAATAAAAATTCGGCAGCACGAAACCGAGCAGATATGACAGGCCCGTGAACTCGATCGGGCCAACGCGCATTTTCAGTGTGATCGGACGTTCTTCAGATCCGTCGATCTGTTGCGGATTGAATTCCTTCAGATAATCAATCGTCTTTTGAAGGCGAGCATCGAGTTCTTCGAAGGTCTGTTCGACGTCGTCGTACTTCGGTGCTTCGACGCCGGCCAGACGGGCGGCGCAGCCCTTCGCCGTGTCGCTCACGATATAGACCTGGCGCAATAGTGGCAGCATGTCCGGCGCGAGCCGGGCGTTCGTGAGCACGGACGGGTCGATCTGTTTCTCTGCAGCGTGCGCCTCGGCCTTGCCGAGGATGACTTGCAGGTTAGTCATGCCGCGCACCAGCACGGGCAATGACGCTTGATACATCGAAATTGACATGGGGTTCCTCTGATTCTTCGATCGTGCGCGCGGGTGGCGCGCGAGGCGCTGCAACGGCTGGATTGCCGCTTCAGCATGATAGCGCGGGTGCTGCGCGATGCGCATTGATCGAACGCGGCGTTAGCCATTCGGACAACTGCCGCGCACGCCGGAACTGTGTTCGAATGCATGGGTCGGACGATTTGGCGAAGTTCTTGAAACAGCAATCCGCCGCTGGCCACGCGGCGGTGAGTTCGTGCAGGCGCGTGCCGTGCCTGGGGTCTGCTTTGCGGCCCGCGCCGTCACGCTAACAGGAGAATCGACACCATGGTCAATAGACAACCGCTGCCGGGAAGCGAGCGCACGGCGGAACAAGGTTCGACAGTCGTTGGGCAATGCGATCCGGCAGAACGGATCGAGGTTTTCGTGATGCTGCGCCGTCAACACCAGGCGCAGTTCGACGCACTGATGAGCAAGATCGAAGCGGGCGACCCGAGCGTCAAACCTCTATCGCGGGAGGCCTTTGCAAAAGATTACAGCGCCGCTCCGGACGACATCGCCAAGGTCAAAGCCTTTGCCACTGCACACGGCCTGACGGTGGTGCGGGAAGATCCGGCAGCGCGCCAGGTGGTGCTGAGCGGCACGATCGCGCAGTTCCAGACCGCCTTTGGCGTCAAGCTGGAACACTACCAGCACCACACGGCGGGCCAGTTCCGCGGCCGAACCGGCACGATCAGTGTGCCGGACGATCTGCACGGCATCGTGCAAGCCGTGCTCGGCCTTGATAACCGGCCTCAGGCGCGGCCGCACTTTCGCATCCGGCCGCCGTTCCAGCCGGCCAAAGCGCATCAGGCGTCCTTTACGCCGCTGCAGCTCGCGTCGCTGTATCAGTTTCCGCAAGGCGACGGCAGCGGCGAATGCGTCGGCATCATCGAACTTGGCGGTGGGTACAACACGTCCGACCTCACGAGTTACTTTGCGAGCTTGGGCGTCGCTTCACCCAAGGTGAAATCTGTCGGCGTCGATCAGGGTAGCAATCAGCCGAGCGGCGACCCGAATGGGCCTGACGGCGAAGTCACGCTCGACATCGAAATCGTCGGTGCGATTGTGCCTGGCGCGACGATCGCGGTCTATTTCACACAGAACAGCGACGCCGGTTTCATCGACGCAGTAAGCCGAGCGGTGCATGACACGACCAACAAACCCTCGGTCGTTTCGATCAGTTGGGGCGGCCCGGAGTCGAACTGGACCAGCCAGTCGCAGCAGGCATTCAACAGCGTGCTGCAAACGGCGGCAGCACTCGGTGTGACGGTCTGCGCGGCGTCGGGCGATAGCGGCTCGAGCGATGGTTCCAGCGGCGATCAGGTCGACTTTCCGGCGTCGAGCCCTTACGTGCTGGCATGCGGCGGCACGAGCCTGAGCGCGTCGGGCACATCGATTTCGCACGAGGTGGTGTGGAACGACGGCGCACAGGGTGGCGCAGGCGGCGGTGGCGTGAGCCGGACCTTTCCGGTGCCGGTGTGGCAACAGGGTCTGTCGGCCACTTCATCGAGCGGCGCGAAGACGGCGCTCAGCGGGCGCGGCGTGCCGGACGTCGCCGGCGATGCATCGCCCATCACCGGCTATAGCGTATTGATCGACGGCACGCAGACGGTGGTCGGCGGCACCAGTGCGGTTGCACCGCTGTGGGCGGCGTTGATTGCGCGGATCAACGCGGCGAAGGGGCAACCGGCCGGTTTCATCAACCCCAAGTTGTACAAGGCGCCGGCTGCGTTCAACGACATCACCCAGGGCAACAACGGCAGCTTCGCCGCGTCGCCAGGCTGGGATGCGTGCACGGGGCTCGGCAGTCCCAATGGTCAGAAGGTGGCGGCGGCACTATAGTCTGATGAGTCGCGGTTCAGTTCGGAACGCGCCTCGCTGATTGCCGGCTCCGGCGCTCACCGGCTGTCCGCGCTTGGTCCCGGTGCGTTGCGTTCTGGCCGCAGGCGGTACGGTGCTTGCCTTCAGGAGACGCAGGCAACGCAGGACACACGAGTGACATCAAGAGACATCGAGACACATCAAGAGAGACACACCAAGACTTTAACGAATCCATGGAGCGATCATGACGAACACCGAGTCAGCTTCCGTTAGTCCGCAGTCGTCACACAACACGCATGCTTCGCCCGCGACGGCCGCCGCCGGCACGTCGCACAAAGCCGGAGATCAGCCGTTCTTCGACCCGGTCGCGTATGGCAACGGTCCGGACGATTCCGTCACCGATACCTCGGAAACAGCCGCGGTGACGCACCATTCGACCACGATCGGCGGCCAGAAGATCAACTACACGGCGACGGCGGGTCACCTCGTCATTGTCGACCCAAGCAGTTCGCAGCCTGAAGCCAAGATGTTCTACGTCGCGTTCACGCAGGACAACCAGAAGGAGGAAACCCGCCCGGTAACGTTCTTCTACAACGGCGGCCCGGGTTCGTCTTCGGTGTTCGTGCTGCTGGGCTCGTTCGCGCCGCGCCGCATCAAGACATCGATGCCGGGCTTTACGCCGCCCGCGCCATATTCGATGGAAGACAACCCGGACAGCCTGCTCGACAAGAGCGACCTCGTCTTCATCAATCCGGTCGGCACCGGCTACTCGGCGGCCATTGCGCCGAAGACGAAC
This sequence comes from Paraburkholderia sp. SECH4, assembly GCF_030511745.1. Taxonomy (NCBI): domain Bacteria; kingdom Pseudomonadati; phylum Pseudomonadota; class Betaproteobacteria; order Burkholderiales; family Burkholderiaceae; genus Paraburkholderia; species Paraburkholderia sp. SECH4. Next base: position 131,507 of record NZ_JALOCP010000021.1, read on the forward strand.
CGTGCCTTCTGGGGTGTCGACCAGGACGCCGACTCGATCAAGCAGTTCATCAAGCGCTTTCTCACCAAGAACAACCGCTGGAATTCGCCGAAGTATCTGTTCGGCGAGTCTTACGGCACGGCGCGCAGTTGCGTGCTGGCGTACCGGCTGCACGAAGACGGCGTCGATCTGAACGGCATCACGCTGCAATCGTCCATTCTCGACTACACGCAATCCGGCAACCCGGTCGGCGCGTTGCCCACCACCGCGGCGGACGCGTGGTATCACAAGAAACTCGGCATTGCGCCGCGGCCAACCGACCTCGGCACGTTTGCCGAAGAAGTGGCGCAATTCGCGCGCACCGACTATCTGGCGGCGCTGCGCAAGTTTCCGACGACGGATTCCGCAACCGTCGAAAAACTCAGCGAATACACCGGTATCGACAAAACCACCTTGCTCGCCTGGAGCCTCGACATCGCATCGTACGACAGCCGCGGCAATTCGCTGTTCCTGACCACGCTGCTGAAATCGCAGGGTCTCGCGCTCGGCGAGTACGACGGCCGCGTGACGGCGATCAACACCGGCATCGCCGGCAAGATCGACCCGAATTCCGGCGGCAACGATCCGACCATGACGGCGGTGACCGGCGTCTATACGACGATGTGGAACGTGTATCTGAATGAGCAGTTGAAATACACGTCGAATTCGGCGTTCACGGACCTCAACGATCAGGCATTCCAGTATTGGGACTTCAGCCATATCGATCCGACCGGCGCGCAGAAGGGGCTCGACGCGAAGGGCAACATCATTCTGTACACCGCCGGCGACCTTGCCGCCGTGATGGCGCTCAATCCTGACCTGAAGGTGCTGTCGGCGAACGGTTTCTTCGACTACGTCACGCCGTTCTATCAGACCGTGCTCGATCTACAGCAAATGCCGCTTGTCAGCCAGCAGGTCCGGCAGAATCTGTCGGCGCGTTTTTATCCGTCGGGACATATGGTCTATCTCGACGGTGGTTCGCGCACCGCGCTCAAGGCGGATCTCGCCAGGATGTACGACACGACGGTGTCCAATACCCAGGCGCTCTTCCGTATCCGCGCCTTGCAGGCTCGGGTGGTGCAAAAGGCGAAGTAGCTTGCGGTTGCGCGTTGCCTGAGCCGTGCCCGGGCGCGGCGCAGGCAACTGCGCCGCCTTTGTACGGTGTGTCGACACGGTCCTGCCACGTGTATTCGTGCACGCCAGGACCGCGCTGGCGTTCACCTGCGAGCGCCTTGGGGCGCATCTTCACTAACCTGCGTCTGTATGCCTTTTTCGCGCAGGGATTTTGAATGTGTTTTAATTAGTCTGCGAATTGAACTATTGCGCGCCGCTGCCGGCGCGCCAACGAATGAACGCAGGCATTGCAGACGGGCGCCGCATCATCTATTACAGCGACGCAACCAGCAGGACATACCAGACGGTTCCGCCGACGCCTGCGCGCCGGTGGAGTGCGGCGCGTCCCGGCCGCAAGATGCGTCTTGCGTTCCTGCTTGGTTTCACCGCGATATTCGCCTTGCGCGTCGGTGAAGTCCAGGCTCAGGATTCAGCGATGCTCGACGAGCACGTCACGCAGGAGTCGGTCGGTGAAACGATTTGCCGACCCGGCTATGCGGACACGGTTGCACCACCGTTCGACGAGTTGATGGCCCACAAGGACCGCATGCTTGCCGCGCGCGGCATCACTGCCGACAACGGTCCCGCTTTCGCGCTGGACAGGCGCGTGCCCATTGTGCTCGGCGGCTCGCCGAACGCACCCGCCAATCTCGATCTTCTGCCGTGGGCAGGCCAGCAGGGCGAGCGTCGCAAGGCGCGCGCCGCGGTCATGCTCAAACGCTGCGTTTGCGAAGGGAAGCTGAGTCTCGCGGAGGCGCAAGCCGCGATTGTCGGTAACTGGTCGGTGGTCTATTCGGGCTTTAGCCAGACGTCTTGCGATGTGAGCCGTCTCGATGTCGCAACCGGCGACAGCAATGGACGAGGCGACGGTCGCGACAGCGCGCCATGAGGCCGCCTGTCTCCGACGGCGTCGACGCTTCGTCCGCGGTGCTGGTTCACGTGCCGTAAGGCAAGAATGCATGGTGGGTGAGCGCGCCGAACGTGCAAGCGGCGGACTGATCCCGACGATCAGCCCGCCCTTTGCGCACGTCCCCCGCAGGATGCCGGTGGCGATAAATGTCGCTGTCCGGTGCGGCCCGATTTTTGCGTCCAGCGTCCGCGTCTGGTGCGTGTACCGGGCCTGCACCACTGAATGAACATGTGTTTTGCTATTTTTATCGCTGCTTATTCAGGTACAGTGCATTAACGGAAGTTTTTTAGGTCCGTTTTTACGACATTGTGTCGCATCGCTTTTGTTGTCGATTGTGGCTATCCTGAAAACAGGACGAAATTCGAAGGGGAGATTTAAATGATTGCCTTCTATCTGACATTGGCTGCTGTGGGTGCGGCCGGCGCCGCCTTGATCCGCCAACTCGCGGCTGCTCAGGCGAAACAGCGTGCAGCGCTGCGCCCGGTGCGAGTGCAGGCTGCGGATCGCAGCGCGCGCCGAGGGTAGGCGGCATGAACCTGATCGTGCGCAATATCGCGGAATCGTGCAGCGAGCAGGAAGTGCGGGAATTCCTCAAGCGTGAGCTTGGGCATTACGCGAAACACGTCGAGGTGGTCGACGCCGGAAAACCCAGCGCCTACGCTACTGTCGAGTTAAACGCGGAAGTGCCGTATGTGGGCGAGGTGATCGCGCGGCAGATTCACGGCAAGCATTTGGGCGGCCTGACGCTCGAGGCCAGTGCTGATCTGTTTAGTGACGACACACCGCCTGCTCACTGAGTCTGTCGCAACCGCGTTTGCCGATTGCTTCGAATGCGCCGCGTGGGGAGAACGCGCTGCGTCAGGCGCAAATTCCTGACGGGCATCCTCCCCGCGCATTCTGGTTGTTACTTCCCTTTTCTTTACTTCCCTTTTCTCATTCCCCGCCTGTCTTCACTGGCCAATCGAACGGCGTGTAGGGCAGCGCCCGCTTGTGCCGCGTGACATCATAGAAGCGCAAGACTGTTGCGCGCGCCGCGTCGCTCACCGGTTTGCCTTCCAGAAAGTCGTCGATATCATCGTAAGGGATGCCGTATGCGTCTTCGTCCGGTCGTTGTGGGCGCAACATTTCCAGGTCGGCGGTCGGCACCTTGTGCGCCAGCGATTCGGGTGCGCCCAAGGCTTTGGACAGTGCCCGCACACGACGTTTGTTCAGGCCGGTGAGCGGCAGCACATCGGCGCCGCCGTCGCCGAACTTCGTGAAAAATCCCATCACCGATTCGGCCGCGTGATCCGTGCCGATCACCACGCCGGCCCGTGCGCTGGCTACCGCGTATTGCGCGATCATTCGCTGGCGTGCCTTGATATTGCCGTGGACGAAATCCTGCTGAGAGTCGTCGTTAAATCGCACACTGCTGTTATCCAGTGCGGCGAGCATTGCATCGGCGGCGGGTTTGATATCGATGGTGAGATTTTCGTCCGCGCGAATGAAGCTCAAAGCCTGCTGCGCGTCGGCTTCATCTTTTTGCACGCCGTAGGGCAAACGGATCGCGACGAAACGCGCGTCGTAATGTTCGGCGCGCAGCCGCTCGACCGCGAGTTGTGCAAGCCGACCGGCGGTAGTCGAATCGACGCCGCCGCTGATGCCGAGCACGTAAGTTTTCAGGCCGTTGCTGCGCAGATAGTTCGCCAGAAAGGCGACCCGGCGCTCGATTTCCTGTGCGGCGTCGAACTCGGCGGCGACATGCATTTCCGCTGCGATGCTTGCCTGGCGTGCGGCTGGGTCCTGTTGCGTCATGTTCCTCTTTCCTCCATGTGCGTAACGCGAGTGTCAACCATGAACGCTCGCGCGGATTGCTCGAGCGACCGGTCCACGAACGAGCCGATTCTGCGAGCATGTCGTGACGAATCGGTTTCGCGGTTTTATCGCGGATTGGCTTTCAATTCACTTTGCGCTGCTTTTAAAACCGCGGCGCAGAGCGTCGAATATCGGTTGTTAATACGGTGATATGGGTGAATTAGTCGAGTCTTCATCGACAGATGCCAATGTGCTTAGTAACATCCTCGTTCCGAGTGCCGCCGTGAGCCGGCGAGCAATCAATAATAATCAGGTTTGCTCAAATACGCGATGAACTACCCCAATTGGCCTCGCCAGCCTGCACCGGACCGCAGTACTTCCGCATCGGTAGATCGTCGAAGCGAAGTGGTGTGTATGTCGGATTTACGCTTCGTGCCGAGTTTCGCGCGCGCCGTTGGTTCAGTGCGCTATCTGGCGCGCGTGTTTGCGGCTGTCTTTTGCGCGGCGTCATGTGGCGCCGCTATCGCAGCGTCGGGCACGGTTTCGGCTTCGGGCGCCACGTCCGCCCGACCATCGGCATCCGCAGTGGCGAACCACCCGGCGCGCGCGGTCGACGCGTCGGCCGTTGCCGCGCCCGGTGCGGCCGGCGTGGTCGACCCGCGTCGCGCGTTTCTGCTGCGGGACGTGTTCGCGCAAGACGTCACGCGTCGGCTGAAAGTGCCGGCCACGGAGCAGCGCGCCTATGCCGACCGTCTGCAAACGGCGCTCGGCGAGCACATGCTCGGCAGCCTGTCGGGCGAGTATGTCGTGCTGGTCGATCGCAACGCGAACGTGCAGGCGCTGTTCATCTATTTCCGGGCAACGCCGTCCGACAACTGGCAGATGATCGGCGCGTCGCCGGTCTCAACGGGCAGGCCTGGCGAGTACGACCACTTCATCACGCCGCTCGGCGTGTTCGAACATACGCCGTCCAACATGGACTTTCGCTCCGAAGGCACACTGAACGAGAACCACATCCGCGGCTACGGCAAGCGCGACATGCGGATCTTCGACCTCGGCTGGGCGCAGGGCGAACGGGGTTGGGGCAAGGGTGGCATGTCGCAGATGCGTTTCCAGATGCACGCCACCGATCCGGACCGGCTCGAGCCGCTGCTCGGTATTCGTCATTCGAAGGGCTGCGTGCGGATTCCCGCTTCGCTCAATGCGTTTATCGACCACTACGGCATTCTCGACGCTGAATATGTCGCGCTCGTCGAGTCCGGCAAATCGCTGTGGGTATTGAAAAGCGATCGCCAGGTGACGCCGTGGGCGGGGCGCTACATCGTCGTGGTGGATTCGGCGCGCAAGAGTCGCCCGGCCTGGGCGCCAGCCCCGGGAAGCAAGGTGCGCGCGAAAGTGCCGGCCGGCGCCGACACAGCGGATTAAGCGGCGGGTTAAGCGGCGGGCGAGGGTGCTGAGCCGATATCGAACTGCCGGGACGCAAGACGCGCGTCTTGTTCGAAGCTGCAATCATCACCACATCAGCAATACAGTCCCCGCGCCAAGTACTCCGCCGCACACCGCGCACGCCCACAGCAGCACACGCGTGCGCCGATATTCACGGCTGATATCCAGCATCAACTGTGCATTCTGCTGCGGGGTGCGGGCGCGATCGTGCTCATGCTGCAGATAGCGCACGGCCAGTTGCGGCACGCGCGGCAGCATATGCGCCAAATGCGGCAACTCGCGCGAGATGCGCTTGATCCAGCCGCGGTGATCCATGTCGCGCCGCGCTATGCCCGCCAGCACGCCGCGTGTGACATTCCACGTATCGACGCCTGGATGCAGCGCACGCGCGAGCATTTCCGCCTGCTGGAACGAGCGCTGGGCGGTGGCGAGCCGCCCGGACACGGCGCCGTCGAACGGATGCACGGCGTGCAGCAGATGATGAAAGAGCGAACCCGCCGAGCGCTCCTCCGGCGCGGCTGCGAAGTGCGCTTCGGCGCGCGTGCGCAACTCGGCTTCGAGCATCTCCTTGCGCGTGTCGTCGGACACATGACCGGCGTCGCGATGCAGTTCGGCGAGCCGGCCGTAGTCCTGGTCGAAGAGGGCGGTCGCGCCGTGTACGAAGAATTCGCGCTCGCCGGTCGACAGACTCGACATGATCGAAAACTCCGCCAGCACGAGACGTCCCAGTGTGTCCGGTTCGATGCTCACGCGCACCTTGCGCGCGTCGAGCGTCGCGTGAAAAAAGCCGTGCTCGAATGCCTGTTCAGTCACCACCTCGACGATATGTGCAGCCAGCGGCGCAAGCTTGACGTGATGCAAATGCAGGCCGGGCAGGTCGCTGGCGGCCAAGGTGCTGACGCGTTGCATCGTCAGCGTCTGGTTGGTGCACAGGTCCCAGATCACGACCGGCACGACGATGCGCCGGTCGCCGTCGAAGTGATGGCCGGTCTGGCTCAGATTGGCGGCTTCGGCGCGCAGGTCGAAACGGCGCTGGATGTCGTCGGTGAAGGTCTGCGCCAACGTCCGCAGTTGCAGGCGGCGGGCCGAGCCGGAAAGTTTCTCCAGCCAGCGCGCGACCCAGCGCAGAAGCGCGAGTTCGTCGCCGATCTGTTGCAACTGATCGGCGCGCACCAGCTTGATGGCCACTTCGCTATGGCCGTTGACCGGCACGATAAGCCGCGCGAAGTGCGTCTGTTCGGCAAAGCCGCCGCGCACCGGCACCAGATCGACTGCACTGAAGATCGTGGCGAGCGGCCGGCCGAATGCGCGTGCCAAAGCCTGTTCGGATTCCTGCGGCGGCAACGGGGCTTCGAGATGATCAATTGCGTCGATGGCATCGTGCAGGGTGCCGGTCGCGAGTTCGGGCCGCTCGACCAGGGTCTGCGCGAAGCGGCTTGCGAGCGGCCCGAGCGCGGGCAGCACGCCGTGCAGGCTCGCGCCGCTGCGCCCGGCCGCGTGCACGCGGCCGATCAGCTCGATCATCCAGTGCAGTTTGTGGTCGGATGGGGCGGCAAGCCAGAGCAGGCGTGCGCCATAACGCAACGCGTGGAACAGCAGCAGTAAACGGCGAAACAGTGGCGGCATCGGCAGTTCGGTTGACGGACTACGCGGCTTCGACAGGCGTCGGCGCGCGGCCAAGGCGTTCAGGTTAGCAGGTAAGCGCCGTAAGAGGAGCATCCCCGCGCCACGCGTAATACAATACCGCGGCCTTCTCCAATCGTGGCGAAACCCAAGCGTGCCGGCTCCCGGCCTCCAATAGATGCTCGCAGAACAACGTCACCAATACATCCTGGCGCAAGTCGCCAAAACCGGCGCGCTCTCGGTCGCTGAACTGGTGCGCGAACTGAATGTGTCGCGCGAGACGATCCGCCGCGATCTAAATGCACTGGCCGGGCGCGGTCTGCTCGTCACGACCCACGGCGGCGCGCTATCCAGCGACCGGCGCGAGCCCGACCTCGATACGCGAGAAGGCGCCAACGCCGGCGCCAAGCGGGCCATCGGCGAACGCGCGGCCGAGTTCGTGCCGGACGGCGCCTCGCTGATCATCGATTCGGGCAGCACCACCCAGGCGGTGGCCCGGGTGCTGCTCGACCGGCATCGCCTGTCGGTCTATACGAACGATTGGCGCATCGCGCTGCTGCTTGGCCGCCGCAACGATAACCGCGTGACGCTGCTCGGCGGCGAACTGTCGGATATCGAAGACGCCACTTTCGGCCTCGACACGGTCCATCAGTTGACGCAGTACCACGCCGACTTCGCCTTCATTGGCGCGGGCGGCATTTCGCCGGACGGCTACCTGACCGACTACAGCCGCATGGCCGCCGAAGTGCGCAGCCGTATGATCGCCGCCGCCGACACGGTGGTGGTCGTCGCCGACCACTCGAAGTTCGGGCGCGTGACGCCGGTGCGCATCAACGGTATCGAATCGGCGCGCTATCTGGTCACCGAATTGGCGCCGGAGAAGGCGCTCGGCAAGGCGATCACGGCGCATGGGCCGGAAATCCTGATCGCCTGAGCGGCTGTGCCCACGGAGCACCCGAGCGGCTGGCGGCCTGGGCGCATGAGCGAGCGCCCCACGTACCTGCGCACCACGGCCGCTCCGCGGCATCCACGTCACTTCACTTCACTTCACGCGAATCCCGAGCCATTTGAGCGCACGGTCGATCGCGGCCACCGCGTTATGCAGTTCGTTCGCATCGATCGCGCCGATGCAACCCACGCGGAACGTGTCCACTTGCGTCAGCTTGCCCGGATACAGCACGTAACCCGCCTCGCGCACCGCGGCGTAGAAGTTTGCAAAATTCCACGCGGGGTCGCGCGGCGCGTAGAACGTGACGATCACCGGCGCCTGCACATCGGGTTTCAGAAACGGTTCGAAGCCGAGCGCTTTCATGCCGCTTACCAACGCCGCACAGTTCTGTGTATAGCGCTCACCGCGCGCCGCTTGTCCCCCTTGCGCGAAGAACTGATCGAGCGCCTGACGCAAAGCCGCGACCACATGAGTCGGCGGCGTGAAGCGCCACTGCGTCGTCTTCTCCATATAGACATATTGATCGTACAGATCCAGCGCGAGCGACGGCGAGCGTCCTTCGCTCTGTTCCAGCACGCTGCGCCGCACAATCACGAATCCTATGCCCGGCACGCCTTCCAGGCATTTGCCGCTCGCCGAGATCAGCGCGTCGATGCCGCCGCGCCGTAAATCGATCGGCAGCGCGCCGAACGAACTCATCGCGTCGACGATCAGACTTTTGCCGTGCCGCTGACACACCGCGGCGATATCGTCGAGCGGATTGAGCAGGCCGGCGCTCGTTTCCAGGTGGACTTGCGCGACGTGAGTGATACGCGAGTCGCGATTCAGGGCGTCTTCGATGGCCGCCGCGCTGACCGGTTCGTCTTCGCGCAGCGTCAGTTCCACATAAGCGATCCCCATTCGCTGCAATATCCGGATCAGACGGGCACAATACGCGCCGTTGTTCGGAACCAGCACGCAGCCTTGACGCGGCACCAGCGTGCCGAGCGCCGCTTCGACCGCGAACGTGCCGCTGCCTTGAAGCGGCACGCATACATAGTCACTTTCACCATGTACGATTTTGACCAGGTCAGCGCACACGCTATGGGTCATACGGTTGAAAGCGGCGTCCCACGAGCCCCAGTCACGCAGCATCGCCTCGCGGGTTTGCCGCGAAGTGCTCAACGGGCCCGGGGTCAACAGGATCGGATCGTTTCCAGGAATCACACAGCCTCCGTCATCAGATGAATGTCCGTCGCCCGGGGAGGGTGACGAAAAGATTGATTTGGATATTATTGGCGAATTGTGTCAATTTTTGGAATTCGACAGAATAGTCATGGCGTTGTCATGGAAACCTGTGATCCTTGCCGTGCCCGTTCAGGCATGGCCGGCAGCGCGAGTGTCGTAGATGAGCTGTAAGTCAGGCTGGAGAAGAAGCGGCAAAGTTGTCGGCAATCTGCAATCCGCGCGAATTCGGGCGAAACTGCACGGCAACTGGCTGCGGGCAACACGCAAGCGGCGCGGCGCTACCGCCGTTCAATCACAACAGGTATCGGGATATCCCGACCGTCTGGTTTTTTGCCTTTCGGAGAGAGCGACATGACAAAGACGAATTCCCTTCACGCCACGGCTGGCCTCGCACGCAAACTGTTGCCGGCGCTGATCGCCGCGGCAGCATTCGGCGGCACGGCGATGCAGGCCCATGCGGCTGACGCAGTGGTGCTGTACACCGCCGACGGCCTCGAAAACCTCTATAAGGATGTGCTGCCGGCCTTCGAAAAGAAGGAAGGCGTGAAGGTCAACATCGTCACGGCAGGTAGCGGCGAAGTGGTGAACCGCGCCACCATCGAGAAGGATCAGCCGAAGGCCGACGTGATCGTCACGTTGCCGCCGTTCATCCAGCAAGCCGACCAGAGCGGCCTGCTGCAGGCTTATCAGAGCGCCAACTACAAGAACGTGCCGGCGATCGCCAAGGCGCCGAACGGTTCGTGGGCGACTTTCGTGAACAACTACTTCTCGTTCGCGATCAACCCGGACGTCACCAAGAACCAGCCGAAGACCTTTACCGACCTGCTGCACCCGGACTACAGCGGCAAGGTCGCCTACTCGAACCCGGCTACGGCTGGCGACGGTATGGCCGTGATCATCCTGACCACGTCGCTGATGGGCGAAGACAAGGCGTTCGACTATCTGAAGAAGCTCGAAGAGAGCGCCAAGTTCCACACCAAGGGCACGGGCTACCTCGACGTGCTGCTCTCGCGTAACGAAATCGCCTTCGCCAACGGCGACCTGCAGATGGATCTGGACGATGCAGCGAACGGCGGTCTGTCGCTCAAGCCGATTTTCCTCGCAGCCAAAGCCGGCGATAAGCCGACCACCTTCCAGTTGCCGTACGCGATCGGCCTGATCAAGAACGGCCCGAATCAGGCAGAAGGCAAGAAGCTGATCGACTACCTGATGTCGACCGACGTGCAAGCCAAGGTGCCGGATATCTTCGGCATCCCGGGCCGCACGGACGTGCCGCTCGCCGGCAAGAACGGCGAAGCAGTCAAGAAGGCGATTGCCGGCGTGACGCTGATCCCGGTGGACTGGACGCAAGTGATGGCGAAGAAGGCTGACTGGACGGCACGCTGGAAGAGCGATGTGATCGGTTCGTCGGGCAAGCAGATCGAAGTCGTCAAGCCGAAGTAAGCCGGACCGTTCGCCATTGAGTCAGGCGGCGCCCTCGCATTCGTGCGGGGCGCCGTATCAGCATTAATCCAGTTGGAGGATGAACCCGGTGAATACGGCCAGTCTTGCTCACCCAGGCGCGCTCGGCGCCTCACCGGACGCGCTCGACGGCGCGCGTTCGAACACGCCGGGCGGCGTGCAGATCGACCATCTGACGGTGCGCTTCGGCACGCGCACCGTGCTCGACGATCTGTCGCTGACCATTCAGCGCGGCGAATTGCTCACCGTGCTCGGCCGCAGCGGTTGTGGCAAGACCACGCTGTTGCGCTTCATCGCCGGGTTCATCGAAGCGGACGGACTGTCGGGCACCTTGACCGTCGCCGGTCACGACCTGACGCACGTGCCGCCGCATAAGCGCAATCTCGGCTTGCTGTTCCAGAGCTATGCGCTGTTCCCGCATTTATCGGTATTCGACAACGTGGCTTTCGGCTTGCGTGCGCGCCGCACGCAGTCGAAGGATGTCGCGCGACGTGTCGCCGACGCGTTGAAGCTCGTGCAACTGGGCGACGCCGGGCACCACATGCCGGCGCAATTGTCGGGCGGCATGCAGCAGCGCGTGGCGCTTGCGCGTGCGCTTGTGATCGAACCCGATGTGTTGTTGCTCGACGAACCGCTTTCCGCACTCGACGCCAATCTGCGTGCCTCGGTGCGTTCCGAACTGAAGGCGCTGCACGAGCGCCTGCCGAATCTGACGATCGTCTGCGTGACGCACGATCAGGACGACGCGCTGGTGCTGTCCGACCGCACGCTGCTGATGCGCGAAGGCCGCATCGCGCAACTCGGCACGCCGCAACAGTTGTACGACACGCCGAACGACGGTTTCGTCGCGCGTTATCTGGGCGCGGCCAATCTGTTGCCGCCGCAGGTCGCATTCGGCATGGACGACGTGCGCTACAACGAGCGCGAGCGGGTGGCCTGTCTGCGTCCGGAAGCGCTGCGTATCGTGCCGCTTGGCGAGGGGCAATTGCATGGCGCGATTACGTCGGTCGAATGGTACGGCGCGGTGTTGTCGGTGTCGGTCGCTCTGGACGCGATGCCTAACGAGCCCGTGCTGGTCACCATGCAGCGTGGCCACGGCATGATGCCGGAGAAGGGCGCGCGTGTTTCCCTGCGTTATGAGGCTGACGATGTCGTCCTTATCAACCCCTGATACCCCAAATTCGATCAGCGAAGCCGCTGCCGATGCCCGCCGCAGCGCGAGCGCGGCCTCGCACACGGCGGCGGTGAAGCGACGCGAACGCGCGGCGCAATGGCATCTTCTGTTCCTTGCGGTGGTCGTGCTGGGTCCGCTGGTGATCTATCCGCTTGTACGTCTGGTGCTGTTGAGCTTCACGGGCCCGCACGGTTTGAGCCTGCAGGCCTACTCGGCGTTTTTCGGCAATCCTGAAACGCGCGGCGTAGTCGGCACCACGCTGTGGATTCTGTGTGTGAGTGCCGGGCTCGCATCGTTGCTCGGTATCGGCCTCGCGTCGCTCTTGTTCTTCAAGCCGTTTCCCGGCGCGCGTATGGTCACGCGATTCCTCGAACTGTTCGTCGCGTTCCCGTCGTTTCTGGTCGCGTTCACGCTGATCTTTCTGTACGGCTCGCAAGGCTCGGTCAGCATCGCCTTGCAGCAGCTTTTTCATCTCGAGGCGCCGCCGCTCAATTTCCTGTTCGGCGTGGGCGGCGTGATTCTCGCGGAAGTGGTCTTCTACGCGCCGTTTGTCGTGCGTCCTACGCTGGCGTCGTTCGCCACGCTCGACATGCGTCTGATCGAAGCCGCCCGCAGTCTCGGCGCGAGCGGCTGGATGGTTGCATTCAAGGTGATCCTGCCGCTCGCGTGGCCGGGCATCGCCGCGGGCACGATCCTGTGCTTTCTGCTGACCTTGAACGAGTTCGGCATTCTGCTCGTGCTCGGCAGCGCGCATCTGATTACGCTGCCGGTCGCGATCTACAGCTCGGCGACCGTCGACCTGGATCTGCCGACCGCCGCCGCCGGCGCGGTCGTGATGCTGATCATGTCGTTGTCGCTGTACGCGTTGTACCGCCAGGTCAACCGTCGCAAGGTGAAAGGAGCGGGCCATGGCCGTTGAACTCGACCCAACCGTTTTGCCGGTTATGCACAAGAAGGCGCGGCCGGTGCGCCGCAGTCTGCCGGTACGCATACTCGGCAGTCTGTTTCTCGGCTTTGCCGCGTTGCTGTGCTTCTGGCTGTTCGTCCTGCCGGTGCTGGTGGTCGCGCTGTCGAGCGTGGCCGGGCACTGGTCGGGCACGATCCTGCCCGACAGCCTCAGCACGCGCTGGTTCGAGCGCCTCGGCTCCAGCGACTTCGACGCGCTGACGACGAGCCTCGCAATCGGCATGGGCGTTGCCGTGCTCGGCACGATTCTCGGACTGTGGCTGGCACTGGCGCTCGAAGGCCGTGACCGGCGCGGTCTCGGCGCGTTCGTCGACACCATCGCGATGATGCCCAACGGCGTGCCGAGCGTGGTGCTCGGGCTGGCCGTGCTGATCGCGTACCACAAGCGTCCGCTCGATCTGTCGAGCTCGGCGGCCATCGTCGTGTTCGTGCAGCTCGCGCTGGTGCTGCCGTTCTGCTACCGCTGCGCGGCCGCCGCGTTGCGTCCGGAATTGACCATTCTGCGCGAAGCGGCAGCGAGCCTGGGTGCGCCGCCGTCGATGGTGCTGCGCGGCGTCGTGCTGCCGCAACTGGTGCCGGCGATCCGCGCGAGTCTCGCACTCGGCTTCGCGCTCTCGCTCGGCGAACTCGGCGCCACGCTCACGGTGTACCCGCCGGGCTTTGCGACGGTGCCGATCGTGGTGGTTGGGCAAGTGGAGCGCGGGTATTACCTGCCGGCCTCCGCGTTGTCGCTGATTCTGCTGATGGTCTCGCTTGCCGCGCTGCTGCTGATCGCGGCGCGTGTCCCGCGCCGTCGGGTGGACTGACGGGCACCTTCTGATTGTTGTGTTTGCGTGGCGCATGCCAGGCGGCGGGCGCGCAAACACGAAAACACATATCGATGTGGCGAAATTTGTCAAAATGACCGAATATATGCAAACTGCTTCTGTCGATCCGATTGAGGTTGTGCGCAGGCATTCGCTGACGACGCTGGTCCGCGACGAAATCGAACGGCACATCATCGAAGGTGCGCTCGCACCCGGCGACAAACTCAACGAAGCCGACTGGGCCGCGCGTCTGCAAGTGTCGCGCGGGCCGGTGCGCGAGGCGTTTCGCGCGCTGGAGCAAGCGGGCCTCGTGCGCACCGAAAAAAACCGCGGCGTGTTCGTGCGAACGGTGTCGCTGGCTGAAGCGGACGAGATTTATGCGGTGCGCGCGGTGCTTGAGGAAGCGGCGTGCCGGATGCTGGCTTCGCGTATCGATGCGCAGAAGCTTGCGGTGTTGCGCGAGTGGCTCGACGCGATGCGCGCCGCGCTCGATGCGCAGGATCACGATGCCTACGCGCGCGCCAACGTGGCGTTTCACGACGCGATCGTGGCGGCGTCGGGCAATGTGAAGCTATATGAGACATATCGAAGGCTGGTGAGCGAGTTGAGTCTGTTTCGCCGCGCCGCGCTGGTGGTGCATGCCGACGCGATGGAGCGCTCGCTCGCCGAACATCGTGCGATTCTGACGGCGCTGGCCTCGCGCGATGCCGAACATGCCGCGGCGCTGATGCATGCGCATGTGAACGGCGGCCTGCAGCGCGCGCGTGAGGCGTGCGAACCGGCGGGGTCGTTGGGCGCGGTGCAGATGTCGGCGGCATCGAACGATTGAGGCTGGCTGCAACGGATTGACCAGAGCACGCGTGCTCTCAACGGATGGAAGGTAATGATGGCAAACGCAAGCGAACGTACGATCGAAGTCAACGGCCGCAGTTACCGGCTGCCCTCGCAACCGACGGTCGTAGTGTGCGTCGACGGCTGCGAATACGATTACCTCGAAGCCGCGGTCGCGGCGGGCGTCGCGCCTTTCATCGGCAAGATGCTCAAGGGCGGCGCGGCCTTCAAGGGCGATTGTGTGATTCCGTCGTTCACCAACCCGAATAATCTCTCGATCGTGTGCGGTGTGCCGCCCTCGGTTCACGGCATTTGCGGCAACTACTTCTGGGACCCGGACGCGAACGGCGGCGAAGGCGCGGAAGTGATGATGAACGATCCGGCCTATCTACGCGCGGGGACCTTGCTGGCTGCCGCGGCGGACGCAGGCGCGGCGGTCGCCGTGGTCACCGCGAAAGACAAGCTGCGCCGGCTGCTCGGCTGGCAATTGGAGGGCATTTGCTTCTCGGCGGAAAAAGCCGACAAGGTGACGCGCGAAGAAAACGGCATCGATGAAGTACTCGATCTGGTCGGCTTGCCGGTGCCGGATGTATATAGCGCGGGCTTGTCCGAGTTCGTGTTCGCCGCCGGCGTGCGGCTTGCTGAAACCCGCAAGCTCGACCTGATGTATCTGTCGACCACCGATTACATCCAGCACAAATGGGCGCCGGGCACCGAAGGCGCGAATGCGTTTTACGCGATGATGGACGGCTACCTCGCCAAGCTCGACGCGCTCGGCTGGGTGATCGGCCTCACCGCCGACCACGGCATGAACGCCAAGCATGATCCGAAGACCGGCGAGCCGAATGTGATCTATCTGCAGGACGTGCTTGATGAATGGCTTGGTGCTCGCCGCGCCCGTGTCATCTTGCCGATTACCGATCCCTATGTCGTGCATCACGGCGCGCTCGGTTCGTTCGCGACGATTTACTTGCCGCACGATGTGAGCGTTACGCAGGTGATTGAGCGAATCGGCGGATTGCAGGGCATTGAAGTCGTGCTCGACAATCACGCCGCTTGCGAGCGCTTCGAACTGCCGAATGACCGCGTCGGCGATATCGTCGTGGTGAGTACCCGACATGTGGTGCTCGGCACGCGTCGCGATGAGCACGATCTGTCCGGACTGACCGTGCCGTTACGCTCGCACGGCGGCATCTCCGAGCAGGAAGTGCCGTTGCTGTTCAATCGCCGCGTCGAGGGTTTGCCTTCCGGGAAACGGTTGCGCAACTTCGATATCTTCGACGTCGCGTTGAATCACGTGTCGGCATCATGAACGCCGTGCTGCGGGATCATCCGGCATTTCGGGCGGAAACGCTGCGGCTTAAGGGCGAGCACGCGACGCGCTCGCGCACGCTCGATGTGTTCGATCCTTATACAGGGGCGCGGGTGGGCACGGTCCCGTTGGCGAGCATCGACGATGTACGCGCCGCGTTTGAATACGCCGCCGCCTATCAAGCGAAGCTCACGCGCTACGAGCGCTCGCAGATTCTCGAGCGCGCTGCGGCGTTGCTGCGGGAGCGGACCGAGGAGGCCTCGGATCTGATTTCGCTCGAGTCGGGTTTGTCGAAGCAGGATTCGCGCTACGAGATCGGCCGCGTCGCCGATGTGTTCAAGTTCGCCTCGATCGAAGCCCTGCGCGACGACGGGCAGAGTTTTTCCTGCGATCTCACGCCGCATGGCAAGAAGCGTCGGGTGTTTTCGCAGCGTGAGCCGCTGGCGGGTGTGATCGTCGCGATTACGCCGTTCAACCATCCGATGAACCAGGTCGCGCATAAGATTGCGCCGGCTATTGCAACCAATAATCGTGTGGTTCTGAAGCCGTCGGAGAAGGTGCCGTTGTCGGCGTTTTTTCTGGCGGACATTCTTTATGAAGCGGGTTTGCCGGCACCGATGCTGCAAGTGCTGACCGGCGATCCGCGCGAAATCGCCGACGAACTGATTACGCATCCTTTGGCCGATCTCGTCACTTTCACCGGTGGCGTGGCGATCGGCAAATACATTGCGGCGAAGGCGGCTTACCGGCGAGTCGTGCTGGAACTGGGCGGCAACGATCCGCTGATCGTGCTCGAAGACGCCGATCTCGATCGTGCGGCGACACTAGCCGTGCAGGGTTCGTATAAGAACTCCGGGCAGCGGTGTACTGCAGTCAAACGGATGCTGGTGCAGAAGAGCATCGCGGCGGATTTCACCGATCTGGTCGTGGAGAAGACGCGCGCATGGACCTATGGTGATCCATTCGACGCGTCCAATCAGATGGGCACCGTGATCGACGTCGCCGCCGCGCAACTATTCGAGGCGCGTGTGAACGAGGCTGTGGCTAGTGGCGCGCGCTTGCGCATCGGCAATCAGCGCGACGGCGCGCTTTATTCGCCGACGGTGCTCGATGGCGTCGACCCGTCAATGACGCTGGTGCGCGAGGAAACGTTTGGCCCGGTGTCGCCGATCATTACCTTCGATACGCTCGACGACGCTATTCGTATCAGCAATGGGACGCCATTCGGGTTGTCGTCCGGTGTGTGCACGAACCGGCAGGACGCGATCACGCGCTTCATCAATGAATTGCGCGTGGGAACAGTCAACGTGTGGGAAGTGCCGGGATACCGGATCGAGCTGACGCCGTTCGGCGGCATCAAGGATTCCGGGCTTGGCTATAAGGAAGGTGTTCAGGAAGCGATGAAGAGCTTCACCAATCTGAAGACCTTTTCATTACCTTGGGAGTAAGAACGTGGCATTGAGTCTGAACGACATCCGTTCGTTATATGAGCAATACGGCAAGCTCGCCTATAGCGGTGAGCCTGTGACGCAGCTTGAGCATGCGCTGCAAAGCGGCGCACTGGCGGAAGAGGCGGATGCGGACGATGAACTCGTCGCCGCCGCGTTTCTGCACGACCTCGGCCATTTGCTGAATCTGCAAGGCGAAACGCCGACGGAGCGGGGCATCGACGATCTGCATCAGTATTTCGCGCTACCGTTCTTGCGGCCGGTGTTGTCGGACGCGGTGCTGGAGCCGATCCGGTTGCACGTCGACGCCAAGCGCTGTCTCTGCGCAATCGACGATGCGTACTTCGGCCAGCTTTCCGCTGATTCGGTGCGGAGCCTGGAATTGCAAGGCGGCATCTTCAGCAAGGAAGAGGCTGAGGCGTTCCTGCAGAAACCCTACGCGGAAGACGCATTGCGTCTGCGTAAATGGGACGATCGCGCAAAAGAAGAGAACCGTGCGACGCCGGGGCTCGATCATTTTTTGGGCGTAGTCGAGCGCGTGATGCAGAAGCACGTGGCCACCTGAACGAGGTGGTTTTCGGCTGAGCGTCGGGTGAGCTTGTTGTGCCACTCGTTTTCAATTCTCGCGCCATTTCTGGCGCAGTCCATGCGTATCAAAATAACGCTTGCAAGGGGCCGTCCGGCTCGCTAGAATCTCGCTCTTTCGTGCTTCGGACAC